>JANORB010000047.1:0-39981 GCA_031415135.1 Methylibium sp.
GCTCGACCAGCGGCAGGCCGTTCGGCGAACGCCGCGCCCGCTCGACCGCGTGCCGGAATTCGAAGCGCTGGAGTTCGTGCTGATCGCGCCTCAGCGTGTAGCGTTGGTAGGCCGCCGCGTTGGCTTGCAGGGCGGCGGCCACGGCGGCCTGGGTGGGCGCTGTTGCCGGACCGGGCTGCGGGCGGCCCAGGGACCGGCGCACCGCGGTGACCCAGTGCTCGAAGCTCGGCCTGGCGCTGCGCGCGACGCCACCGTCAAGCTCGCCTCCCTCGAAAAACCGGCCCGCTTCGGCCCGCGCCCGGCCGAGCAGGTCGTCCGCGTCGGCCAGCCGGGCCAGGCGTTCGCGCAGCAGATGCAGATCCTTGTCGGCCAGCAACTCGGCCAAGCCCGGGCCGATCCGGCCTGCGAGCCCGGGCTCGGTCGGGCCCGCAAACAATGCCTCGCGCGCCTTGCCGATCTCGGCTTCGAGTGGCTCCTTCGCCGGCAGCGCCCGGCGCGGGTCGAGCAGGCGCAGGCCGAGATCGATCGGCGCTGTGTCGCCGGCGCTGCGGCGACCCGCGGCTGCGTCGCCCGTGAAGCCCGGAGTTGCCGCGCATGCCAGCGTCAGCAGCACCGCCAAGCCGCAAGCCGCCGGGTGCATGACTCAGCCTGGCCGTGCCCGGCCGGGCGCATGACGACGGTGCCGATCGAGCCGCATGAAGAACCTCCTTGGGTGGTGCTTTTTGGTTGCCGCCGCGCCTTCGGACCCTCGGCCGAGGTCGACCCGCTGTTGCCGGCGTGTCGCCTGAACGCAAAGGTATCGGGAGGTGCGTTACCGCAGCGTTATTCGTGCGGTGCGCAGGAGGGTGTGGCGCGGGATACGCCGGTGCAACGGCACGCCTCAACCGGGCGTCGTGCGGCTTTCCAGCATCGGCGAAGATGCGCCGTCTTGCGCCATCGCCGCCCGCACCGCCACATTCACCGGGTTGCGTTCGCGAAAGCTGTGCTGGAAGATCGCCGGGACTTGTGGCATCGCAGTCTTTTCGATCCAGTCGTGGGCCCGCATCAACGCCGCGCGGGCGCGCGCCGGGTCCACCGGGCGCAGTGCACGGTAAGCCACCCACCAGACTTCGGGGGCGTACAGGGCCGGCACCGGCCCGTCGCGCTCGCAGCGCTCGATCAGCTCGCAAGCCGCCAGCGCGGCACGCTCGGTGGCCGCCATCTGCGTCAACAGTTCGGTGCGCATCACCAACGCGTGGGCAGCCAACATCCACTGCTCGCGCCGTTGCGCTTCGGCCTCGATGCGCACTGTCGCGGCCAGCGCAGCGGTGGGTTCTTCGTCGCGCGCCAGTTCGAGCGCCACCTTGAGCCGCACATAGCTGTTGCCCGTGCCGCCGCCTGCCTCGATGAGTGCGTTGGCCTGGCGCACCAGGGCTGCCGGGCGCGCTCCACCCGCCGCCGTGGGCCGCCAGCGCAACAGGCGCGCCTGCGTGTACAGGCGTGCCGCCCGCATGATCGGCGCCATGTCGTCAGGCACCGGCGTCAGGGTGCGCTGCGCCAGTTCGGGCCGCCCCAGCCAGGCAAAGCAGATCGCCAGGTCGTTCTCGGCATTGCACGCCCACAGCGCGTAGCCCACATTGCGCAGCGCCTGCGGCAGTGCTTCGGCGCGTGCCAGGTAATCGGCAAAGCGGCCCAGGTCGCGCAGCGTGCCGGCCATCGACATTTCGTCGATCAGCATGCTGCCGCGTTCGCTGCCGGCGCGTTGGCCACATTCGATGGCCTTTTGCGACGCCTCCAGGCTGGCAGGCAGGCGGTGCAGGTACATCAGCGCGATGGCCTTGTTGCCCCAGGCTTCATTGGCCGCGCCCCAGTGGCCCAGCGCTTCGGCCTGCGCGATGGCACGCTCGAACATCGCCACCGCCTCGACCCGCCGGTCGGCGTGGTCGAGCGTCGAGGCATGGTCGCTCAGCCAGAGCAGGCGCTCCTCGTCATCCAGATGCCCAAGCTCGTTCGGCTGCACCTGAAGCATGGCCACCGCTTCGTCCGGGCGCGCCAGCCGCGTCAGCGCCGCCGCGGCCCGCTGCCTGGCGAGCAATTGCAGTCGTGGCGCCAGCACCGCATCAGCCAGCAGGCCGGCCGCCAGGGCATCGGCCAGCGCGGCTTCGGGCTGGTAGCGTTCTCCGAGCACATGGGCGCGCGCCACCAGCGCCGCCGAGCGCTGCCGATCGGTGCCGGCACGCTCGAACAGGCCTTGGGCGCGTGCCAGCGCGGTGTCGGCGGAATCGATCAAGAGCAGCAGATCCACGCCACGGCATTCGCAGTCGAAGGCGGCGTCGTCGCCGGCCGGCAGCTTGACGGCGCGATGGCAGCGCGCGGCCGCGTCCAGCGCCTGCAGTTCCTCGCGGCGTGCCGACCGCACGCGCGCCTCGTGGGCCGCCACCTCGTAACTCCGCGCTGCCAGGGGCCACTCGGCCGCGGCATCCCAATGCGCCGCGATGCGCGCCGCGCGCGGCGTACTCCGCACGTCGCCTGATTGCACCAGCCACTGCGCAATTTGCCGGTGCAGCGCCTGCTCGATGGCGCGCGGCAAGGCATCGAGCGCGGCTTGGCGCACCAGGTCGTGGGCAAAGCCGCCGCTGCGGAACAGCCCCGCCTGTTCCAGGGTTCGCCACGGCGCGGCCAGCGCGACCGGCGCACAGCCGAGCGTGAACGCGGCCAGCTCGACGCAGAAGTCCTGCCCCGCCGCAGCCGCCACGTGCGCCATCTGCTGGGCATCCGCCGGCAGTTGTTCGAGCCGGCGAACCACGGCGCCGACCCGCTGGCTCGAGTGCGCTGAAAGGTTCGGACCGGCCGAGAATTCGTGCTGGCCTTGGGCATGAAGGCCGGCCAGCGTGTCGATGATGGCAAACGGGTGCCCGCCGCAATGGGCCACGAGCGGCGCTGCCCATGCCGGGGCGACCAGGCCAGGCAACTGCAGCGAATCGAGCAGTGCCTCGACCTCGGGCTCGTTCAGCGGGGCCAGACGCAGGTGCACGATCCGCTGGAGCGCCGGACTTTGCCGCCGCTTGCGCAACTCGTCCGGCTGCACGTCGGCGCGCAACGCCAGCACCCAGCACCAGCCGGTGTCATCGAGCGCCGGCCCGGGGCTCGCCAGGCCGAACAGCAACTCCAGCGACGCGGGGTCGGCAAACTGCAAGTCATCGAGCGCCATGCCCAGCATGCCAACGCCAGCCCCGGATTGGGCCTGAGCGGCGTTTGACCGCCAGGCCGACAACACCGACTCGAGCGCTTGCAGCAGGCGCGCCGGCTCCAACAGCCCGGCCGTTGGGTCGCGCGGGTCGGCCAGCCGCGGCACCAGGCGGGCCAGCTCGCGCCGCAGCGCCGCGTCGGCCGGCAGCGCGAAGTGCCCCAGCAGACCGTCGAGCCAGCGTGACGCCAGCGCATAGGGCACGGCTTCGTCGCCAGGGCGCGCGCCGGCGGGGGCTGGCCAATGCCGCGCGGCGGCAAAGTCTTGCAGCAGGCGCGACTTGCCGCTGCCGGGCTCGCCTTCGAGCAGCACGGTGCCGCCCTGCGCGGCGGCATCTTCGAGTTGGCGCCATTGCGCGTCGCGCCCCACCAGCCGGGGCGGCCGCCGCAGGCTGGTGGGCAAGGGCTGCGGCGCGGCGCGCGCGGGCTGTTGCAAGCTGCCGCTGGCTTCGATCGTCGACGCGAGCTGGCGCGTCTCTTTGCCGGGCGAGGCATTGACCTCGCGCTTGAGCAGGCTGCCGCAGCGCTCGAAAGCCGCCAGTGCCGCAGCCCGGTCACCGCGCAGGTAGTGCAGGCGCATGACGCGGCGGTGCGCATGTTCGGCGCAGGGGTCGTCGAGCACCAGGCGCTCGGCGAGTTCGAGCGCGCCAGCCAGATGGCCCTCGCCTTCGAGGCGGGATGCGGCTTCGGCCATCGCCTGGCGCCGCGCCGCGCGCCACTGCTCGCGCGCGATCTGGACCCAGGCCCCAAGCTCCGCGCTGTCGCTGTAGTCGGCGCTGCCCAGCAACTCGCCCAGGCTGCGATCGCCCTTCAGCAGGGTCCGATCGGCAAATGCGCCCAGGTCGTGCTGGACATGGCTGGCCAGCGCCAGCAGCCGATCCCCCAGCACCACGTCTTGCCCGGCGATCCGCTTGAGGCGAAACAGCCGCTGGCGCAGGCTGTTGCCGGCATGCTTGATGTCGCTGTCGGGCCAGATCAGCGCGGCGATGCGGGCGCGCGCGGTCGGCCCTTCGATGACCAGCAGCGCCAGCAGCGCCGCGTCCCTGCGTTCGAGCAGTTGGAGCACAACTCCGTTGCGCAACAGGCGGGCCACGCCGAGCAATTCGAGTTGCAGGCCATTCGCCTGTGTCGGCTCGGTCGGCTGTGAACGGGAATCCACCATGGACAGGCTAGCAAGACGCAGCAGCATCTGAGCCCTCACCTTAGCATGGCCTTTGCCCGCCCCACCCGCTGGACCCGTCACCGCCACGGCGCCGCTTTCGAAGTTCTCGAAGCTGCGTTTGTGCCTGAACCAGCGTTACCGAACAGTTATGCGCTGGTTCGCACCCGGGCACCCGGGGCCGTCACACCAGGAATTGTTGGGCCACCCAGAAGCCGATGGCCGCGCAACCGAGCGCGCCCAGCACATGCGCTCCGGTGTGGACGATGGCCATCGGCCACAGGCCGCGCTGCAGCAGCACCAGCGATTCGACCGAAAAGGCCGAGAACGTCGTCAGCCCGCCCAGGAATCCGGTCACGACGAGCAGGCGCAGCAACTCGTTCGGCGAGCGCTCGAACCACGCCAGCGCCACACCGACGAGCAAACCACCCACACCGTTGACGGCCAAGGTGCCGAGCGGAAAACCCGACCAGCCGGCATTCAGCCACAGCCCGGCGCGCCAGCGCAACAACGCGCCGGCCGCCGCGCCACCGGCGACGGCCAGAATCTGCGCCCAGGGCAGGCTTGAATTCACAGGCCCGCGTTGCCGGCGTTGGCGATGCCCCAGCGCTTGAGGGCTTCATCGTCACTGACCCGCGCATCGACCCAGCGCGCACCCTCCGGCGTGACTTCCTTCTTCCAGAACGGCGCCTGCGTCTTCAGGTAGTCCATCAGGAATTCGCAGGCCTGGAACGCCTGGCCGCGGTGCCCCGAGCTGACCGCCACCAGCACGATCTGGTCCATCGGCCGCAGCATGCCGACCCGGTGGATCACGCGTGCGGCGCGAATGTCGAAACGCCGCATCGCCTCGTCGATCATCGCTTCGATGGCGCGTTCGGTCATGCCGGGGTAGTGCTCCAGCTCCATGGCGCTGACGCCCGAGCCGTCGTTGCGATCGCGCACGGTGCCGGTGAAGGTGGCGATCGCGCCGACCGCGGCGTCGCCGGCGCGCAGCGCGGAAACCTCGGCGCTGAGGTCGAAATCCTGCGTTTGAACCGTGACCCGCGCCTGTGCCATGTCAGCCGCCGGTGACCGGGGGAAAGAACGCGACCTCGGCGCCGTCGATCACAGCGGCGGACTCGTCACACAGCACCTGGTTCAGCGCGCAGCGCAACGCCCGCCCACGGGCCAGCGCCGTGGCGTGCGGGCCGCCGCGCGCGATCAAGGCATCGCGCACTCCACCGACGGTTGGCTCGGTAACCAGCGCCAGGCTTTCGCCCGCGCCGAGAGACTCCCGAATCGAGGCGAAATAGCGCACGTTGACCTTCATGACAGCAGTTCCGAAAACAACAGGCAGGTTACCGCATCACCGCGCCGGATGACATGGCCGCTGGGGTTGTCCACCACACCATCGCCCCACACGGTCGAGGTCAGCACGCCGGAACTTTGATTCGGAAACAGGTCCAGGCCACCCTGCGCATTGCGGCGCACGCGCAGGAACTCGCGCCGCTGGTCCGGCAGCGGCCAGTCGAAGTCGGCACGCAGGCTGACGCTGCCGGGGCTCAATTCGGTGGCGCCCTGCAGCCGCAGCAGCACCGGTCGCACCGCCAGCAGGAAGGTGATGAAGCTCGACACCGGATTGCCCGGCAAGCCGATGAAATACGCCGCCGACGTGTCGGGCCGGCGCACTTCACCGAACGCCAGCGGCTTGCCCGGCTTGATGGCGATCTGCCACAGGTCGATGCGGCCCTCGGCGGCCACGGCGGGGCGCAGGTGGTCTTCGTCGCCCACCGACACCCCGCCCGAGGTGACGATCAGGTGGTTGCCCTGCGCGGCCTGGCGCAAGGCGGCGCGGGTCGCGTCGAGCCGGTCGGGCACGATGCCCAGATCGGTGCATTCGCAGCCCAGCGCCTGGATCAGTGCGCGCAGCGTGAAGCGGTTGGAGTTGTAGATGGCACCCGGCTTGAGCGGCTGGCCGGGCATGGCCAGTTCATCGCCGGTGGAGAACAGCGCCACCCGTGGCCGCGCTGCCACGCACAGCGTGGCCGCGCCAACCGTGGCCGCCAGACCCAGCCCTTGCGGCGTCAGCCGCGTGCCGGCCGGAAGCACCACGGCGCCTTGGCGCACGTCTTCCCCGCGGCGCCGAATCCATTGCCCCGGGCGCGGAACGGTGTTGACGCGCACGCCATTGCCTTCAGGCTCGCACTGCTCCTGCATCACCACCGCGTCGGCCCCCGCCGGCACTTGCGCGCCGGTGAAAATTCGTGCCGCGCTGCCCGGCAACAGCGGCGCCCCGACCACGCCGGCGGGAATGCGCTGGCTGACCGGCAGCAAGCTGCCGGCGGCCGGCACATCGGCGCAGCGCAGCGCGTAGCCATCCATCGAGGTGTTGTCGGCCGGTGGCACGTCCAGCCCCGAGCGCACGGCCTCGGCCAGCACGCGGCCGAGCGCGTCGAAGGTCGAGACCCGCTGGTGTTCAGCCGCCGGCAGCGGCTGGACCGCGCTCAACAAGCGCTCCAGCGCCTGTTCCAGCGTCAGCAGCGGCGATCGTGTCGGGGGCGATGGGGAGGGGGCAGGTGTACTCATAGCGGGCAGGATTGGCGAGCAGAAACTCGGCCACGGCGTCAGGGTCGTTCAGGTCGAGCACCGGCAGCGCCGTGGGCTCGGGCAGCTGCTCGGGGCTGTCGGTCGAAATCGCGACGACGTACGGGTCATGAGGGTACTGCGCGGGCTTGCCCGTGGCCACGCGCCAGACCTCGATCTTCAACAGGTCGGCATGCTTGAAGCCTTCGACCAGCACCCAATCGCAGTCGTACAACTCGGCAATCAGCTGGTGCACCGTGGGCTCGGCGTGGACTTCGAATTCGCGGATCTTGGCCAGCCGGCGATCCGAGGCGACGACCACCTCGAACGCGCCGGCCTCGCGGTGGCGCCACGAATCCTTGCCCACATGGTCGATGTCGAACGCATGGTGAGCATGCTTGACGACCGACACCCGCTGCGCGGCCAGGCGCATGCGAACGATCAGCTGTTCAACCAGCGTGGTCTTGCCAGACCCGGAGTAGCCGCAGAAGCCGATGACTTTCATGGCTCAGGCATTCTCGCGGATGTAGTCCTTGACCGCTTGCACGTCGGCCGGCATGAGCTTGAAACGCTGCGGCAGCGCCTCGATCCCTTGCAGCGCCTGGGGGCGCTCCGGTTCGCGCCCGGTGGCCTCTCGAATCGTCTGGGCAAACTTGGCCGGCAGCGCGGTCTCCAGCACGATCACGGGCTCGCCGCTGCGCCGGTGTTCGCGCGCCACCTTGAGCCCGTCGGCGGTGTGGGTGTCGATCATCACGCCCAGGTGCTGCCAGGTGTCGGCAATGGTGGCCAGGCGGTCTGCGTGGGTGCTGGTGCCGGAGACGAATCCGAACGCCGGGAGGCGCGCGAACTCGGGCGCGCTCAGCGTGAACGCGCCGCGCTGCTCGACCTGGCGCTGGAACAGCTCGCGCGTGCGCGCCGCATCGCGCCCGAGCAGGTCGAACACAAAGCGCTCGAAGTTCGACGCCTTGGAAATGTCCATCGACGGGCTGGAGGTCTGATGCGTTTCGGCGCTGCCGCGCACGCGGTAGGTGCCGGTGCGAAAGAACTCGTCGAGCACATTGTTTTCATTCGTGGCGAGCACCAGTTGCCGGATCGGCAAGCCCATCATGCGCGCCACATGGCCGGCGCAGATGTTGCCGAAATTGCCCGACGGCACGGCAAAGCTGACCTGCTCGCCGTTGCCTTTCGCCGCCGGGCCGCCCCAAGGCGAAAGAGCCCCCTCGGGGGGTACAGAGGCGGAGCCGAGCTTGGGGGCTCGTGACGTGGCCTGGAAGTAACCGGCAAAGTAGTACACCACCTGGGCCAGCAAGCGCGCCCAGTTGATCGAGTTGACCGTGCCGATGTGGTGCTCGCGCTTGAAGGCCAGGTCGTTCGACACCGCCTTGACGATGTCCTGGCAATCGTCGAACACACCTTGCACCACGATGTTGTGGATGTTGGCGTCTTGCAGGCTGAACATCTGCGCCTGCTGAAACGGGCTCATGCGGCCGTGTGGCGACAGCATGAACACCTTGACGCCCAGCCTGCCGCGCATCGCGTATTCGGCCGCGCTGCCGGTGTCGCCCGAGGTCGCGCCCAGGATGTTGAGCGTGCGTCCGCGCCGGGCCAGTTCGTATTCGAACAAGCGGCCCAGCAACTGCATCGCCATGTCCTTGAACGCCAGCGTCGGGCCGTTCGACAGGCCTTGCAACCACAGCCCGGGCTCGAGCTGCTTCAGCGGCGTGATTTGCGGCGTGCCGAAGACCGCCTCGGTGTAGGTGGCCGCGGCCAAGTCGCGCAGGTCCGCGGCGGGAATGTCGTCGATGAACAGCGACAGGATCTCGAACGCCAGCGCGTGGTAGCTCAATCCTCGCCAGCGCGCCAGCGTTGCTGCGTCGATCTTCGGATAGTGGTCAGGCAGGTACAGCCCGCCATCGGGGGCCAAGCCTTCGAGCAGGATATCGGAGAAACCGCGCGGTGTGTTGTCGCCGCGGGTGCTGATGTATTTCACGTGGGTGCCGTCTGGGGAAAAGGAATTGGGCACCTATTCTCGCTGTGCCGATGGCTCGGCCAGCTCCGCCGCGATCCGCCGGGCTACTTCAAGGCGGCCGTGGTGCCAAGTTGAATCGGGCATGGCGGCGACAAGCCGCTCGCGCAACACCACTGCTTCTGCACTGGCGGCGCGGCGTTCGGCGGCGTTCTCCGCATGACCGGCCAGCCGCTCCAGCGACACCGCCAGATCGTCAAGCACCTGCGGCCCATCGCCCAGCGCTTCACGCAATTGCCGGCGCAGCGCCAGGCTTTCGCGGTACGCGGCCAGCGCCGCTTCGCCGCGGCCGGCAGCGGCTTCGGCCTCGCCCACGTTGCTCAACGAGACCGACAGGTCACGCAGCACCTTCGGCCCGTCGCCCAGCGCCTGGCGCAATTGTCGGCGCAGCGCCAGGCTCTCGCGGTACGCGGCCAGCGCCGCTTCGCCGCGGCCGGCAGCGGCTTCGGCCTCGCCCACCTTGCTCAACGAGACCGACAGGTCGCGCAGCACCTGCGGCCCATCACCCAGCACCTCGCGCAATTGCCGGCGCAGCGCCAGGCTCTCGCGGTACGCGGCCAGCGCCGCTTCGCTGCGGCCGGCATCGGCTTCGGCCTGGCCCACCTTGTCCAACGAGACCGACAGGTCGCGCAGCACCTGCGGCCCGTCACCCAACACCTGGCGCAATTGCCGGCGCAGCGCCAGGCTTTCGCGGTAGGCGGCGAGCGCCGCCTCACCCCGGCCAGCGGTTGCGCAGGCGTCACCAAAATCGCCAAGCGCAATCGACAATTCACGCCGGTTGTTGGCGCTGTTGCTGGCGGCACACCGAGCGCGAGCGTCGAACAGTTGTCGCTCGGGCTCGGCCAACAATTCAGCACTGGTATCTGCCATCGTTCGCGGCGCGGCCGTGCCGGCGCCCGGAACGCCTGCCTGCGCAGCCACCACCGCTGTGAAACTGCGCACATGCCACAGGTCGGGCGCCGTGTGGCCCGTGCGCGCAAGCCAGGGCGTGGGCAGGCACAGCACCAGCGGCCGAGCGAACTCGCGCACCAGCCACTCGCGGCCTTCATTCAAGCGCGCGAGGCAGCGTGCGCGGGCGGCGTCCCAGGCGCTGCTGCCCTGCTCGTCACGCGCCAGCAATTGCACCCAGACCGGTGCGCGCGTGCCAGGCAGGCGCGCGCGCTGCTGCTCAAGCGCGGCGAGCACCGCTTCGGCGGCGAGGCTGGCATCGGTGGGTTCGATCAGCAACAAAGGGGCGGTGCGCCACTGCCAGGCATCGTCGGCCCACTCGCGGATGGGCGCCACCGCAGACGGCGAATCGGCGAACAGGAAGCACAGGCTCAGCCCCGCGCTCCAGTCCATGTGCAGGCGCATTTCGCGCCAGACCTGGTCGGGCGTTTGCGCCGTCGCAGCCTGCGCGCTCACGTGCCTGCGGCGCCCGCATCACCGGGGGCTGGAACCACGGCCGGGAACGCGGCCGCCAGCGCTGCCGGGCCCGGCAGGTCGGCGTGCAATACAAAGTGCACGTCGCACCAGTCTCGCCCATTGCGATAGTTCAGCACCAGACCGCCGTCGAACAGCCTGGCCACCTTGTCGAGGTTCTCCATCTTGTCCAGTGCAATGCCATGGGTCTCGCGCACCCGGGCCAGGCGCGCCAGGTCTTCGTCGGCCAGCGGCATTTCAGCGCGCAAGGTCGCCTCGGCCATCGCCGGCCAGCGCGCATCGTTCACGGGCAGCGCCGCATTGGAGGCCAGGGCCTTGGTGCACACCGAGCGCACAAGCCGGAAGAAGTCGCGCACGCTGCCACTGGACACCAGCGCCAAGCGCTCCAGCACGGCCAGCGGCAGCACCTGCTCGACCTGCGCATAGCGGCGGCGCACGCTTTGCACCAGCAACGCGATTCCCGGCGCGTGGGCTTGCGCGACTTGTGTGCCGCGATCGAAATCGGGCGTGACAAACACTTTGACGTGCGGCAGCTTGCAAATCTCGACACCAAAATGAGCGCCGATGCGGGGCGACAAAAACGGCAGGTACGGCGGCACGCTGTACACCACGTGCAGGTGTTCGAGCTTGAAGTACTGGCCATTGACGTCGAAGGTGCGCTGGATGGCGTCGTAGCACACACCCGCATCGGCGCCGGTGACACGAAGCCGCTCCGGGGAGTCGAGGATCAAGACCACTTGCGCCTGCTCGCCGCGCTGTTTGCGAACGTCGTCAACCAGTTGCGCCACGAAGGCCTTGACATTCTTGAACCAGGTGCCGGGAGACGCCTCCAAAGCCTGCTGCACTTTCAGCCGAAAGTCCGGGTTCTCTTTCAGTTGGGCGGTGAACCCCGTCTCCCCCAGCTTGGTGTTGATTTGCGTCAGCGTCACCTCGGTGCTCGTCAACCAGCCCCACAGGCGTTGGGCGTAACTTGCCTCCAATCGAGAACCGCCGAGCAGCTTGTCCGCGCCGTCGGCCAGGGAGGCCACTGCGGCGAGCAGCAAGGTTTCGATCTTCACCGGCTCTGCCAGGTTCAGGTATTCGCCGACATCGGCGACGACCACAAAGAATCCCTTTTCACGCAGCTCATGCGCCATGCGCCGCAGTTCGGTGGACTTGCCCACGCCTCGATGGCCCGTGAAAAGCCACGTGCCGGGCCGGTCGGCAATTTCGATGTTGACCCGCAATTCATCGATCGGGCTGATGCCTTCAGACGTGTGCATGCCCTCGACGTACAGCGCCCGGTCGGCCGGGTCGTCGGCGTCCAGTGGGCGCTCGAAGTCGAGGGCACGAAAAAGATCCCTGAGCGTCGCAGGTGAGTTCACTGGGGTTCCTTGCAACACCGACTGCCCTTCAGGCCATGCGCCTCAACTCAGCTCTTCCTTGCGAATCCGCACGATCGGCGCCAGCACGGTGGGCAGCGCCTGCATCTGCGCCATCGCCTTGTTCATGCGGCCCTCGACGGTGTCGTGCGTCAGGATGATCACATCGGTCTGAGCCTCGCCTTCGGCGGATTCGCGCTGCAGCAGCGCGTCGATGGAAATGTCGTGTTCGGCCAGGATGCCGGTGATGCGGGCCAGCACGCCGGCCTGGTCGGCCACCTGCAAGCGCAGATAAAACGCCGTGATCACGTCGCTGATGGGCAGGATCGGTGTGTCTTGCATCGCGCTGTGCTGGAACGCGAGGTGCGGCACGCGGTGGTCGGGGTCGGCGCTGTGCAGCCGGGTGATGTCGACCAGGTCGGCAATCACCGCCGAGGCGGTGGGCTCGGAGCCCGCGCCCTTGCCGTAGTAGAGCGTGGCACCCACCGCATCGCCCCGCACCACGACCGCGTTCATCGCGCCTTCGACGTTGGCGATCAGCCGCTTGGCCGGGATCAGCGTCGGGTGCACGCGCAACTCGATGGCGCCCAGCGGCCACGCCGCGGTCCTCAGGTCGTCGCGCCGCTTGGTGATGCCGAGCAGCTTGATGCGGTAGCCGAGCTGCTCGGCATAGCGGATGTCGGCCGGGTTCAGCCGGGTGATGCCCTCGACATGCGCCTTGTCGAACTGCACCGGGGTGCCGAACGCGATGGCGCTCATCAGCGTCGCCTTGTGTGCCGCGTCGATGCCTTCGATGTCGAACGTGGGGTCGGCTTCGGCATAGCCCAGGCGCTGCGCTTCCTTCAGCACCACATCGAAATCCAGCCCCTTGGCGCGCATCTCGGAGAGGATGAAATTCGTCGTTCCGTTGATGATGCCGGCGATCCATTCGATGCGGTTGGCGGTCAGCCCTTCGCGCAAGGCCTTGATGATCGGAATGCCGCCGGCCACCGCGGCTTCGAACGCGACGACCACGCCCCGGTCGCGCGCGGCCGCAAAGATTTCCGTGCCGTGCACCGCCAGCAAGGCCTTGTTGGCCGTCACCACATGCTTGCCGGCCTGGATGGCCTCAAGCACCAGCGCCTTGGCCACGCCGTAGCCGCCGATCAATTCGATGACGATGTCGATCTCGGGGTTGGCGATCACGGCACGCGCATCGCTCACCACCCGGACGCTGTCACCCACGATGGCGCGCGCGCGGGCGGTGTCCAGATCGGCCACCATCGTGATGTGAATGGCGCGGCCGGCCCGGCGCTGGATCTCTTGCTGGTTGCGTTGCAGCACATTGAAGGTGCCGCTGCCCACGGTGCCTATGCCCAGCAATCCCACTTGAATCGGTTTCATGGTGAACAAGCCTTGCGCGATCAGCGCGAATGACGTTTGCGGTAGTGGTCGAGGAAGCGCGCGATGCGGCCAATGGCCTCTGACAGATCGTCCGAATTGGGCAGGAACACCAGGCGGAAGTGATCGGGCTGGGCCCAGTTGAAGCCGGTGCCCTGGACGATCAGGACTTTTTCTTCGGCCAACAAATCGTAGGCAAACTGCTGATCGTCGGCCACCGGGTAGAGCTTGGTGTCGAGCTTGGGGAACATGTACAGCGCGGCCTTGGGCTTGACCACGCTGACGCCCGGAATATCGGTCAGCAGCTTGTAGGCCAGGTCGCGCTGGCGGCACAGGCGGCCGCTCGGCGCCACCAGGTCCTTGATGCTCTGGTAGCCGCCCAGCGCGGTCTGGATCGCCAACTGCCCCGGCGTGTTGGAGCACAGGCGCATCGAGGCCAGCATGTTCAGGCCCTCGACGTAGTCGCGCGCGTGCCGCTTCTCGCCCGACACCACCATCCAGCCGGCGCGGTAACCACACGACCGGTAATTCTTGGACAGCCCGTTGAAGGTGAGAAACAGCACGTCGTCGGCGAGTGCTGCGATGCTGGTGTGGGTGTGGCCGTCGTACAGCGTCTTGTCGTAGATCTCGTCGGCGAAGACCACCAACTGGTGCTCGCGCGCGACCTCGACGAGCTGCAACAACAGGCTTTCGGGGTACAGCGCGCCGGTCGGGTTGTTCGGGTTGATGACGACGATAGCCTTGGTGCGCGGCGTGATCCTGGCGCGGATGTCGGCGATGTCGGGCATCCAGTCGGACTGCTCGTCGCACAGGTAATGCACCGGCGTGCCGCCCGACAGCGCCACCGCGGCGGTGTAGAGCGGGTAGTCGGGCGCCGGGATCAGCACCTCGTCGCCATCGTTGAGCAAGGCATTCATGCTCATCACGATCAGCTCCGAGGCGCCGTTGCCCAGGTAGACGTCGTCGACCGTGACGCCGTGCAAATGCTTTTCCTGCGTGTAATGCACCACCGCCTTGCGCGGCGCGAACAGGCCTTTGCTGTCGGTGTAGCCGGCTGAATGCGGCAGGTTGCGGATCATGTCCTGCACGATCTCGTCCGGCGGCTCCAGCCCGAACGCCGCAATGTTGCCGATGTTCAGCTTGATGATGTGGTGGCCTTCTTCCTCCATCTGCCGCGCCTTGTCGAGCACCGGCCCGCGGATGTCGTAGCACACGTTGGCGAGCTTGGCTGACTTGGCAATCGGTCTCAAAAGGGGCCTCCGGGCAAACGGGCGAGTGTCGCAAAGCTTAGAATTTTCGCACAGGGGTTGCGGCTGCCATCGTCGGGCAGGCCGTGCAAGGACATGAAGTTCAGAGCCGATCGCATCGAAGGTCAGAACGCCATCGCCAGGCACGGGCCGGACGGGGTGATCGTGGGTGGCGTCGAACACCGCGTCAGCGTGATCGTGCCGTGGCAAGGCGGGGTTGTGCCGTGGCCGGTGCAGCGGTTTGCCGATCTGGCCGAGGCGCACTTCGCAAGCCTGGCGCAACTTGAACCGGAGTTGGTCATCTTCGGCAGCGGCGCCCGCCTGCGGTTTGTTCGGCCGGGCCTGATGCGCGCGCTGATTGACCGCCGCATCGGCGTCGAAACCATGGACACCGCCGCCGCCTGCCGCACCTACAACGTTTTGCTCGCGGAAGGGCGTTCGGTGGTGGCGGCGCTGCTTTTTGAAAGCGCGCCTCCCACTTGAGGGTGAGTGGGCACAGGCAGGCCCGCGCTTTGCAGCCCTTATAATCTTCGGCTACGCCTGCATCGGCGCAACCAAGCAGAATACTCCATGACGCCAGCCCTCAATAAAGCCCTCCCGGAATTTGAAGCGCTCGCCACCGGTGGTGTGAAGTTCACTCCGCAGGCCTTCCTCGGACAAACCGTCGTCCTTTATTTTTATCCCAAGGACAACACGCCGGGCTGCACCACCGAAGCAATGCAGTTTCGAGATCACCACAAAGACTTCGTCAAGGCCGGCGCGGTGGTGTTCGGTGTCTCGCGCGACAACATGGCCTCGCACGACAAGTTCAAACAAAGCCTGGAACTGCCGTTCGAGCTGATCGCCGATACCGAGGAAAAACTCTGCCACATGTTCGGTGTCGTGAAGAACAAGATCATGTACGGCAAGAAGGTCAAGGGCATCGAGCGCAGCACCTTCCTGATCGATGGCACCGGGGTGCTGCGGGGCGAATGGCGCGGCCTCAAGGTCGCAGGGCACGTTGAAGAAGTGCTGAAGGCCGTCAAGGCCCTCAAGAAGGGCGGCTGAGCCGCTGCGCCCGCGTCAAAACCCGCACGGCGGGTGGCGACACTCCAGTCACTCTGAATCGACCCATGCCACTGCCCAAGCCGCCAGCCAAGCGCGCCGCGCTTCTCGCCATCTCAGACTTCGAATCCCAGCCGGCCGTCAAGCCGGCCCCGCAGCCGCAGAAGTCCCGCGCGGCCACGGCGCGAAGCCCGGCCGGCCGGCCCGAGCTGTTGCCGGTGGCGAAGCTGGAACCCGTGGCGGTCGAGCATCGCCCGGTGAAGCCCGAGCCTGCGGCCCGCAAGCCGCTGGCGCCGACCGAACTTCGCACCCGCAAGCCGCGCGGCGCCGGCCCGGCCACCTTGTTCGTGCTCGACACCAACGTGCTGATGCACGACCCGACCTGTCTGTTCCGCTTCGAGGAACACGACATCTACCTGCCGATGATCACGCTGGAGGAGCTGGACGGCCACAAGCGCGGCATGACCGAGGTGGCGCGCAACGCGCGCCAGGTGAGCCGCGATCTCGACGCACTGGCCGCCAGCATGCCCAGCCGCGATTCGACCGGCATGTCCGAAGGCCTGCCGCTGGCCCGCACCGGCCACCGCGAGGCCGGCGGCAAGCTGTTCTTCCAGACCAACCTGATCAACGTCACGCTGCCCGCCGGCTTGCCGCAAGGCAAGGCCGACAACCAGATCCTGGGGGTGGTGCAAGCCTTGCGCGAGCAACAGCCCGGGCGCGACGTGGTGCTGGTGTCCAAAGACATCAACATGCGCATCAAGGCGCGCGCGCTCGGCCTGCCGGCCGAAGACTATTTCAACGACAAGACGCTGGACGACGTCGACCTGCTCTACACCGGCGTGCTGCCGCTGCCTGCCGATTTTTGGGACCGGCACGGCAAGACCATGGAAAGCTGGAACCAGGGTGGCCTGACGTTCTACCGCATCAGCGGGCCGATGGTCCCTGCCCTGCTGATCAACCAGTTTGTCTACCTGGAGGCACCGGGCGCCGCGCCGCTGTATGCCAAGGTCACCGAGATCACCGGCAAGACCGCCGTGCTGCGCACGCTGAAGGAATACACCCACCAGAAGAACGCGGTCTGGGGCGTGACCGCTCGCAACCGCGAGCAGAACTTCGCGCTCAACTTGCTGCTGGACCCGGAGTGCGATTTCATCACCCTCACCGGCACCGCGGGCGCGGGCAAGACGCTGATGACCTTGGCCGCCGGCCTGAGCCAAGTGATGGACGACCGCCGCTACACCGAGATCATCGTCACCCGCGTGACCGTGCCGGTGGGTGAGGACATCGGCTTCCTGCCCGGCACCGAAGAAGAAAAGATGAGCCCGTGGATGGGCGCGCTTGACGACAACCTCGAAGTGCTGTCCAAGACCGACGGCGGCGCCGGCGAATGGGGCCGCGCCGCCACCAACGACCTGGTGCGCAGCAAGGTCAAGATCAAGAGCCTGAACTTCATGCGCGGGCGCACCTTCCTGAACAAATTCGTCATCATCGACGAGGCGCAGAACCTCACGCCCAAGCAGATGAAAACGCTGATCACGCGCGCCGGGCCGGGCACCAAGATCATCTGCCTGGGCAACCTGGCGCAAATCGACACGCCCTACCTGACCGAAGGCAGTTCGGGCCTCACCTACGCGGTCGATCGTTTCAAGGGCTGGCCGCATTCGGGCCATGTCACGCTGGCGCGCGGCGAGCGCTCGCGGCTGGCGGACTTCGCGTCCGAAGTGTTGTGAGCCGGCCGGCGGCCGCCGGCAACGCTTCTTGACATGGCGGACACCGCCGCTTGACCGCGTGCCATCATTCTTGGCGCCGCCCCCAGGCACCGCCCATGTCCAACCCCGCATCGATCCAGTCCGCCATCGCCGCCCATCGGTTCGGCTTGGGTGAGGCTTCGCTGGAAGTGCTGCAAGACGACCCACAGGGCTGGCTGCTGGCCCAGATCGGCCCGGCCGATGCGCCGCGTGGCGAAGGCCTGCTGAGCACCGCGCAGGCACTCGACCGGGTGGCGGCCGAACGCGTGATGCGGCAAGCCGCACGCGCACCTCAGACTGGCGCCAGTGCAAACAGCATGGCCGAGCCGCCACCGGCCAACCCCTATCGCGAAATCATTCTGGCCGACCTGCGCTCTCGCCTGCTCACGGCGGCCGCGACCCGGCGGCCGTTTGCCGAGCGCCTGCAGCTGTTCTGGTGCAATCACTTCACCGTCTCGCTCGCCAAGGGCAGCGCACGGGGCCTGGTGGGCGCGTTTGAACGCGACGCCATCCGGCCCCACATCGCAGGCTCGTTCGACACCTTGCTGCTGGCCGCGACCACGCACCCGGCCATGCTGCGTTACCTGGACAACGTGTTGTCCGCCGGCCCACGTTCACGCATCGTCGCGCGCGCCGCACAGCGCGCAGCCGGCACCGGCGAGGGCCCGCGCGTCACCGGCCTGAATGAAAACCTGGCGCGCGAAGTGTTGGAGTTGCACACGCTGGGCGCCGAAAGCGGCCGTGGCCAGGCAACACCGGGCAGCGGCTACACGCAGGCCGACGTGACCGCATTCGCACGCGTGCTGACCGGCTGGCGGGTGGCTCCGGGTCCGGGCCAATCGGCGGCCGTCTTCGATCCCGCCTGGCACGAGCCCGGGCGCAAGACCGTGCTCGGCAAAGACTACGCCGAAGGCGCGGATGGATTGCGCCTTGTGCTGTGCGATCTTGCGCAGCACCCCGCCACGGCGCATTTCATTGCGCTCAAATTGGCGCGCCACTTTGTCGCCGACGATCCACCCGCCGCGCTGGTCGACCGGCTGGCCAGCGCCTACCTGCGCAACCAGGGCCAGTTGGCCGCGGTCTATCGCGAACTGGTTCGCAGCCCCGAGGCGTGGAACCCCAACCCGGCCAAGCTCAAGACACCCGAGGAGCTGGTGCTGTCCACGGCGCGCGTGCTGGGCCTGGATGAACGGCAATTCGAGCGCAGCGGTGGCGCCGGCGTTCAGGCGCTGGGTCAACGCCTGCATGCCGCGCCCTCGCCGGCCGGCTGGAGCGATCGCGCCGAAGACTGGCTCGGCCCCGACGCGGTGTGGAAGCGGGTCGAATGGGCCTCGCGCGTGGCCGACCGCGCCGGCCGCGGCATCGACGCCCGCGCGCTCGCCGCCTACAGCCTGGGCGGGCTGCTGAGCCCGGCCACGGCCCGACAGATCGAACGCGCGGCCGACGGGTCGCAAGCGCTGGCCTTGATGCTGCTCGCGCCCGAGTTCCAACGCCGCTGACACACCGGATCGACATGCCAACCACCATTGACCCGCAACGCCGCGCGCTGCTCGGCGCCCTGCTCGCCGCCGGCACGCTGCAGCCCTGGTCGTCGCTCTGCCTGGCGGCCGGCGGCAACACGAACGGCAACCGCCTCGTGCTGGTGATCCTGCGTGGCGGCATGGACGGCCTGTTCGCCGCTCCGGCCATGGGCGACCCTGATTTCGCCGCCGCCCGCGGCCCGCTGGCACAGTTCGCCACCCCGGCCATGGCGCTGGACTCGAACTTCGCTTTGCACCCGCAGCTGACGCAGTTGCACGCGATGTTCGGTCGTGCCGAACTGGCGGTCGTGCATGCGGTGGGTTTGCCGTACCGCGACCGATCGCACTTCGACGCGCAGCAGGTGCTTGAGTCCGGCGGCGCCCGGCCCTACGAGCTGAGCACCGGCTGGCTGGCGCGGGCGCTCGACCCGGGCGGCGCCAAGGGCATTGCCCTGAGCACGACCGTGCCGCTGGTGCTGCGCGGTCCGGGCGTGGTGGACACCTGGGCGCCGTCGGCACTGCCCGAACCCTCGGTCGATCTGGTGGCACGCCTCGAACGCCTGTACGCCGACGATGCCGCGCTGGGCGCCGCGCTGGCGCGCGCCAAGACGCTGCATTTCGGATCGGCCATGCCGGCGGACAGGGCGGCTGCGGTGAATGCGCGCAACCGCAACTTCATGACTTTGGCGCAGCGCTGCGCCGAGTTTCTGGCCGAGCCGAACGGGCCGCAGGTGGCGGTGCTCGAATTGGGCGGCTGGGACTCGCACGCCAACCAGTCCGGCCCGAACGGGTCGACCATCAACAGCCTGCGCCAACTCGATGCCGGCCTGGCGCTGCTGCGCGATGGCTTGAGCCAAGGCGACACCTGGAAACGCACGGTGATCGTGGTGAGCAGCGAGTTCGGGCGCGAGGTGGCCGTCAACGGCACCCAGGGCACAGACCACGGCAGCGGTGGCGTGGTCTTCGTGCTGGGCGGAGCGGTCAACGGCGGCCGCGTCATCGTCGACTGGCCCGGGCTGGCGAAAAAGGATCGGCTCGACGGCCGTGACCTGCGCAGCACCACCGACCTGCGCTCGGTGTTCAAAGGCGTGCTGGCCGATCACTTGCAAATCTCCGCCCGCAGCCTGAACACACACGTGTTTCCCGGCAGCGACAACGTGAAGGGCCTGGCGCTGCTGCGGGCCTGAGGCCGCAGCGCTGAACACTGCGCCCAGGATCAGCGGGGCATCAGGCCGACGATGCGCTCGGCCATGCGCACCGCCGCACCCCGATGCCTGGCCGCAAACCGCAGCGCGCTGGCCGAAGCCTGCCGATTCACCTCTGGCGCCAGCAGCGCCATGGCCCGCCCCAGCGCCTGCGGCATGTCGACGGTGCGAATCGCCGCGCCCGCCTCGATGGCCATTTCGGCGGCATCGGCAAAGTTGAAAGTGTGCGGGCCCATGACCACCGGGCAGCCGCAGGCCGCTGCCTCGATGAGGTTGTGGCCTCCCAGGCGCGCAAAGCTGCCACCGAGCAGGGCCACGCTGGCAACGGCGTAATACAAGGCCATCTCGCGCATCGAATCGCCCAGCCACACCTGCGCCTGCAAGGCCTCGGCCGGCGGCGTCTCGGCCCAGGCACTGCGCCGCGCCAGCGTCAGGCCACGGGCTTGCACCAACGCGGCAACTTCGTCGAAGCGTTGCGGGTGGCGCGGCACGATCACCAGCAGCGGCCTGGGTTCGGCCACGCCGGCCCACGCCGCCAGCACCAGCGCCTCTTCACCTTCGCGGGTGATCGCCGCCAGCACGACATTGCGCTGCAACAGCGAGCGCCAGGCCCTTCCTTGCGCCAGTTGAGCCGGATCGGGCGTGACGTCGAACTTCAGGTTGCCGCACACCACCACCTCGCGGGCACCGCTGGCACCCAGGCGCTGCGCATCGGCCTCGGTCTGGGCCAGCACGATCGCCAGGCTTTCAATGGCCGGGCGCAGCAGCACGTCGAAACGCGTGCCTTTGCTCCGGCTCTTCTCGCTCAGCCGCGCATTGGCCAGCACCATGGGCACCGCCGCCGCTCGCGCGGCCAGCAGCAGCCCGGGCCAGATCTCGGTTTCCATCAACACCCCCACCACAGGCCGGAACCGGGCCAGGAAGCGCGCCACGATGGAGGGCATGTCGTACGGCAGCCAGGTCTGCGCGTCGCCGTCACGCAGCAGGCTGCGGCCGGCTTCAAACCCGGTGGCGGTGCCGTGCGTCAGCAACAAGCGCATGCCCGGCTTTTGCAGCCGCAGCGCGTCGATCAACGCCGCCGCGGCGCGCGTTTCGCCGAGCGAGACCGCGTGCACCCAGACCCAGCCCGCCGACGGCGTGCCGGCGTAGCGGCCGAAACGCTGTGCCATCGCGTGCCGGTAGAGCGGTTCGGCTCGGCCACGCCGCCACAGTCGAAGCACATAAGCCGGCAACGCCAAGACCAGCACCGCCGAATAGAGCGCGCGAGCCAACGCGTGCCGCGACGAGGTCACGCCAGCCTCCGGCGACGCGGGCTCACGCGCCGCCGGCTTCGCGAACCTGGTTCCACGCCGACCAGACCGCTTCCAGCCCCGGGACGCTCTGGCCTTCAACGCACACCTGGTGGCGCTGGCCGTGCGCGGGCTGCGGCCCGGTGCGCCAGGCGGTCGGGAAGTTGTAGATCTGAACGTGAGGCAGGTTCAAGGCCACCGCGATGTGGCTCAGGCCGCTGTCGACCCCGATCACGCCCTGGGTCGCCGCGAGCCGGTCGACCACCGCGTCGAGCTTCAGCGCAGGCCAGACTTCGACCCGATGGGTGCGGTCGAACTGCAGCGCCGCGCCGATCATCTCGGCCCGCGTCTGCTCCGCCTCGTTGCCCTGCGGCAGCGCGATGCGCCAGCCGGCGTCGATCAGGCGCTTGCCGATGCTGATCCAGTGCGCCTGCGGCCACAGCTTGTCGTCACGCGAGCTGCCATGCACGAAGACCACGGTCGGCCGTTCGGCAGGCGCCATGGGGCGCGAGCGCAGGCCGTAGCGCGGCGCGCCCTGCGTTTCGAATCCCAGCGCCTTGGCGGCCAGCGTGCGAGCGCGATCCATCGCGTGAATGTGCGGCTCGACGTTGATCGGGTGGTCGACCAGCCAAGCGGCCGGCCATTCGTGGCTGGAGCCTTCGGTGCGGTTGGCCAGGCCGTGGCTCGGGCCGTGCGCGGTGCGCGCAATCCATGCCGACTTGGTCAGACCCTGCATGTCGATCACGGCGTCGTATTTCACCGACTGAAGGCGCTTGCGAAGACTCGCCCACTCGGCCCGCACGGAACGCGTCCACCACGCCTTTCGCCAGCGCCGCAGCGGACAGTCGATGACCTCTCCGATGCCCTCGACGCGCCGAACCAGCGGCGCGTACAAAGGCTCCACCGCCCAGTCGACCTGCGCACCGGGAAACGCCGTGCGAATGTCGTGCACGGCAGGCATGGTGTGCACCACATCGCCCAGCGATGACAACTTGACGATCAGTACCCGCACGGTTCGGCTCCGGCGGCTCAGTGGGCGGCGGCCGCAACGCGGGCGCCGGGTTTGGCCACGCGCAACGCGGCCATGAACTCCGCCTCGATGCGCGCCAGCGCCTGCGGCGTGTGGCCTTCAAAGCGCAGCACCAGCACCGGCGTGGTATTGCTGGCCCGGATCAGGCCGAAGCCGTCGTCATAGTCGACCCGCAGGCCGTCGATCGTGATGATCTCTTTGGCACCGGGAAATGCAGCGGTTGCAAGCAGCCGCTCGACCACCTGCGCGGACTCGCCCTCAGCACACGGCACATTCAACTCAGGCGTGCTGAAACTCGTCGGCAGCGCATTCAGCACCGCGCCGGGATCGGCGCCGCGACTCAGTATTTCGAGCAGCCGCGCGGCGGTGTAGGTGGCGTCATCGAAGCCGTACCAGCGCTCACCGAAGAAGATGTGGCCACTCATCTCGCCGGAGATCGGCGAACCGATCTCCTTCATCTTCGCCTTGATCAATGAATGCCCGGTCTTCCACATCAGGGCCTTGCCACCGGCGGCTTCAATCACAGGCGCGAGCCGCTGGCTGCACTTCACATCAAAGATCACCGTGGCGCCCGGGTGGCGGCCCAGGACGTCGGTGGCCAGCAACATCAATTGACGGTCGGGGTAGATCACTTGCCCGTCGCGCGTGACCACGCCCAACCGGTCGCCGTCACCGTCGAACGCAAAGCCCAGTTCGGCGCCGGTGGCTTGCACGGTGCGGATCAGGTCGACCAGGTTTTCGGGCCGGCTCGGGTCCGGATGATGGTTCGGAAATTCACCGTCGACGTCGGAAAAAAGTTCGACCAGCTCACAACCCAGGCCGCGCAAGATGCCCGGTGCGGAAGCCCCCGCAATGCCATTGCCGCAGTCAACGACGATCTTCATGCGGCGGGCCAGCTTGCAATCGGCGCTGATCCGCGCCCTGTATTCGGCGCCGATGTTCATCGCCGCATGGCGGCCCGGCGCCAGGAAATAGGCTTCGGTCTCCATGCGCCGGCGCAGGCCCTGGATTCGCTCACCATGAATGGCCTGGCCCGCCAGCACCATCTTGAAACCGTTGTGGTCCTTGGGGTTGTGGCTGCCGGTGACCACGATCCCGCTGTGGCAGCCGTGCTCGCCGCGCGTGGCGGCAACGTAGTACAGCATCGGGGTCGTCACGGCGCCGAGATCGACCACGTCCAGCCCGGTTGCGACCAGCCCGCGAATCAGCGCCGCGGCCAGGGCGGGGCCCGACGAGCGCCCGTCGCGCCCCACGGCCACCGCACGCTCGCCGGCATGCCGCGCCTCGGTCCCGAACGCGCGCCCGAGGTGTTCGGCGAAGGGTTCGTCGATGCCTGCGCCCACGACGCCACGAATGTCGTAGGCCTTGAAACTGGACGCGGTGAAGTTCATTGGGGGCATGGCCGGAGCGAAACTGGCGCAGATTGTAGGTACCGCATCGACCGAAACCGCGGCAGGGGTTCGAATGGCCGGCCGCTCGGGGACAATCGGCAACCATGAAGACCTCCGACATCGCACCCTTCTTTGCCACGCTGAAGGCCGCCAATCCACAACCGGCCAGCGAACTCGAATACACCAATGTGTTCGAGTTGCTCGCTGCGGTGCTGCTGTCGGCGCAAGCCACCGACATCGGGGTGAACAAGGCCACTCGGCGGCTGTTTGCGGTCGCCCATTCGCCGGCCCGGATGCTCGCGCTGGGGCTGCCGGCGATCACCGAACACGTCCAATCGATCGGGTTGTTCCGCAACAAGGCGAAGAACTTGCTGGAGACCTCCCGCCTGCTGATCGAACGGCATGGCGCCACGGTGCCGCGCTCGCGCGAGGCGCTCGAAGCGCTGCCGGGCGTCGGGCGCAAGACCGCCAACGTCGTGCTCAACGTGGCGTTCGGCGAGCCGACGCTGGCGGTGGACACGCATGTCTTTAGGGTCGCCAACCGCACCGGCCTGGGCCTGGGCAAGACCCCACTGGAGGTCGAGCTGAAGCTGATGAAGCGGGTTCCGCACGAGTACCTGGCGGACGCCCACCACTGGCTCATCCTGCACGGCCGCTACGTGTGCCTGGCGCGCAAGCCGCGGTGCGCGCAGTGCGCGGTGGCGAAGTTTTGTGATTCGGCGCCGCGCTGAAAATTCCGCGTCGCCCTTGAAGCGCCGGCCCGTCGCCGGGCCGCCAGACGATCCATAATTTGGCGCTCATGACCGAAGCAGACACATTCCAGCAAATCTCCAGCCAGCTTGAGCGGGGCGAGATCGACAGTGCACAGTTCCTCGAACGGCTGGCCCGTTTCATCACCGGGCACATCGAGTGCTCGCGGGCGGGGGTCTGGTTTTTCATCGACACGCCCACCGGCCGCGTGTTGCGTTGCGCGGCGATGTACGACTCCAGCCGTGACGCCATGGTGGCCGCCCGCGATATTCCGAATGCCAGCATCGGGCCGTTCTTCCAGGCGCTGATGCGCGACGGTTGTGTCGTGGCCAGCGACGCGCGCACCCATCCGGCGCTGGTCGAACTGCTGGCGGGCTATGTGCATCCGCTGGGCATCCACTCGCAATTGGCCATCTGCTTCTCGGTCAATGGCGTGCTGCTCGGAATCTTCAGCTGCGAACAGGTCGGCGGCGCCAAGGCATGGACCCAGCGCCACCTGCAATCGCTCCGGCAGATCGGGTCTCACGCCAGCCTGACGCTGATGCGCGCGGCCTCGTCGGTTGTCGACACCGCCCCCGGTGCGCTTTGGATCACGACCGACCCGAATCGCCTGGCGACCCTGCCGATGCCTCTTGACCCGCAGGAGATCTGAGGCGGAGCCCACCTACAATCGTTCCACTACCCAGCCCAGCGGCGTGACATGGCGACCATCGAAGAACTTGCCGAGCGTGTGGAACGTTTGTTGTTGAGGCACGAGGAGTTGCAACGCACCCATGCGTTGCTCGAACAACACTGCACCGCGGTGACCCACGAACGCGACAACCTTCGATCGCGCTTGAATGCGGCGCGCAGCCGCATCGACACCCTGATCGCGCGAATACCCGCTGAAGCCGCCCCGGCCACGCCGGCCGGCGGCGACCCACACACGGAGGCCCAGTGAACCAGATCGAGGTGATGATCATGGGCCAGAGCTACGTGCTGGCCTGCCCCGAGGGCCGGGAGGCGGAAATGCTGGCCGCCGTCGCGCAAGTCGATCGTGAAATGAATGCGATCCGCGACGGAGGCAAGGTCAAGGCCAGGGAACGCATCGCCGTTCTCGCCGCGCTCAACCTGGCCTTTTCGGGCTCCGGCCGAACGCCGGCGCCGACCGGGTCGGTCGACATCGCCGGCCTGATCCAGCGCCTCGATCAAACGCTGGGCGCCGACGGCCAATTGCTGTGAAGGATCGTGCCAATCGCGGCGCACGGCGGCGTAGAATGTTTTTGTCCGTCGCGTTCGCGCGAGCTTTATATTTCCTTGAACCGATGCTCTTGCGAGCAAGGGCTTGGAACATCGCCCGGCTGGCGTGATCGTCTCGCGTCAGATGAACCCAAGGCCAGGCTGACCTCGCCCACCTGAACTACCTGGGTTCAGGAATGCGGCTCTCGGTTTGCGGCGGACACCCCACCCCCCTTTTTGCATGCAGTACTGGTTGATGAAAAGCGAGCCCGGCGAGTGTTCGATCGACGGCCTCGCCAGCGCACCCTCTCAAACGGTGCCATGGGTCGGCGTGCGAAACCACCTGGCGCGAAACTACATGCGTGACCTGATGCAGGTCGGCGACGGCGTCCTTTTTTATCACTCCTCGTGCGCCGAGCCAGGCATTGCCGGGCTCGCCAGCGTCGCCAGCCGGGCCTATCCCGACGCAACCCAGTTCGATCCCGAAAGTCCGTACTTCGACCCCAAGGCGAACCCGGACGCTCCGCGCTGGCAGCATGTCGATGTGCGTCTGGTGCGCAAGACACCGCTGCTGAGCCTGCGCCGCATGCGCGATGCCGCATCGCTGGCGACCATGGTGGTGTTGCGGCGCGGGAACAGGCTGTCGATCACCCCGGTGACGCAGGACGAGTGGAACGCGGTGGGGCAACTTCTGGACGCTGCGTGACGCTCGACCTCGGGTGGCGGCTGATCATCGAACTGTTGGGCCTGGGCTGCATCACCGGCTTCCTGGCCGGCCTTCTGGGCGTCGGGGGCGGCGCCATGCTGGTGCCGTTCATGACCTTGTTGATGTCGTACAAGGGCATGCCCGCGCAGCACGTGGTCAAGATGGCGATTGCCACGTCGCTCGCGACCATTTGCTTCACATCGATCGCGTCGGTGCGCGCGCACCACCGTCGCGGCGCCGTGCGATGGGATCTGGTGAGGCTGCTGGCGCCGGGCATCGTGGTGGGCGCACTCGTCGGCGCGCAGATCGCCAAGCAGTTGCCCTCCCATGTGCTGGCGCTCTTGTTCGCAGGGTTCATCGGCTTCTCTGCCACCCAGATGTTTGCCGACCGCAAACCCAAGCCCACCCGACAGATGCCCCAAGGGGCGGGCCTGTTGACTGCCGGCGGGTTGATCGGGGCGCTGTCGGCCCTGGTGGGAGCCGGTGGCGCCTTCATTTCAGTGCCGTTCATGGTGGCGTGCAACCTGCCCATCATCAACGCGGTGGCGACGTCGGCGGCGCTGGGATTCCCGATTGCCGTGGCCGGCAGCGTCGGCTACATCATCGCCGGGTGGTCGTTGCCTGACATGCCGGGCGGCACCTTGGGCTACCTCTATCTGCCCGCGTTGCTGACCCTGGCCAGCGCCAGCGTGATCACGGCGCCCCTGGGCGCCCGGGCGGCCCACCGCCTCGACGTGCGCCAACTCAAGCGCGTGTTTGCCCTGCTGCTGTATGCCCTGGCCGCCTACATGCTCTACAAGGGGCTGAGCGGATAGGCGCGGCGCCGGATTCAGTTTTGCTCGAAGCGAATGCCCGCCAGTGCAACATGGTTCCCGCCGCGCCGCACCGCCTCGGTCAAGGCCGCATCGGCGGCTTCGGTCAGGGCCTGCTGAGTCGAAGCGGTGTGCGGGAAACTGGCAACCCCCATCGCCACCGTGAAGCCGAGTTCCCTGCCTTGAACGGCGACGATCTGCGTCGCGCACTGGCGCCGCAGGCCTTCCATGCGGGAATGCGCGGTGGCAAGGCCGACGCCCGACAGCAGCACCGCAAACCGGTCCGCATCAACACGACAGGAAGCGTCCATGGCCCGCGTGTTGCTGCGCAGCAGGCGCCCCAGCGCCTCGAGAACCCGGGCGCGACCTTCGGCGCCCAACTCCAGCACACTGCTGGTGAGCGGATCGAGCACGATCGACACCAGCGAGAACTGGCGGTGCTCGCGCGCAGACAGGTCCACCTCGCGTCGCAGCTGATCGTCGAAATGGGCGCGCTGGTACAGGCCCATCGTGTCTTCGGGGGCCGACGGGTCGCGGCTCTCGCGGCGCAAGGCCTCGTTGGCGGCTTGCTGCTGCTCCAGCTGCACCAGCAGCTTTTGCAATTGGGCGTCGCGCTGATGCGTTTGCGTCGTTTCGGTCCAAACGCAGCACAGGTGGCTGGGTGCCGTGTCGCCGGAGCAGGGAATGGGCAACCTCGTCACGCTGAACTCGCGCCGCTGCCCGCCCAGTTCGAGCCGATGTTCCGCCGCCAGCGCGGCCAGTTGCGCCACAGCCGCCTGATCTGCGGCACGCAGCAGGGCCGCCGGGCCTGGCGCCATCAGGTCCGCGTCGGCCGTGCCCGGCATGTCGGCCGCAGTTCGGCCGAAAAGCGCGGCCATGCGGGCATTGACATGCACGTAGCGCCCCGTCGCGGCCTCCTTCACCGCCACCCCGGCCCCAAGACGATTCAACACTTCCAGCAGGACGCCCGCGAAGGCAGCGTCGCTGGCGCCGAACGCGGCGACGAGCCGACTCGATGTATCAACAAGATCGGTAGATGATGGCGTGCTCATTTTTTTGATTGACCCGCAATCCTCGGGTGCTTTTGCTGCTGTCAATCTTGGTCGCTGAGGTGCAAATTGGCAAGCCCACGATTGAACCCGTTTTGGGCAAAGCCACCTTGGCCGGGCAACACGGCCCCGTCAGGACAGGCCCGCGCAGCCCTTCATAATGCGGCGCAAACAGGGGGGCGTGAAGCCATGAAAGAGCTTGAGAAACTCAACCAGTTGACCGAATCGCACGGCGAACTGCGGCCCGGCCACGGAATGGTTTCCGGGGTCATCGCGTTGTCGCTTGCCATTTTGTGTTTCCTCGGTGTGCTGGCGTTCCACTTCCCCGAGTACCTGACGACCCCTCAGCTGCGCAAGTCGTACAACGTCGAGGTGATGCGCCAGCTGATGCTGGTGTCGCTGGTGCTGGCCGGGTCGATCTCGCTGTTCAACATCATCCGTGGCCGCGCGCGCTGGCTGGCGCTCGGTGCGTTCTCGTTGATCGGGCTGACCCTGGCCCTGGGGGGTCACAAGGTTCCGGTCAACGACTTTGCCGACAACACGCCCTACATCGGGCTGGACTGGTTCATTCTCGATCTGCTGGGATCGACGCTGATCTTCATCTTCATCGAAAAGCTGTTTGCGCTGCGCAAGAACCAGCCGGTGTTCCGTCCGGAATGGCAGACCGACTTCCATCATTTCATCGTCAACCACATGGTGGTGGGCTTCGTGCTGCTGGCGACCAACCTGCTGGTGCACAAGCTGTTCGGCTGGGCCGCCAGGGACGGCATTCAGGGCTGGGTGCAAGACCTTCCGTTCCTGGCCGCGGTGCTGTTGATCGTGCTGGTGGCCGATCTGGTGCAGTACTGGACCCACCGGGCCTACCACGAGGTGCCGCTGCTGTGGCGTCTGCACGCAGTGCACCACAGCGTCAAGAGCATGGACTGGCTGGCGGGTTCGCGCCAGCACATCGTCGAGCTGATCATCACCCGCACGCTGGTGCTGGCGCCGATCTATGTGCTGGGGTTCAGCAAGGAAGTGATCGACGCCTACATCATCATCGTCGGCTTCCAGGCGGTGTTCAACCATGCCAATGTCAGCGTGCGACTGGGTCCGCTGCGTTATGTCATCGTCACCCCCAATTTCCACCACTGGCACCACTCGCAGGACGATGCCGCCATCGACAAGAACTACGCGGCCCACTTTGCATTCCTGGACCACCTGTTCGGCACTGCGGTGCAGTCCGACCGCGAGTGGCCCGAGCGCTACGGCGTTCAAGGCGACTACGTGCCGAATGGATTCTTGCGCCAGATGGCGTTTCCTTTCGTCTGGAAAGGCTGAGGCGCCGCAATCCTCAGGCCGCCAGCACATCGGCCCTTTCGCCATCAGACCATGATCAATCGCATCAAGACCTTCATTCTCGCGCTCTGTGCCTGCCTTCCCGCGCTCGCGCAGGACGAGCCTCTGAAGCTGCCCGCCATCCCGTTGAGCGCGGGCATGCACCTGATCAGCGCCGAGGTGGCGAAAACGCCGGACCAACGCGGCATCGGCCTGATGCACCGCAAGGCCATGGGCGCCAACGAAGGCATGCTGTTCATCTTCGAGCAAGCGGGCCAGCAATGCTTCTGGATGAAGAACACCTTGCTGCCGCTGTCGATTGCGTTTCTTTCAGACGATGGCGCCATCGTCAACATCGAAGACATGCAGCCGCAAACGCTGGACAGCCATTGCTCGCTGAAACCGGTGCGGTTTGTGCTCGAAATGAACCAGGGCTGGTTTTCCAAGCGCGGCCTCAAACCGGGCAGCGTATTGAAGGGCGCTCCATTCGGCCGCTGAACGCCGGGCCGATCGAGCCGCCGCCCACAACGCACAAGGCCGGTCAAAGACCGGCCTTGCATCAACATCCAGCGCGACCGGATCAGCCGAAGTTCGCTTCGGCAAACTCCCAGTTCACCAAAGACGTCAGGAACGTCTCGACCCACTTGGGCCGCATGTTGCGGTAGTCGATGTAGTAGGCGTGTTCCCACACGTCGATGGTCAGCAAGGCCTTGTCGGCGCTGGTCAGCGGGGTGCCGGCCGCACCGGTGTTGACGATGTCGACGCTGCCGTCGGCCTTCTTCACGAGCCAGGTCCAGCCCGAACCGAAATTGCCAACCGCACTTTTCGTGAAGGCCTCCTTGAAGGCGGCGTAGCTGCCCCACTTCGCATCGATGGCGGCCGCCAGGGCGCCCTTGGGCGCGGCGCCACCGGCGGGCTTCATGCAACTCCAGAAGAAGGTGTGGTTCCAGATCTGCGCGGCATTGTTGTACACACCGCCGGAGGCCTTCTTGACGATGTCCACCAGGCTCATGGCCTCGAACTCGGTTCCCTTTTGCAGGTTGTTCAGGTTCACGACATAGGCGTTGTGGTGCTTGCCATGGTGGAACTCCAGCGTCTCGCGGCTCAGGTGAGGCGCCAGCGCATCGATCGCATAGGGAAGCGCGGGAAGTGTGTGTTCCATGGTGATCCTTGATGAGATTGAGGTGTGAAGCGGCTGCATTGTAGGCAGCTCGCGAAGGCCCTGCGCAGCTCGCTGGCCGACCCCGCCATCAGGGTGGCCCACCAGGCATTGCGCGGTCCACGCCGGTCACGTCGAGCTCGGCAGTTCCGTCGGCCAGACGCGCGTGCACGCGCGAACCCACACTGAGCCGGGCCACGGTCTGAACCGGCCGGCCGGCTTCGTCGGCGAGCCATGCATAACCGCGGGCCAGCACATGCTGCGGGTCCAGCGCGGTCAGACGCGCGTCCAGCGCCAGCAGCCATTGCGCCGACGCCGACGTCAACACCGCGGCCGAGCGCGACAAGCGCGCCTGCAGGTGCGCCGCATGGCTTCGCCGCTGTTCGACCGCGTGCTGCGCAGCGCTCGCAAGGCGGTGTGCCAGCAAGTCCAGCCGATGAGCGCGGCGGCGCATCAACTCGGCCGGCCGGGTCAGGCGCAATGAAAGGGTGTCGAGCCGCTGCGCCCGGCTGTCCAGCAGATCGTGCAGGCGGCGCCGCAGCACTTCGCTCAGCGCCATCAATGTCCTCAGGCACGACTGCGTGTCGGGTGCCGCGAGTTCGGCTGCGGCGGTCGGCGTGGGCGCGCGCAGATCGGCAGCGAAATCGGCCAGCGTGATGTCGGTTTCATGGCCCACGCCGCAGATCAACGGCATCGGCACGGCACGAATGGCGCGCACCACGCGCTCGTCGTTGAAGGCCCACAGATCCTCGAGCGAGCCACCGCCGCGGCACAGGATCAGCGTGTCGACCTCGTTGCGCGCGCCTGCCTGGGCCAACGCGTCGCACAGCGCCGCGGGCGCGTCGGCGCCCTGCACCAGGCTTGGATAGACAAGCACCTGCACGTGCGGCGACCTGCGCGCGAGCGTGGTGGTGACGTCGCGCAATGCCGCCGCACCGAGCGAGGTGATGACGCCGACGCGACGCGGATGCGCCGGCACCGGCCGCTTGCGCAAGGGATCGAACAGCCCCTCGCTTTCGAGCCGCGCCTTCAGGCGCAGGAACTGATCAAAGAGCGCACCGGCTCCCGCGCGCTGCATCGATTCGACCACGAGCTGCAACTCGCCGCGAGGCTCGAACACGCCCAGGCGGCCGCGCAGTTCGACCAACTGGCCGTTCTCGGGCATGAAGTCCAGCAGAGCGGCAGCGCGCCGGAACATCGCGCAGCGCAGCAAGGCCGACCCACCGTTCGCGTCCTTCAGGTTGAAGTAACAGTGGCCGCTGGAGGCCCTTGAAAAGCCCGAGACTTCGCCCCGCACGGCGCAGGCGCCGAAGCGTGCCGCCAGCGCATCGGCCACCGCGTGGACCAGCGCGTCCACACCCCAGACGAGCCGCGCAGCGGGTGCGCCGACGGCCTCAATCATCGGCAAACCCATGCGCGGCGCGGGGCTCGGGGCGGACCGTCAGGCCAGCACTGGGCTGCCGCACGGATTGACAAATCAGATCGGCGCTGATCCCGTTTCTGCGACATTTTGGCGAGCCCTTTTCATGCTTAATCTTTGAGCAATCTGTCACGACCCCAGCATTTTCGGGGCTCTCCAAAGACCGAAGACCGGTTGCCCACACAGTTGTCCACAGCAGCGGTGGATTGCTGGCCGCGCTGTCCACCGGCGTCGATCCGCAGGCATTCGCGTGTCTCGGTCAGGCCATAATCCAGCGACCCGAAATTGCAGCCGATCTCATCGAAAGGGCACGATTGTTTTCGATCATACAAGCCGCTGGCTGGCCGATCTGGCCCTTGCTCCTGTGCTCCGTCGTGGCGATGGCCATCGTCTTCGAGCGGCTCTCCAGCCTGCGCAAATCACGGGTCTCGCCGACCCGGCTGCTGGACGAGGTGATATCCGTGACCCGCGCCCACCTTCCATCGGCCGATGTGGTCAACAAGCTCGCGGCGAATTCGGTCCTCGGGTCGGTTCTGGCGTCCGGCGTGCGCGCGATGGTGGCCGAACCGCGCATCGACGAAGAGGGCTTGCGCGGAGCCTTCGAGTCGGCCGGCCGCGCCGCCGTGCACCGCATGGAGCGCTACCTGAACACCCTGGGCACGATTGCCTCGGCCGCGCCGCTGCTGGGCCTGTTGGGCACGGTGATCGGCATGATCGAGATCTTCGGCTCGCAAGCGCCGACCGGCGGCAACAACCCGGCGTTGTTGGCGCACGGCATTTCGGTCGCGCTGTACAACACCGCGTTCGGTCTCATCATCGCCATCCCGTCGTTGATGCTGTACCGCTACTTTCGCGGCATGGTCGACGCGTACACGCTCGACATGGAACAGGCCGCCGACCGCATGGTGCCGCACCTGATGCGTTTTTCCGCAATCCGCTCGACAAGCGCCTGAACCATCATGGCCATGAGTTTCCGCAAGGCGCGGCCCGAAGAGCCGGAGATCAACCTGATTCCGTTCATCGACGTGCTGCTGGTCATCCTGATCTTCCTGATGCTGTCGACCACGTACTCCAAGTTCACCGAACTGCAGATCACGCTGCCGGCGGCCGACGCCGACAAGGCGCGCGACCGGCCGCGCGAGATCATCGTCGCGGTGGCCGCCGATGGCCGCTATGCGATCAACCGCAAGCCGGTCGACGGCCGCAGTGTCGAACTGCTGGCCAGCGAACTGGCCGCAGCGGCGGCGGGCTCGACCGAGATGGTCGTGATCATCTCGGCCGATGCCACGGCCGCCCACCAGAGTGTGGTCAATGTGATGGACGCCGCGCGCCGCGCCGGCCTGCCGCGCCTGACCTTCGCCACCCAGACTCCCACCGGCGGCGACGCGCGATAGAGCGCCGTGAACGGCTTGGGCCACGGTCCTCGTGGCGGGTCGAACCGCCTGCAATCCGCCTGGTTGGCGCGTGGGCCGCTGGCATGGTCGATGCTGCCCGTGGCCGCCGTGTTCGCGCTGCTGTCGGGCTTGCGAAAGCGCCTGTACGCAATCGGCTGGCTGCGCGCGCAGCGGCTTGGCGTGCCGGTCGTCGTCGTCGGCAACTTGTTGGCCGGCGGTGCCGGCAAGACGCCCACGGTGCTGGCGATCGTGCGCCTGCTGCGTCAGCAAGGCTGGCACCCGGGGGTCGTCTCTCGTGGTTATGGGCGCGAGCGCGCCGGCCTGGTCGATGTGCGGCCCGACACGCCGGTCGCGCACTGCGGCGATGAGCCGCTGCTGCTGCGCCTGCGCAGCGCCGCGCCGGTGCTGGTGGGGCGCGACCGGGTCGCGGCCGGCACCGAGTTGCTGCGCCGGCACCCGAACGTGAACATCGTGGTGAGCGACGACGGCTTGCAGCATTGGCGCCTGTTCCGCGACGCGCAGGTGCTGGTGTTCGATGAGCGCGGCGCGGGCAATGGCTGGTTGCTGCCGGCAGGCCCGTTGCGCGAGCCGCTGCCATTGGCCGTGCCTGCGCGCAGCGTGGTGCTGTACAACGCCGCCAGCGCGACGACGCCGCTGCCGGGCAGCGTGGCCACACGATCGCTGGCCGGCGTGGTCCGGCTCGGCGATTGGTGGAACGGACACGCCGCATCACGGTCCGCGCTCGAGGCGCTCACGGGCCGCCCACTCATCGCGGCCGCCGGCATGGCGCGGCCTCAGCGTTTTTTCGACATGCTGATGGCCCACGGATTGCACATCGAACCACTGGCCTTGCCGGATCACCACGACTACCGGCAACTGCCTTGGCCCCCTCAAACCGACGATGTCGTGGTGACCGAGAAGGATGCAGTGAAGCTCGATCCCCAGCGGATGGGACGCACCCGCGTGTGGGTTGCCGAGCTTGACTTCGACCCCGGCCCGGCCTTCAATGCTGCCCTCGTGGCGCTGTTGCCGCCGCCCCCTGCCTGAACCCAGCCGAGAACGCCGATGGAAGTCCGCCTGCTTGAACTCCTGGTCTGCCCGATTTGCAAGGGCCGCCTCGAACACCTGCGCCCGCCGCTGCACGAGCGGCAGGAGCTGGTCTGCCACGCCGACCGCCTGGCCTTTCCGGTGCGCGACGGGATTCCGGTGATGCTGGAGGCCGAGGCCCGCGTGCTGGACCCTGCCGCATGAGCTTCACCGTGCTGATTCCCGCGCGGCTGGCGTCGACCCGCTTGCCCGGCAAGCCGCTGGCCGACATCGCCGGTGTGCCGATGGTGGTGCGGGTGGCCCGGCGCGCGGCCTTGTCGAATGCGCATTCGGTGGTCGTGGCAGCGGATGACCAAACCATCGTCGAGGCGTGCAAGACGCACCGGGTCCGCGCGGTGCTGACGCGCGGCGACCACGCGACCGGCAGCGACCGGCTGGCCGAAGCCTGCGCGCTGCTCGGGCTGGACGGCAGCGACGTGGTGGTCAACGTGCAAGGCGACGAGCCGCTGATCGAAGCGGGCCTGATCGACGCCTGCGCGGAGCTGCTGGACCGGCACCGCGACTGCGTGATGGGCACCGCGGCGCATGCGATCGATTCGATCGCCGAGTTCGACAACCCGAACGTCGTCAAGGTCGTGCTCGACGCCGCCGGCCGCGCGCTGTATTTTTCGCGCGCGCCGATTCCGTGCTGGCGCGATGGCCGCGCGGACGGGTCGCGCCAGTTGCCCGCCAGCGCGCCGCTGCGCCACATCGGGGTGTATTCGTACCAGGCCGGATTCCTGCGTCGATTCCCCACCCTGGCGGCCAGCCCGCTGGAGGCGATCGAGTCGCTGGAACAGTTGCGCGTGCTGTGGCACGGTGAGCGCATCGCGGTCCATGTGAGCGATTTGCGCCCTGGTCCCGGGGTCGACACGCCCGAAGACCTGGCTCGTGTTCGCGCCCTGTTTGCATGAGGCCGCGGCGCTCGGTTCACAGCGGGAACCGCATGCTATTCTCGATCCGAAAAGCGCATGCGATGCTCCGAACGTGGAGCCACCGACCCGCACCACGAACTGAACGAGGAGACACATGAGACTGATCTTGTTGGGCCCACCCGGCGCTGGCAAAGGCACCCAGGCAGCGTTCATCTGCCAGAAGTTCGGCATTCCGCAAATTTCCACCGGCGACATGCTGCGCGCGGCGGTGAAAGCCGGGACGCCGCTGGGGCTGGCGGCCAAGAAAGTGATGGACGCCGGCGCGCTGGTCGGCGACGACATCATCATCGGCCTGGTCAAGGAGCGCATCGCGCAGCCCGATTGTTCGAGGGGCTTTTTGTTCGACGGCTTCCCGCGCACCATCCCGCAGGCCGACGCGATGAAGCTCGCCGGCGTCAAGCTCGACGTGGTGCTCGAGATCGACGTGCCCGACGCGTCCATCATCGAGCGCATGAGCGGGCGGCGTGTGCATTCGGCCTCGGGCCGCACCTACCATCTCAAGTTCAACCCGCCCAAAGTGGCCGGCAAGGACGACGTGACCGGTGAAGACCTGATCCAGCGCGTCGACGACCTCGAAGAGACCGTGCGCAAGCGGCTGGAGGTCTATCACAGCCAGACCCGGCCGCTGGTTGACTACTACGCGGCGTGGGGCCTGTCGGGCGCGCCGGATGCGCCGCGCTGCCAAAAGATCAACGGCACCGGCACGGTGGAAGAGATCACCGCGCGTGCGATGGCCGCGCTGGCCTGACCCGACCTGCCACACCGGAGCAACACGGAGCAACACCCATGGACATCGCAGGCAAGGTATTCATCGTCACCGGAGGCGCTTCCGGCCTGGGAGAAGGCACGGCGCGCATGCTCGCGGCGCACGGCGCCAAGGTCGTCATCGCCGACTTGCAGGCCGACAAGGGGCAGGCGCTGGCCGATGAGCTCGGCGGCGCCGCGGTTGCTCAATTCGTCAAGTGCGACGTCAGCCAGGAGGCCGACGGGCAGGCGGTTGTTGCCAAGGCGAGCGCCATGGGCAAGCTGATGGGCCTGGTCAACTGCGCCGGCATCGCGCCCGCCGCGAAAACGGTCGGCAAGGAGGGCGCGCATGCGCTCCACATCTTCGCCAAAGTGGTCACGGTCAACTTGATCGGCAGCTTCAACATGATCCGCCTGGCTGCGCAGGCGATGAGCAAGAACGAACCCGAATCCACTGGTGAGCGCGGCGTTCTGATCTCGACCGCCAGCGTGGCCGCTTTTGATGGGCAGATGGGCCAGGCGGCGTATTCGGCGTCAAAGGGCGGTGTGGTGGGCATGACGCTGCCGATTGCCCGCGACCTGGCGCGCAACGGCATCCGCAACATGACCATCGCGCCGGGCATCTTCGGCACCCCGATGCTGTTCACGCTGCCCAAGGAAGTGCAGGACTCTCTGGCCGCCAGCGTGCCCTTCCCGAGCCGGCTGGGCACGCCCGCCGACTATGCCAAGCTGGTGCACCAGATCATCACCAACGAGATGCTCAATGGCGAGGTGATTCGCCTGGACGGGGCGATCCGGCTCGCGCCGAAATAGCCCGCGATCCATCGCAGGCCGCAGTGGTGGCCTGCGTTTCAGGACTTGCGGCGCGAGTACAGCGCCCAGAGCCGGGCCAGATCAGCGGTGCCGTCGGCCCCCCCGACCGTCTTCAGCGCCGCTTGTGCCTTGGCGTTGTCACCCGCGACGAGGTGGGCGATGGCCAGATGCAGCTTGGCATCTTCGGGGCGCTTCATGCCACCCTTGCCGATGCCTTGCTGCATCAGCGCCAGGCCCTTGGCCGTTTGGCCGGCAAACACCTGGTTGAAGCCCGCATTTACCAGCGCGCTGCCATCCTTGGCGGCCGCGGCCTGCTTCTCGTTGTCGGCCTGCGCCTTCTTGTCTTCATCCAGCTTTTTCGCCACCAGGTCGCGCAGCCGCTTGTGGCGCTCTGCTTCGGCGCCCACGCCCAGCACGCCGGCCGCGAAACCCTTGTCGACGACTTGTTTGGCCTCGGCGGGCAGCTCCGCCTGCAGGGCCAGCTGGGTCATCTCCATGTAGTCGTTGGCCGCCGACATGCTGCCGGTGGCCAGGCTGAGCCGGTAGGCGTCGAGTGCCAGCCGGTCGCTGAAGTTGGGCTTGCGCTGCATGCGGCTGAGCAGGTCGACCCAGTACTCTTTCTTCGGGTAGTAGGTCACCAGCTTCTCGACCGCGTAGACGTAGGTGTTGTTGTCTTTCTGCTGGAGCGCGGCATTCAGCAGCAGTTTCAGGCGGTCCTCGGGCGGCGGCGTGCCGCTCTTCTCCGCCGCCTGGATCTCGGCGGTGAGTTCCTTGGCCGCGCCGGCAAAGTCACCGCTGAGGTACTGGCTCTGGATCAGCAGCGTGCGGATCGAGCCGCTGGTGCCACCTTCCTTGAAGTAGCGCTGGCTCCACTGCATGGCCTTGCCGTAGTCCTTGGCGCGGTAATACGCGCCGGCGATCGACTCGGCCATGCGCGCCTTGTCGGCCGCGCTCACCTTGCCGGACCCGCTCAGCGCCTCGAAGGACCGCGCCGCGGTGTCCACCTCGCCCGCGCCGGAGGCCGCCGCAATGCGCATGCGCTCGACCATGTAGCTCTCGTTGGCGGTCTTGCCGCCCACCGCGTCGGCGTCCCGCACCTTGGCCAGGGCTTCCTTGTACTTGCCGGCCTTGATCAGTTCATTGGCCGATTGCAGCGATTTGCCGATCTCCGGCCGCACGGTTTCTTGGGCCTGTGCAGTGAACAGTGCTGCCGCGGCCGCGCAGGCCAAGGCCAGCTTGAGAAGAACCAATCTCACGACGAAACTCCCTTCAAGCCACCGCTCACGCACGGGTCTCCCGGGCGTACAGCGGGCGCCCCTCGGGGGCAAGAGCGAAGCGACAGGGGGGCCCTCATTTCACGAACTGTTCGTTGCCCACCATGCCCAGCTTGGTGACGCCCAGCCGCTGGGCCGAGGCCAGCACCATGGCCACCGATTTGTACTCGACCAGCTTGTTGGGCCGGATGTGCACTTCGGGCTGGTCGGGCTGGGCCGCGGCCAGGCTCAGCCGGCTCTCCAGTGTGGCGCGGTCGGGCAGCGCCTCACCGTTCCACAGCACGGTGCCGTCGAAGTCGATGTCGACCGTGACCACCACCGGCTCCCGGGTGGGCGGCGGCGGTGTGCCGGCGGGCATGTTGAGGTTGACGGTGTGCAGCTGAATCGGGATGGTGATGATGAGCATGATGATCAGCACCAGCATCACGTCGATCAACGGCGTGGTGTTGATGTCCATCATCACTTCGGGTTCGCTGGAGCTGCCTGAGCCGATGTTCATGGCCATGGTGGTGTCCTCAAGCTTTTGGAGGGGGTTCGGTGACGAAGCTGATCTTGGCAATCGCCGCGCGCTGGCACGCGAACACCACCCGGCCGATCGATTCGTAGCGGCTTTTCTCGTCACCCCGAATGTGAATCTCAGGCTGCGGGTTGAGCACGGCGATTTTTTTCAGGCGCTGGAACAGGGCCTCGTTGTCGGCCACGGCCTGGCCGTTCCAGAACACGTCGCCGTCCTTGTTGACCGAGATCTCGATGTTCTCGGGCTTGGTCTGGCGCGCGATGTTGGTTTCCTTGGGCAGGTTCATCGCGATCGTCTGGGTGACGACCGGGATGGTGATCAGGAAGATGATCAACAGCACCAGCATCACGTCCACCAGCGGGGTGGTGTTGATGGTGGAGACGACTTCGTCTTCGTCGCCACCGCTTCCGCCGAGTTGCATTGCCATGAAGGTCTCTCCTGCGCGCGGTGGGTCAGCGGCCGATCTTCGCGCCCATCAGCACGCCATGCAGTTCGGCGCCGAAGCCGCGCACGGTGTCATCGTGACCTTGTTGCGCCGCACCAGCCAGTTGTAGCCGAGCACGGCGGGCACGGCCACCGCCAGACCGATGGCCGTCATGATGAGCGCCTCGCCCACCGGGCCGGCGACCTTGTCGATGCTGGCCTGGCCGGCGATGCCGATGGCAGTCAACGCGTGGTAGATGCCCCAGACCGTGCCGAACAGGCCCACGAAGGGTGCCGTCGATCCGACCGTGGCGAGCACCGCCAGGCCGTCCTGCAAACGCGACTGGACCGTGTCGACCGAACGCTGCATGCTCATCGTGACCCAGGTGTTGCGGTCGATGTTCTCGACCAGCGTGCCCTCGTTGTGCTCACCGGCGTTGACACCGGTTTCGGCGATGAAGTGGAAGGCCCCGCCGGCCTTCAGCGTCTTGAGGCCATCGCTCAGGTTCGCGGACTTGAAGAAGCTGCGCCCGGCGGAGCGGGCCTCGCTGCTGAGCTTGAAGCTCTCCCACAGCTTGGTGATCAGGATGTACCAGCTGCCCATGCTCATGATGACCAGGATCAGCAGCGTGCCGCGGGCAACGAAGTCGCCCTGCTGCCACAAGGCCTGCAGGCCGGCGGGGTTGTCGACGGTTTCCGTGGTGACGATGGCGGCCGCCGGGGCGGGCGCCGGCGCCGGCGCCGGGGCCGGTGCG
>JANORB010000048.1:0-12376 GCA_031415135.1 Methylibium sp.
CAGTACTCGCGCAACGAACGCAATGCGAACGCCGGCATCGTGGTCGGCGTTTCGCCGCAGGACTACGCGATCGACCCCAACGCGGCCGGCCCGGTCAATCCGCTCGACGGGCTGGCCTTTCAGCGCCGCTGGGAATCCGCAGCGTACGAATTGGGCGGAGGCGCTTACCGGGCCCCGGCGCAGTTGCTGGGCGACTTCATCAAGGGCCAGCGATCGACGGATTTCGGCAGCGTGATGCCGTCGTACCAGCCCGGCGTCCAGCTGACCGACCTGGGAACCAGCCTGCCCTCGTACGTGATCGCGGCCATCCGCGAGGCGCTGCCGGCCTTCGAGCGCCAGGTCAAGGGGTTTTCAATGCCCGGCGCGGTGCTCACCGGCGTCGAGACGCGGACCTCGTCGCCGCTGCGCATCACCCGCGGCAAGGACCGTCAAAGCCTCAACGTGCAGGGCCTGTACCCGGCTGGCGAGGGGGCCGGATATGCGGGCGGCATCATGTCGGCCGCGGTCGACGGGATCGAGGTGGCGGAGGCGGTCGGGCGCTCCATTCTTGCCACCAGCGACGCCTGACGGAAGATTCGGCGCCGACCTGCCCCCAAGCGGCCGCGTCGCCATCGAGCGCGACGGCGGATTGCTCAGCAACCGTCCAGATCGAAACTCAAGTCCGTCAGAGGCCACTTGGCCGAGCGAAGCGTTTCGAGCAGCGAACTGTCTTGCGCATGAACCACGACGACCTGATCAACCCCTTTTCGTGGAATCAGAAAGCCGTGCTGTCGAAGAACACCGTGCAGTCCACCTTTGGGCAGCATGGTGGCGATCGAGCTGCAGTGGCTCAGCTCGGCGTGGCGCGAGGTGAACGAAAGCAGCGCGCCCAACGTGGAGGCCCGTCGCGGCGCGCTGACCTGCCAGTCCATGATGTGCATGCGAATCTCGCCGTCATGGGTGTGCACGACGCGCCAGGCGATATAACCGAGCCATTCGCCCTCACGGTAGGCTCCCCAGACGCTGTAATGGGCGCGCGGGTTGTCGAACAGGCGGCGGTTCAGGTAGGCCGCCGACCGTTCAACGCGCACTTCGTTCGAGTCGACCGATGCGTTGGCAACCAAGGCGCTGACCGACTCGTCGAAACGGTGAACCGGCCTGATGGCAACCGTCCTCTCGCAGAGCAGCTGCGAGAAGCGGCGCCAGCACCGCATGGTGAGATTCCCGAGCGGGGCGCCGATCCAGGCCGCGGGGCCCTTGCCGAAGCGTCTCTCGAGGTAGCGCCGAAAATCCACCGGCCGCACATACAAACACCCCGGTGGCAAAGGCTGGTACAGGCGCTTCATGATGCCGATCGAGTTGGGGTTCGATCCAACGACCAGGGTGAAATCGCCTTGCCGGAACAGCGCCTGGTTGAGCCAAACGCCAAGCCCGCTGTTCTTGGCCCGAGGGTCGACCAGGATGTCCATGCTGCGCAAGCCCTCCAGCCGCCGGCCCGCGTGCGCGCACACCATGTCCTCGGTGCCGATCATGCCCAGCAGCACGCCGTTGTGATGGACCACCCACAGCTCACCGAGCCCGCAGTCGGCCCGGCCCAAGCGATAGCGCCAGGCCAGATAGGCGCTGTCATTCCAGGTGATGGAGGGGCCGAAGTCGAGTTGGCGCAGCGCGAGCACCGAGGGCAAGTCATCCAATACCGCCGGCCGCCGGGCCAGCAGCAATTCCGCCGGGGTCAGGCCGAGTGCGCGCGCGACGAGTTTTGTCGTGCTGTCAAACGAGGGAGACGGCCGCATGGCGCGCCTGCTCCTGCCAATCACTCCTCGAGCAGTTCGTGCCGCCGCAGGAATTTGAGGACGTCGGCGATCTGGGTCATCCCGCGCGACTCCTCTGCGCTCAGTTCGACCTCGAACCGCTCTTCGATTTCAGCGATCAGCAGCAGCGCGCCCATCGAGTCCCACCCGGCGATGCTCTCGCGCAAGCGCTCCGGTTGAAGGCTTTGCGCAGGTTCATCGAAGGCTTCGGCGAGCATGTCGATGGCGTCCGCGAGCTTGAGTTTCAGTGTTGTCATGATTCAAGTCTGGTGGGGATGGGGATCGTTGAACAGGGTCGGTGGAATCTTCGCGCACAGGTCCAATGGTGTGGCAGCCGACATCCATCATGAGCGGGCCATTGCGCCCTGGTAGTCGCCATGCAAGACGGCCATTTCACCGTCGATCTCCGCCAGCGCCGAACTCCAGGACAGGCCGACGCCATAGGCCACCATCATCACGCGCATTTTGGCCGCCGGGCGTTGGGCCAGCGATTGCGTCAGCGATTGCGTCAGAACCAGCGGTACCGAGGCGCCACCACTGTTGCCGAAGTGCTCAAGCACGATCGGTACCCGATCCTCCGGCAGGCCGCATTTCTTGGCGATGTGCTTCATGATGAAGCGGTTCGACTGATGAAAGAGAAAGCTGCCGACGTCGGCCACGTCGAGCCCGGCAAAGGCCAGCGTGTCGCGGATCAAGGCCGGAACCCGCTTGACGGTGAAGTTGAAAATGGCGGCTCCGTCCATCTCGACGAAGCGATGGCGCGGATCGGCCGGCATGCGGTCGCGAAACCCGCCGCCGCGAATGATCAATTGTTCGTACCCGGTGCCGTCCGTGTGCTGTGCGAACACCGCATCGGGCGCACCCGCGCAAGCCTCGAGCGCCGTGGCCGAGCCGGCGTCGCCGAAAAGCAGGGTGGTCGCATGGTCATCGGGGCTGGTGAACTGGCTGGGCGTTTCACCGTGCAGCAGCAGGATGCGTTGCTGCCCCCCACTGCGCAACATGCTGGCCGCGAGGTACAGGCCGTACGGATAGCCGGAACAACCCAGACCAATGTCAAAAGCCGCGCAATGGGTCGACAGGCCCAGCCACTTGTGAACCACACAACTGGTGGAGGGCAGGAAGTAGTCGGGCGTTTGGGTGACCATGATCAGCCCCGTGATCGAATCACGCGACCAGCCGAGCGTTTCGAGCAGACGCTCGGCCGCCTCAAAACACAGATCGGCCGAAGTCACTCCAGCGTCCGTCACGCGCCGCTGCCGGACTCCCGCCATCGCGACGACCTTTCGCACTTCGACTTCACCGAACTCCGCGCCGGCATCCAGGTTGTCGGCGACGCGCGGCGGCACGCACGTTGCCACGCCAGCGATGCGAAACCCACCAATTCGAGACAGACTCACGGCAGTCCTAAGGGAGTAAGTGCGAGAAAGTCGAAGATGGGCGCGGCGACAGGCAATCGAAGAAGCGGGCTCCCCTGTTGCCTTGTTCCGTTGTTCGCGGCATCGCCTGTCGCCCCGAACAATCCTAGCCGAGGCGGGCGCGGCAGGTCACGCGGATCAACAGGCAAATTGCACAATCGGCGTCGAATCGTCGGGGGCATCCTCATCCGGCGATACGCGCACCTCCGTCGACCACGAGGGTGTGCCCGGCAATGCCCGAGGCCGCATCGGAACAGAGGAACAACGCGGCCGACGCCACCTCGTCCAGGGTGGTCAATCGCCCGGCCGGCGAGCGCCGGGCGGCTTCCTCAAGCCGATGCTCGGCATCGGGCAGCACTTTCCAGGCGTCGGTCAGCACGGTTCCGGGTGACAGCACGTTGACACGGATTCCCCGCGGCGCAAGCTCGACCGCGAAGTGGCGCGCCATCGATTCGAGCGCGCCCTTGGAGGCCCCCACCATGCTGTAGTGCGGAATCGCCTGGACGGCGCCCTGCGAGGACATCGCCACGATGCTGGAGCCGACCGGCATCTGCGGCGAAAACCGTCGAACCAGCTCGAAGAACGCCCGCACATTGAGATTGAAGGTCCAGTCGAAGTGCCGGGTCGTCAACTCCGCAATCGACTTGTGCACGCCGGTTGCCGCTGAAAAAACCAGGATCGAGGGCTTGGAGGGCAAACGAGCGGCGGCTTCGTCCAGGGCATCGAGTCCCTTGGGCATCACGACGTCGGCGCGACAGACGGCCATCGCCAGGCCCGCCGCCTGCGCATCACTGGCGAAGGCTTGTGCCGCGCTGTCGTCGCGCGCATAGATCGCAAGCACGGCAGCCCCCGCCTGCGCCAGCCGCAGCGAGATGGCCCGGCCAATTCCGCGCGTGCCTCCGACGACGACGGCGGAGCGCCCGGTCAGCGAAAACGGGTCCGGCGTCATGCCGCACCCGGAATCGCAGGCGAGCGGCTGGCCAGATACGCGGCGAGGACCGCGTCGGCATAGTCCGGCGCGAACGCACTGTGGGGCATGAATGCGAACATCAGTTCGGCCGAGCAAATCTTGCGCTGGGCCACCTTGATGTGGCCGCTCGCGACGGCGTAGTCGGCCTGGCTCTTGACCACACTGACGAAAATCGAGGCCGTCTCGCCGGGTCGCATCCAGGAGCGAAACCGTGCCGAGCGGATTTCGCCCAGCATGGCCTTGCCACGCGGGATGCCTTCTGTGTCGAGACACTTGCCGGCCGCCTGCGCCATCATTTCGGTCAGCAACACACCCGGCACGACCGCAAAGCCGGGGAAGTGGTCGCGAAAGAGTTCCTCCGCCGGATCCATGGTCATCTCTGCCTGTATCGAGACACCCGGCTCAAGCGCCAGAATTCGGTCGACGAGAAGAAATCGCATCGGGCGTGCAGCTCTCAGGCGCCCGCTTCGTTGACAGGCTCGACCAGCATCGGCCTGGCGTGCAGGTAGTGCGTGCCACGCCGCTTGGCTTCGATGTCGCGGTAGATGAAGGCGGCCTGCTCGGCGCTGATCTTCAGCGCTGGCGCCAGTTCGGACGCCGGCACTTGGTGGTTGTGGGCCCACAGCGCCAGGTCCATCTGCTGGTACGGCAAGGCGAAATAAAACTCGTCCTGGCCCTGGCTCAAGCTGTAGGTGTCGGTCGTCGGGGTGGCGTTGCACACCCCTTCGGGCAAACCGAGGTGGCGTGCCAGTGCGTAGACCTGGGTCTTGTACAGGTGCGCAATCGGCTTGATGTCGGCCGCGCCATCGCCGTTCTTGACGAAAAAGCCCTGGTCGTATTCGAGCCGGTTGGGCGTGCCGATCACCGCGTAGTTCAGGCGGTCGCCATGAAAGTACTCCACCGTCTTGCGAATCCGCTGCTTGAAGTTGGTGGCCGCCACGATCTGCAGGTATTCGCGGATCGGCAGGCGCTTTTCCGACACCTCGCCCGCGGGCGATTGCACGACCAGCTTGAAGAAGTTGACGCCGCCCTGCACGCCGCCGGCAATCGCGATCTTGCTTTTCCAGCCCGGCCCGTAGGCGGGGAACACCGCGCGCATCGCGTCGTCACGCCAGCGGTAGCAGCCGATGGCCTCCAGCGTCGGGCCGATGTGTTCGAGCTGGTACTTGATGCCCAGTTGTTCGGCGACCTGGGTGCCCAGATCGGCACTTCGACTGCTGGAGTCGTGCTCGGGCAGCAGCAGGCCGAAGACCTTCGATGCGCCCAGCGCACGCACGGCCAGCGCGCCGCACACCGAGCTGTCCACCCCGCCGGACAAGGCGATGATCACGCCGCGGCGATGCAGCCGGGTGCCGACCGCATCGACCATCCAGCGAGAGATCTTTTCGACCTCGGCCGCGCAGTCGATCCGCAGTGTCTGGTCGTTCAACAGGCTTGCGCTCAAGACGTGCTCCATCATGGGTTGCTTGGCCGCCGGTCAGGCCGCGACGAGCTTGCTCTGGACGTAGGCGTCGATGTTGTCCAGGCTGTCGAGGTTCTCGGGCACCATCTCGTCGTCGGCCACCGAGAAGGCATAGGTCTCCTCGAGAAACGCGACGAGTTCCAGAAAGCCGGTCGAGTCGACCACATGGCCTTCCATGAACGAGTCGTCGTCCTTCAGCGGCTGGGCATGACCACCCATGATGAAGTTGGCGACGATGTAGTCGCGAACCTTGGCCTTGACGTCTGTGGGCATTGCTTGCATGGTGGTGTGTCAGTGTGAATTGGCTCGGATTGTGCTCAAGCCAGGCCGGTTTTCTTGATCTTGCCGGTGTCTGTTCTTGGGAGTTCGGCTACAAAGTTAACGTATTTCGGCGCCATGAAACTCTCGAGCCTGGACGCGCAGTACTTGATGACGTCGCGTTCGGTCAACTCGACCCCCGCCTTGAGCGTCACGAAGGCCTTCACGGCCTGGCCCAGAAGCGGATCGGGAACGCCGATGACGGCCGCCTCAAGCACACCGGGCATGCCGTACAGCACGTTCTCGACTTCGCGCGGGCTGACCTTTTCACCGCGGCACTTGATGATGTCGTCGCGGCGCGCCACGAAATACAGCCAGCCCTCGTCATCGGTGCGAAAGAGGTCGCCCGAATGCAGCACCACCTCGCCCGCCATCGGGCCGGGCTTCAAGCGCTTGGCGGTCTCCTCGGGCTTGTCCCAGTAACCGCGCATGACATTGCTGCCGCGAATCACCAACTCGCCGGTGGCGCCCCAGGGCAGGCGCATGCCGGCTTCATCGACCAGCCACACCTCTTCATTGGGCATGCCGCGGCCGACGCTGGTGGGGCGGATGGCGACCTGCTCCGGCGGCAGATAGGTGACCCGTATGCATTCGGTCAGCCCGTACATCGAATAAAGCCGCGCCTGCGGGAACCGCTGGCGCAACTGGTGGATATGCTGCTCGGACAGCGCGGCCCCCGCATTGGTGATCTTGCGCAGGTGGTCCAACGGGTGGTCGCGCAGGGTCTTCAGGTTCATCAACAGCGTGAAGACCGTGGGCACGCCCGGGAACACGGTGACGCGTTCTTTCGCCATCGTCTCCAGCACCTTGACCGGAAACGAAAACGAACGCTCAAGCACCAGGGTGGCGCCCACCAGGAAGGCGGCCAACACCTGGCTCAGGCCATAGTTGAAGGCCAGCGGCAGCACACAAACGATGCGGTCGTCGGGCTGCAGTTCCAGGTACGCGACGATCGAGCGCGCGGCCGACACCATGTTCAGGTGCGTCAGCATCACGCCTTTGGGCTCGCCGGTGGAGCCCGAGGTGTAAATGACGCCGGCCAGGTCGAGGTCGATGTTGGCGGGAGTTTTCAGCGCCTGCGCGCTCTGCGCCGGGTACGGCAGACAACGCGGATCGGCCAGCGGCGCGCTGTCGCGCAGGCCGGCCACGAAACACGTGTGCACGCTCGTGTTGTGGGTCAGCGCGTCTTCGAACTCGGGCCTCAGCGCGGCATGCGCGATCAGCGCACTGGCGCGCGCATCGTTGAGCAGGTAGGCCAGCTTGTCGCGCCGGGTCAGCGGATTGATGGGCATGAACACCGCACCGCACTTCAGCGCGGCAAAGATGGCCACCACCGCTTCGACGCTGTTGTCCAGGAAGGTCGCCACGCGGTCACCGCGCCGCACGCCGCGCCGCTGCAACTCGGCCGCCATCTGGCTGGCCCGGCGGTCGATGTCGGCATAGGTGTGGTTCGTGCCTTCGAACACCAGCGCGACCTTGTCAGGCGTTTGCCGGGCGGAACGCTCAAGCAGCTGATGCAACAGCATGAAGTCTCCCGGAAATCGGAGTCAACTCAACCGGGCCGCTGCGCCGTCGAGCTGCCCTGAACGAACATCTCGTCGATCAGCATCGTCGACAGGATGCCGACGAAGGCCATGTTGTCGCCAAAGCCGATGGCGCGCCCGGCACGGCTTTTCTCGAACAGCTTGCGCACCGCCTTGGGCTCAAAGTAGCCGGCCCTGGCGATGCGCTCTTCACTCATCAACTCGGCCACATACTCGGGCGGCTTGCCGTCAGTGAAAAAACTCGCGCTGTCGGGCGCGCGATAGGGTTGCTTGCTGCGCGTGCGCACGCCTTCGGGCAGCAGGCCGGTCATCGAGCGCTTGAGCAGGTACTTCTCGGTCAGGCCCATCAGCTTGTAGCGTGGCGGCAGCCGGTTGGCGAACTCGATGACGCGGTGGTCCAGGAACGGGAAGCGCCCCTCGATCGAGTTGGCCATCGCCATCCGATCGCCCTGGGCGCTGAGCAGGTAGCCCGACATCAGCGTGTGCGCCTCCACATACTGGTCACGCGCCATCGGCTGCCAGCGGCGGATGTTCGCGGGCAGGGTCACCTCGATGGCCGGGTAGGCCGACCAGCCGGCGGTGGCGTCGCGCAGGCCCGCCGAAAAATACTGAGAGATGCGACCCGTCGTGTTCCAGCGCGGAATGTGCGCGAAGTACGGCTCGTTCAAGTGCGCCATGCCTTCACCGAAAAAGTTCTTTGCGAACGCAGCGCTCGTGGCCGGCGAGTGTTTCAGGTACGGGTACAGGCGCTTGAGCAGCTGCGGCCGCATGCCGGAGCCTGGCGCACGCGCCATGAAGCGCCGCACGCGCGCTTCCTTGAAGATGTCGTAACCCCCAAACACCTCGTCGGCGCCCTCGCCGGTGAGCACCACCTTGTAGCCCTGCTCGCGCACCAGGGCCGACAACAGCATCAACGGCGCCGGCCCGGTGCGCAGGATCGGCGTTTCGGCATGCCACAGCGCGCGCGGGAAGGCGGCGGCGATGTCAGCCCGCGTGCAACGCACCTGCGAGTGGCGCGTGCCCAGGTAGTCGACCAGCTGCTTCTGGTGCGCGCTTTCGTCGAATTCATCGTCCTCGAACGTGACCGAGAACGTGCGCAGCGGTGTGTCGGTGAAGTTGTGGATCAGCGAGGTGATGATGGACGAATCGAGCCCGCCGCTGAGGTAGGCACCCACCGGCACGTCGGCGCGCAGTTGCAACCGCACGGCGTCGATCATCAGTTCGCGCAGCTCGTCGGCGTAGTCGCCGGCCGAACGCCCGCCTTCGTCGATCGGCTCGGTGGGGAAGTCCCAATCCCAGTAACAGCGCGTGCGGGCCGTGCCGCCCTCGACCACCATCAGGTGCCCCGGCGCCAGCTGCTGCACGCCCTCGAACACCGAGCGCGACCCGATCGGCGCCCAGAAGGTGAAGACCTCCGCCAGCGCCAGCGGGTCGAGCCGGCGCGGCACGCCGGCGATCGCAAACAGCGCCTTGGCCTCGGATGCAAACAGCAGCCGCCCACCCACCGTGGTGTGGAACAGCGGCCGGATGCCGGTGCGGTCGCGCGCCAGCACCAGGCGCTTCTTGCGCACATCCCACAGCGCAATCGCGAACTGGCCGTTGAGATGCTGCACGAAGTCGTCACCGTGCTGTTCGTACAGGTGCACGATGACCTCGGTGTCCGAGTGCGTGTAGAAGCGGTGGCCGGCGCGTTCCAGATCGGCGCGCAGCTCGATGTAGTTGAAGATTTCGCCGTTGAACACCACCCACACGGTTTGCTCTTCGTTGTGGATCGGCTGGTCGCCGCCAGCCAGGTCGATGATGCTCAGGCGCGCGTGCGCCAGGCCCATTTCACCCTGGCAGTACGCACCGGTGCCGTCGGGGCCGCGATGGTGCAACTGGCCGATCATGGCCGCCAGCTCGGCGGGCGTCGGGGGTGCCGCGGCACCGCTGCTCAAAATGCCGGCGATACCGCACATGGACTGAGGAAGGCTTTCAACGGAGAGGTTGGTCGACGTAGCCGGGCGCGGACCCCGGGCTTGCACAGCGGCAAAGCGCGGCCGGCGCGAAGTCACGAATGGTATGCGAGGCCCCGCCCGTGGCGCGCCGTGCCGTGTGCGCCAAATGTCACGCCGCTCGCGCGCTCACACCGCTCGCGCGACGCCGTGCCGGGGTGTCACACGGCGCAGGCCGTGACTCCGGTCACGCTCCGGTCACGCGCACGCCGCCATCACCTGCGCCACCGCGGCCGTCAACTTCTTGCCATAGGGCACATGCAGGAACTCGTTCGGCCCGTGGGCGTTGCTCTTCGGGCCGAGCACACCGCAGACCATCATCTGCGCGGCCGGGAAGCCCTTTTGCAGCATGCTCATCAACGGGATCGTGCCGCCCTGGCCGATGTAGCCGCAAGGTGCGCCGAAGTGGGACAGCGACGCCGCATTGAGCGCGTCCTCCAGCCACGGCGCCAGCGTGGGCGCGTTCCAGCCGGTGGCGCCGGACGCCCCCACGCGGCCGTCGGCATTGAACGTGACCTTGGCGTTGTAGGGCGCGTTGTCTTCGAGCAATGCCTTGAGCTTTGCCGCGGCCTCATTGCCGTCGATCAGCGGCGGCAGGCGCAGGCTCAGCTTGAACGTGGTGTAAGGCCGCAGCACGTTGCCGGCGTTCTTCAGTTCAGGCAATCCGTCGGCCCCGGTGACGCTGAGGGTGGGCTTCCAGGTGCGGTTGAGCAGCGCCTGCAGCGGGTCGGTGGTGGTGGGCAGCGCGGGGCCGCCGTCGGCGCCGCAGGCCCACGGGAAACGCTTCCAGACTTCGTCACCCAGGATCTGTGCGGTGGCGCGCGATTGTTCGATGCGGTCGGCCGGAATTTCACAATGGAAGCTCGCGGGCAGCAGCCGCCCGGTCGCGCTGTCTTCAAGCCGGTCCAGCACCTGGCGCAGGATGCGAAAGCTCGACGGCACCAGCCCGCTCGAATCGCCCGAGTGCACACCTTCGCTCAGGATCTCCACCTTCAAGCTGCCGCTGACCATGCCGCGCAAACTGGTGGTGAGCCACAACTGGTCGTAGTTGCCGGCGCCGCTGTCCAGGCACACGACCAGGCTGACCTGGCCCAGCCGAGGGCGCAGCACGTCCAGGTAAGCCGGCAGGTCGAAAGAGCCGCTTTCTTCACAGCTTTCGATGATGCCGACGCAGCGCGGCCGCGGAATGCCCTGGCGGTCCAGCGCCAGAATGGCGGTGATGGCCGCGTACACCGCGTAACCGTCGTCGGCGCCACCGCGCCCATACAGCAGGCCGTCGACATACTTCGGCGTCCACGGGCCCAGGCCGTTGCGCCAGCCGTTGAACTCGGGTTGTTTGTCGAGGTGGCCGTACATGCAGATGGTGTCGGTGCTGGCGCTCCGGGTGGCCGGCACTTCGAAGAAGATCACCGGCGTGCGCCCGTCGATGCGCACCACTTCGAGCCTCAAGCCGGCCACCTGTTGGCTTTCGACCCAGCGCGCCGCATCCTGGATCACCCGCTCGATGTGGCCGTTGCGCTGCCAGTCGGCGTCGAACATCGGGCTTTTGGCGGGGATCTCGATGTAGCGAGTGAGTGCCGGCACGATCTCGTCGTCCCAGCTTCGACTGGCGAACGCGGCGATTGCGCTGGCCTCGTCGGGTTGAACCGGCATGGCGGGGTCACGTGCATTCATCATCAACTCCTGCGGGGGTGGGCGAGGGCCTGCCAGTGTAGAACCTTGGACGCCTGGCGTATGCTGCCCGCGCCAGCACCGGAGAGCCCGCATGACCGACCGAAGAATGACCGACCGAATCATCTCGAAATTCACCGCCCGCAGCACCGCGCTGGAGGTGGTGGAAGGGCTGGACCTGCACGGCCAACGGGCCATCGTCACCGGCGGTGCCGGCGGCCTGGGCCTGGAAACGGCGCGCGCGCTGGCCCGGGCCGGCGCCGACGTGACGCTGGCGGTGCGCGACCGTGTGCGCGGCGGCGAAGCGGCCGGCGCGCTGCGCGCCAGCAGCGGCAAGCGCAACGTGCATGTGGGTGTGCTCGACCTGGCCGACCTCGCCAGCATCCAGCGTTTTGCCGCCGACTGGGGCGACGCACCGCTGCACATGCTGATCAACAACGCCGCCATCATGGCCTGCCCGCTGGCGCGCAGCGCGCAGGGCTGGGAGGCGCAGTTCGCCACCAACCACCTCGGCCACTTTGCGCTGACCACCGCCTTGCTGCCGGCCTTGCGCCGGGGCGCGCCGGCGCGCGTGGTGGCGCTCAGCTCGTCGGGCCACAAGATCAGCGCGGTCGACTTCGACGACATCCACTTCGAGCGCCGCGACTACAACAAATGGAAGGCCTACGGCCAGGCCAAGAGCGCCAATGCGCTGATGTCGCTGGGCGCGCACCTGCGCCACGCCGGCGAAGGGATCACTGCCAACGCGGTGCACCCGGGCGGCATCATGACCGGGTTGCAGAAATACCTGCCGGTCGAAGAGATGCGCGCGCTGGGCTGGCTGAAACCCGACGACACACCGCTGGACATCTTCAAGACCCCCGAGCAGGGTGCGGCCACCAGCGTGTGGGCCGCCACCGCGCCTGAACTGCAAGGCCACGGCGGGCTGTACCTGGAAGACTGCAACCAGGGCCTGCCGGCCGAGCCGGGCAACCGAGTGTCGGGCTATTCGTCGTACATCATGGATGGTGACGCGGCGGAACGGCTGTGGCGTGTGTCGCTGGCGATGTTGAGCACCGCCTGAGCTCGGCCCGCCTCAGAGGTTGAGAGTTTTTTGAATTGACTCCCTCGCCCTCTGGGAGAGGGTGGGGGTGAGGGCTCGCAAAACACCATCGTGCCCGGCGCAGCCCCTCACCCCAACCCTCTCCCCAAAGGGGCGAGGGAGCAAGTACG
>JANORB010000049.1:0-18869 GCA_031415135.1 Methylibium sp.
CGTACTTGCTCCCTCGCCCCTTTGGGGAGAGGGTTGGGGTGAGGGGCTGCGCCGGGCACGATGGTGTTTTGCGAGCCCTCACCCCCACCCTCTCCCAGAGGGCGAGGGAGTCAATTCAAAAAACTCTCAACCTCTGAGGCGACCCCAAGTTTGACCCTGCGAACGGCTTGCCGGCCGCGCGCACTTCTACAATCGCGGCTCATTTCCCTGGACGCTCACATGATCTCCCGCGAACCCACGATTGAACGCCTTGCAGTGGCCCGCTCGCTGCTGCTCGAGCCTTTCGGCCTGACCGATTCGTCACTGTCGCGCGCTTTGCAAGCGATCGCAACCCACCGCATCGACGACGCCGACCTGTATTTTCAGTACACCCGCAGCGAAGGCTGGAGCCTGGAAGAGGGCATCGTCAAGAGCGGCAGCTTCGGCATCGACCAGGGGGTCGGGGTGCGCGCGGTGGCCGGCGAGAAAACCGCATTCGCCTACTCCGACGACATCTCCGAAGCCGCGCTGATGGACGCGGCGCACACCGTGCGCACCATCGCCGCGGCCGGCCAGAGCCGCAGGGTCAAGATCGACACCAAAACGAAGTTGGCGAGCAGCCGCGTGCTGTACGCCCCGATGGACCCGATCGCCACGCTCGACAGCACGCAGAAGGTGGCCTTGCTTGAAAAGGTCGAAAAACTCGCGCGCTCCAAAGACCCGCGGATCAAGCAGGTGATGGCCGGCCTGGCCGGTGAATACGACGTGGTGATGGTGGCCCGCGCCGATGGCACGCTGGCCGCCGATGTGCGGCCGCTGGTGCGCTTGTCGGTGACCGTCATCGCCGAGCAAACCATCCACGGCGAGGTGCGGCGCGAGGTCGGCAGCGGTGGCGGCGGCGGCCGATTCGGCTTTGCGTACTTTCACGACAGCGTGATCGAGGGCTATGTTCACGACGCCGTCAACGCCGCGTTGACCAACCTCGAGTCGCGCCCCGCCAAGGCCGGCCAGATGAGCGTGGTGCTCGGGCCCGGCTGGCCCGGCGTGCTGTTGCACGAGGCCATCGGCCACGGCCTGGAGGGCGACTTCAACCGCAAGGGCAGCAGCGCGTTTGCCGGCCGCATCGGCCAGCGCGTAGCGGCCAAGGGCGTCACCGTGCTCGACGACGGCACCTTGCCCGACCGGCGCGGTTCGCTCAACGTCGACGACGAAGGCAATGCCTCGCAACGCAATGTGCTGATCGAGGACGGCATCCTCAAGGGCTACCTGCAAGACTCGATGAACGCGCGCCTGATGGGCGTCAAGCCCACCGGCAACGGCCGGCGCGAAAGCTACGCCGCCGTGCCGATGCCGCGCATGACCAACACCTACATGCTGTCAGGCGACAAGACAAAAGAAGAGATCATTGCCGGCCTGAAGCGCGGCCTGTACGCCACCAATTTCGGCGGTGGCCAGGTCGACATCACCAGCGGCAAGTTCGTGTTCTCGGCCAGCGAGGCCTTCTGGGTCGAAAACGGCAAGATCCAGTACCCGGTCAAGGGCGCCACGATCATCGGCAACGGGCCCGACGCGTTGACCCGCGTCAGCATGATCGGCAACGACATGAAGCTCGACACCGGCGTGGGCGTGTGTGGCAAGGAAGGCCAGAGCGTGCCGGTGGGCGTGGGCCAGCCCACGCTGCGCATCGACAGGTTGACGGTGGGCGGCACGGCGTGACCCCCTTGTCAACCGGAGCACCCGCCCGCACGTGCAAGGCTGGCCGCGCGCGCGGTGGACGGTCTCAACAGGAGGTGCGGTGATGTGGAAGCGTTTGTCGATGCTTTGGTTGGTGGTCAAGGGTGACGCCCGGCGGCTCTGGTACGCGCTGCGGCATCCGCAGGCGCCCGGCTGGCTGAAGGCGGGCACCGCGCTGGTGCTGCTTTACCTCGTCTCCCCGATCGACCTGATTCCCGATGTGGTGCCGGTCTTCGGCGTGCTCGACGACCTGGTGATCGTGCCGATGGCCATTCGCTGGCTGCTCAACCGGCTGCCGGCCCACATCCGTGAACATGCCGAGCAGCGCGCGGGAGGCAAGGCCGGCGGCGCCGGGACGGTGCGGGACGTCGGCTGAGCGTGGGTTCAATTCGCTGTCGATGTGCGGGACAATGAAGATCGACGACCCCCGATTTTCGATCCCTGGAAGACAGCATGAGCAAAGCCAAGACGACGAAGGCCACGAAGAGGATCAAGCCAGCCCAGCTGCGCTCCCGCGCGTGGTTCGACAACCCGGCCAACGCCGACATGACGGCGCTGTACCTTGAGCGGGTGATGAACTTCGGCCTCAGCCTGACCGAGTTGCAGTCGGGCCGGCCGATGATCGGCATCGCGCAAAGCGGCTCCGACCTGGCGCCGTGCAACCGCCACCACCTGGTGCTGGCCGAGCGCATGCGCGAAGGCATTCGCGATGCGGGTGGGGTGGCCTTCGAGTTCCCGCTGCACCCGATCCAGGAAACCTGCAAGCGGCCCACCGCCAGCCTGGACCGCAACCTGCAATACCTGTCGCTGGTGGAGGTGCTGTACGGCTACCCGCTGGACGGCGTGATCCTCACCACCGGCTGCGACAAGACCACGCCGGCGCAGATCATGGCCGCGGCCACGGTGGACATCCCGGCCATCGCGATCAACGCCGGGCCGATGCTGAACGGCTGGCACGACGGTGAGCGCACCGGCTCGGGCACCATCGTCTGGAAAGCGCGCCAGATGATGGCCAAGGGCGACATCGACTACCCGCAGTTCCTCAAGCTCGTGGCCTCGTCGGCGCCTTCGACCGGCCACTGCAACACCATGGGCACGGCCTCGACGATGAACGCGCTGGCCGAGGCCATGGGCATGTGCCTGCCCGGCACGGCCGCCATTCCGGCGCCCTACCGCGACCGGCAGGAGGCGGCCTACCTGACCGGCAAACGCATCGTCGAGATGGTGTGGGAAGACCTCAAGCCGTCCGACATCCTGACGCGCGCGGCGTTCGAGAACACCATCATCGTCAACTCGGCCATCGGCGGCTCGACGAACGCGCCGATCCATGTCAACGCGATCGCCCGCCACATCGGCGTGAAGCTCGACAACGACGACTGGGAACGGCTCGGCTACGACGTGCCCTTGCTGGTGAACATGCAACCCGCAGGCGTTTACCTGGCCGAGGAGTTCTACCGCGCCGGTGGCCTGCCCGCCGTGGTGGCCGAGCTGGTGAAGAAGGGCAAGATCAAAGCGTCGCCCACGGTCAACGGCAAGACACTGGCCGAGAACTGCGAGGGCAAGTTCTCCGAAGACCGGCGCGTGATCCTGCCGTTCGACAAGCCGATGCAAAAGAAGGCCGGCTTCCTCAACCTCAAAGGCAACCTGTTCGATTCGGCCATCATGAAAACCAGCGTGATCACGGCGGAGTTTCGCGAGCGCTATTTGCAGAACCCGCAAGACCCGATGGCCTTCGAAGGCAAGGCCGTGGTGTTTGACGGGCCGGAGGATTACCACCACCGCATCGACGACCCCAAGACCAAAATCGACGCGAACACGGTTCTGTTCATCCGCGGTGTCGGCCCGGTGGGCTACCCCGGCGCCGCCGAGGTGGTGAACATGCGCCCGCCGGCCTACCTGATCAAGAAGGGCGTGACCGCGCTGCCGTGCATAGGCGACGGGCGCCAGTCCGGCACCTCGGGCTCGCCGTCGATCCTGAACGCCTCGCCCGAAGCCGCCACCGGCGGCGGGCTGGCGCTGCTCAAGACCGGCGACCGGGTTCGCATCGACCTGAAAAAGCGCAGCGCCAACATCCTGATCTCGGACGAAGAACTGGCGCTGCGCCGCGCTGCGCTGAAAGCCGCGGGCGGCTACAAATACCCGCCGAGCCAGACGCCGTGGCAAGAGATTCAGCGCGGCATCGTCGACGAATTGTCGGAGGGCATGGTGCTGAAGCCGGCGGTCAAGTACCAGAAGATCCACGCCACTTTCGGGATCCCGCGCGACAACCATTGACCCGCCATGGCGCGCCGCGGCGGGCGCATGGCCGGGCGGTTACGCCGCTTGCTGGCGCTCCATCGCGGCTTCGAGTTGGCGCTGGACACCGCGTGTGGCGCCCAACACCACGGCAGGGTCCATGCGCGCCTGGGGCGCCAGTTTGTTGACCATCGGTTCGACCGTCGCCGGGTCGCTCATCAATCCGTTGGCCAGCGCCGACAGCATGCAGAGGGCGGGGCGCTGCACTTGCCGGGGCAGGTCGCCGGTGGCGGCGACGATCACATGAAAGCGCACGCAGTCGACCGCCATCGGCGCCAGGCCCCAGCTTTCGCACAATGCCGCGCCCAAGGCCTCGTGGCTGACGCCGAATTCACGATGCTCCAGAAGGAGCAGTTCTTGATCGTCACCGGCGGCGGTTTTCAGCAGCGCGCGGTAGCGCTCCGGCGCATGCCGCAGCAGCACGGCTTTGCCGCATTCTTCGAACAGCCCGGCCGAATGCGCGACCCAGGGGTCGATGTCCAGCGCCTTGCCGATGCGCCCCATCAGCAAGCCGCGCACATTGGCGCGCTCCCAGATCGGGTCGAGTTCGGGCATGTGCGGGAACACCGCTTTCAGGCCCATTGCGAAGGTGACCGATGCGACCTCGCGCGTACCCAGGTAGGTGATCGCCTGCTTCACGCTTTGCACCCTGCCATTGAGGCCGTACAGCGATGAATTGACGGCCTTGAGCACGGCTGCGGCGAGCGCCATGTCGGCCGCGATCAGCGCGCTCATGGCCTGCAGGTTGACCTGATCGTCGGCCAGCATCAGCGACAACTCGACCAGCGCGTCGGGCTGCGAGGGAATGTCGACTTTGAGCGTGCGCAGTTGCGGATCGACGGGCATGGTGGGCCTTTCGGGAAAGCGGGATCGGTGTTCGGTATCGAACCCCATGCTAAGAAGGTGCGGGCCGGCCGGTGCCCGGAACAAGGCCGCTGGACGGCGCCAGTTCCTTCGATCAACGCCCTCTGCGCGCGCGCTTCCGATGGATGCCGGCCGAGGCGCGCCAATGAAAAGGGCGCCAGGAGAACCGGCGCCCTTTTGCTTCTTCTTGGCATCGGCCGACGTTGCCGGCCGTGCAATTTGCAGCTGGGGCAACACGCCCCGACACCGCGTCCACTTGTCTCCTCAGCCCTCTGCCATCGACGGCACCATGCGGGTGCCTGACGCGAGTGGCGAGACTGTAGGCGTTGGCGCTTGCGGGCAGCACTGGGGCTTTCCCTGCGCCACTTTTTTGCAACGCGGCGGCATGAATCCCGTCATCCGCGCGCCGCCGGAATCGTCAGCGTCACGCAGGTGCCCACCCGCAGCGTGCTGGTCACTCCCACCTGGCCGCCGTGCAATTCGGCAATCCGTTTGACGATCGCCAGGCCCAGGCCTTTGCCGCCCTCGCCGGTGGCCGGCGCGACCGTCTGGCGGCTTTGGTAAAAACGGTCAAACAGGTGCGGCAAGTCGCTCGCAGCGATGCCCGGGCCGGTGTCGCTGACTCGAACCTGCACCTGCCCCTGCATCACCACCGCGGCCAGTGTGATGCCGGCCCCGGGCGGGCAAAACTTGAGCGCGTTGTCGACCAGGTTCGCCACCGCCCGCTCGAACAGCTCGACGTCGAGCAGCGCAAACGGCGGCGCCGCACCGGCGGCCGACGCGGTGTCGGTGCGCAAGCCCACGCCTTGCCGGGCCGCGCGCTCGGCAAACCGCAGGCAGATGTCGTCCAGCAGTTCACCGGCATCCACCAGCTCGGCGTTCAATTTGTACTGCGGCTCGTCGAGCTTGGCCAGCTCACCGAGCGACTGCACCAGCCGGGCCGCATTGCGGGTGTTGCGCAACGCCACTTCGACCAGCCGGCGGTCGTCGCCGCGCTGGGCATCGCCGGCCCAGCGGCCGTCCAGCGTCTCCAGGCAGGCGACGGTGGCGGTCAGCGGCGAACGCAGGTCGTGCGACAGGTTGCTGACGCCTTCACGCCGAAAGTGGTCGAGCCGGCGCAACGCCATCCATTGTTTGCGCAGCGTGGCCAGCATCATGTCGAAGGCATTGCCGAGCTGGCCGAATTCATCCCGCGGCGCGGCCGGCAACAAGGCTTGCGGCGCCTCGGCCAGGCCTTCCTCCAGCCCGCGTTGCGAGAGTGCGGCCACCGCGTCGGTCAGGCGCCGCAACGGCCGGGTGACCGACGCAATGACCAGCCACGCCAACAAGGTTGTCAAGGCGACGATGCCGGCGATGGCCACCAGCGCCGGCATCGCAAAACTCTTGCGCACCGCCTCCCAGCGCGAGGACGGCAGGTCCGCCTTGTGGCTGACGACGTACAGGTAGCCCGACACCGGCTCGTCGTTGCGGATGATGGCGCGGCGCAGCGGGCGGGCCGCGATCACCGCGTTGGCGTCCATCCGCTCCGGGTCGTCGCCCATCACGTACGGCATGCCGCGCTGGCCGGTGGCGCCGGCCACGGCCGCCTGCAGCGGCCCCAGCGAGACGCGATAACCGGCCGGCAACTCGGCGTCGCCGGTGCGCGAAAGAATCGTGCCCCGGGCATCCAGCAGGTAGAGCTGGGTGTCGGGTTCGTACAGCACCAGGTTGCGCAGCCAGGCGTTGAACTCCTGTGGCTGGCGCTCGTGCAGGTCGAGCAGGTTGTCGTAGGTGGACGTCACCCGGGCGAGGAAAGCACCGGCGCGCTGGAATGCGGTCTCGTGCTCGAAGCGTTCGAAAGCGACCAGCACCGTGGCGATCACCAGCAGCGCGGTGATCAGGCCGGTGGCGACGATGGTGAGCGCGATCTTGAGGCGAACCGTCATCGTGAAGGAAGCCCTGCGCGCTGCCCGGGCCGCGCCCGCCTCATCGCGGCGCGTCGCGCATCTTGTAGCCCGCGCCGCGCACGGTGAGGATCAGCTCGGGCCGCATCGGGTCGGCCTCCAGCTTGGCGCGCAGCCGGTTGATGTGCGTGGTGACGGTGTGCTCGTAGCCGTCGTGCGTGTAGCCCCACACGGCGCTGAGCAGTTGCGAGCGCGAAAACACATGGCCCGGGTGGGCGGCAAAGTGCAGCAGCAGGTCGAACTCCAGCGCGGTGAAGTCGAGTGCCTCGCCCCGGTACCGCACCTGCCGCTTGGCGGGCAGGATTTCCAGGTCTCCGTTGCGCAGCGCGGCCACGCCCTGCTGGCCCGGCGCGTGCGCCTGGGCGGCGCGCAGCAGGTCGGCGCGGCGCAGCAAGGCCTTCACGCGCGCCAGCAGTTCGGGCAGCGAAAACGGCTTGGTCAGGTAGTCGTCGGCACCCAGCTCCAGGCCCAGCACGCGGTCCAGCTCGGTCGACTTGGCGGTGAGCATCAGGATCGGCGTGCCGCGGCCGCGCGCGCGCAGCGCCTTGCACACCTCCAGGCCGTCCATGCCCGGCATCATCAGGTCCAGCACCAGCAGGTCGCTGCTCTGCTCGCTCTGGCTCGCCAGCGCCGCCACGCCGTCGGCCACCGCGGAAACTTCGTAGCCCGCGCTGCGCAGGTTCAGCACCAGCAGGTCGCGGATGTCGGTCTGGTCTTCGGCGACCAGGATGGTGGCGGGGCGGGAGCTGGGCATGGCCGGATTGTCGCGCTGCGGCCGGCGCTTCTTACACCAATGTGATCTGGCTGTGAGCTTCGGTGAGGGTGGCGCGAGATGGCGCGGCCACAGTTCCGCCATCGACCAACGCGCAGCCGGAGAACCCTCGATGAACGCCACCGCCACCCTGACCCAAAGCTTCCCGCCGGCCTGTGCGCCCACCGTGTCGTGGACCGAGATGGTCTCGCATCGCAGCTACCTGGTGCGTTTTGCCAAAGCCCGCCTGCGCGACCCGATGCTGGCCGAAGACGCGGTGCACGACGTGTTCGAAGCCGTGATCTCCGGCCGCGCCGCCTTTGCCGGCCGCGCCGCGCTGCGCTCATGGCTGACCGCGGTGCTGAAGAACAAGATCGTCGATTCGATCCGCCGCAGCGCCAACCTGGACCCGCTCGACGACGACACCGAAGACAGCGGCGCGCTGGCCATCGAATGCCCGCGGCCGCAGCCCGACGAGGTCGCCGAACAGCGCCAGCTGCTGGCCTTGGCGCTGCAGCGCATCGAGGCGCTGCCGGCCGGGCTGCGCGACGCGATGCGCCTGCGGGTGCTGGAAGAGCAGCCCACCGACGCGGTGTGCGCCCGGCTGGGCATCAGCGAAGACAACCTGTTCGTGCGCATGCACCGGGCCCGCAAGCAACTGCTGTCCTGAACCGGCGCGGCGCGCAACTGGTTCAGCGCGGCGGCGCGTCGGCCCGCACCCATTCGGCCGCGCGCTCGGCAATCATCAGCGTGGGCGCGTTGGTGTTGCCGCTGGTGATGCGCGGCATCACGCTGGCGTCGACCACCCGCAGGCGCTGCACGCCATGCACGCGCAGGCGCGCATCGACCACCGCCATCGGGTCGGCCCGCGGCCCCATCTTGGCCGTGCCGACGGGGTGAAAGATCGTCGTGCCGATGTCGCCCGCCAGCGTGGCGAGTTCTTCATCGCTCTGGAACCGCACACCGGGCTTGACTTCCACCGGCTTGTACCTGGCCAGCGCCGGCTGCGCGACGATGCGGCGTGTGATGCGCAGGCTGTGTGCGGCGATGAGCCGGTCGGCGTCGGTGCTGAGGTAGTGCGGCGCAATGCTCGGCGGCTGGTGCGGATCGGCCGAGGTGATCCGCACCCGGCCCCGGCTGGTCGGGTTCAGGTTGCACACGCTGGCGGTGAAGGCGTTGAACGAATGCAGCGGCTGGCCGAAGGCGTCGAGCGACAGCGGCTGCACGTGGTATTCGAGATTCGGGTGCGGCAGCGTCGCATCGCTGCGCGTGAAGGCGCCGAGTTGCGATGGCGCCATGCTCATCGGCCCGCTGCGCTTGAGCGCGTACTCCAGCGCAATCATCGCCTTGCCCCACAGCGAGCCGGCCTGGGCGTTGAGCGTCTTCACGCCGTCGACCTGGAACACCGCGCGGATCTGCAGGTGGTCCTGCAGGTTGTCGCCGACACCGGGCAGCACATGCTTCAAGCGGATGCCATGCTGGCGCAACAGGCCAGCCGGCCCGATCCCCGAGAGCTGCAGCAGCTGCGGCGTGCCCACGGCGCCGGTGCACAACAGCAGCTCGCCGCCGGTGGCGGGCAAGCGAACCTGTACGCGCTCGGCGCCGGCGCCACGCTGGACTTCAACGCCGAGCGCCTGCGGTGCGCTGTCGGCGCCGCTCAGCAGCACGCGCGTGATCAGCGCGCCGGTCCACACGTCCAGGTTGGCGCGGTGGCGCACCGGCCGCAGAAAGCCCTTGGTCGCATTCCAGCGCACGCCGGCCTTCTGGTTGACTTCGAAGTAGCCCACGCCTTCGTTGTCGCCTCGGTTGAAGTCGGTGCTGGCCGGAATGCCGGCCTGCTGTGCCGCTTGCGCGAACGCATCCAGGATGTCCCAGCGCAGCCGCTGCCTTTCGACGCGCCATTCGCCGCCTGCGCGCTCGCCGCTGGCATCCAGGCCGGGTGCGGCGTGCCAGGCGTCGGCGCCCTTGTGGAAATCCTCGTGCTTCAGGAAGCCGGGCAGGCACTCCTGCCAGCTCCAGCCCGGGTTGGCGCCGAAGCCGTCGCCTTGTCCCCAGGCGTCGTAGTCGCGCGCCTGGCCGCGCATGTAGATCATGCCGTTGATGCTGCTGCAGCCGCCCAGCACCTTGCCGCGCGGGTAGATCAGGCGGCGCCCGTTCAGGCCGGGCTCGGCGTCGGTCTTGTAAAGCCAGTCGGTGCGCGGGTTGCCGATGCAGTAGAGGTAACCCACCGGGATGTGGATCCACACGTAGTCGTCGCGTCCGCCGGCTTCGATCAGCAGCACGCGCCTGGTCTTGTCGGCGCTCAGCCGGTTGGCCAGCAGGCAACCCGCGGTGCCGGCGCCGCAAATGATGTAGTCGTAGACGGCCTCGCTCATGGCCCTATCGAACCGTGCTGGCCAGGATCGGAAACAGCTTGACCAGGCCGTCGGACATGACCTCGACCGCCAGCGCGGCGAGGATCAGGCCCATCAGCCGCGTCATCACGTTGATGCCGGTCTTGCCCAGCACGCGGGCGATGCGCCCCGACAGGCTGAACGCCACCCACACCGCCAGGCCGATCACCACGCCATAACCCACCAGGATCGCCTGCTCCCACCAGTGGCGCGTCTTGTCGGCATAGATGATCATCGTCGAGATGGTCGCCGGCCCGGTGAGGAGCGGAATGGTCAAGGGCACGATGGCGATGCTGGCGCCGGCGTCGACCTTGGTGTTGCCTTCGCTCACGTCTTCCTTGCGCGTTTCGGCCGGCTGGGCGTTGAGCATCTGCAGCGATGAAATCAGCAGCAGCATGCCGCCGCCGACCTGGAACGACGCCAGCGAGATGCCGAAGAATTCAATGATCTTCAGGCCCGCCAGCGCGCTGACGGCGATCACGACGAAGGCGCTGAACGCGGCCACGCGGATGGTGCGCTGGCGCTCGGGCCGGCTGAAGCCCTGCGTGAAGTGGATGAAGAACGGGATCGCGCCGATCGGGTTGACGATGGCAAGCAGGGCCACCAGGGGCTTGTAGATGTCCATGCGCGATTGTGGCGCTTCACGCCCCCGCGCCGCCGTGCCGCGGGGCCAGGTTGCGCAGGTAGCGCAGGCCCGGCACGGCGCGGGCGCCATACCAGCTGAGCAGCTCGCCGTCGACACACATCACGTCGGCATTCGGGCACAGCGCGCGCGCGGCCTCGGCATGCGAGGCATCGAAGGCGTACGGCTCCGAACTCAACAGCACCTTCTGCACGTCGGCCAGCCAAGGCTCGCTGCCCTGCACCACCGGATAGCGCGCCGCGCCGCTTGCCCCGCCCAGCGTGTCCGGCTGCGTGAGCCAATTGACGCTGGCGAGCATGCGGGAGAGATAGGTGTCGCGCGCCACCGTCATCCACGGCTCGCGCCAGATCAGGTACAGCACGCGCAGCGCCGGGTGCGCGCCGGGCTGGGTCAGCGCCAGTTCGCGCTCCAGCGCGCGGCTGAGCGCATCCGCCTTTTCGGCCACGCCGCCGATCGCGCCGAAGACCGCGGCCAGCTGCCGCACCAGCGCGAGGTTGTCTTGCGGGGCCAGCGGGTGCGTCACGATGATGTGCGGTGCGGCGCCGGCGCCCCAGGCGCGCAGCGCATCGACCGTCTCGAGCCGGTTCTCGTCGACGTTGACCAGCACGTGGGTGGGCGCGAGCCGTCGCAGCTTGGCCAGGTTGACCTGTTTGGTGCCCCCGACCTTGGGGACATGCCGCAAGCGCTCGGCCGGGTGGATGCAGTAGCCGGTGCGGGCCACCAGATGGTCGGCCAGGCCGATGGCCACCAGCAACTCGGTCAGGCTGGGCACCAGGCTGGCAATTCGCGGCGGGTGGGCGGGCGGGGGCGTCATGCCGGCGGGCCATCACACGGGCGCTGGGGCGCGCACACCGGCCCGCGCGGTCGCTGCCGGCGCCGCCGCGAAAACAACATTTGTTCGGCGCGACTCCGCCACCGCTTGCTCAATTCCCGTATATTCGCCAGTCTGTGCATGGACGCGGCGCCTTCGCTTGAATGGTTCACGATGGGTAGAAGCTCCACATGGTCTGTAGGAAATGGAAAGGGGCTCACCCATGGGCAATAAACTTTACGTCGGTAACCTTGCGTACAGCGTACGCGACGAAGATCTTCAACAAGCGTTCGCACAATTCGGTTCCGTCACGTCCGCCAAGGTCATGATGGATCGAGACACCGGCCGCTCCAAGGGCTTCGGCTTCGTGGAGATGGGCAGTGACGCCGAGGCGCAAGCCGGCATCAACGGCATGAACGGCCAGGCCCTCGACGGTCGGGCGCTGGTGGTCAACGAGGCCCGTCCTCGCGAAGAGCGTCCGGGCGGCTTCGGTGGCGGCGGTGGCCGCCCCGGTGGCGGTGGTGGCGGCTTCGGCGGTGGCGGCGGCCGCTCCGGCGGTGGCGGCTTCGGCGGTGGCGGCGGCTCCGGCGGCGGTGGTGGTGGCTACGGCGGTGGTGGCGGTGGCCGCTCCGGCGGTGGCGGCGGCTACGGCGGCGGTGGTGGCGGACGCTCCGGCGGCGGCGGTGGTGGTTACGGCGGTGGTGGCGGCAGCGGAGGCAGCGGAGGCCGCGGCGGCTACTGACACCGACCCCTCACCAGGGCTCAGACAAAAGGCGGAGCGCGCAAGCGCCCCGCCTTTTTCATTGGCACCGCGCGCCACCGTCAGCGATCCAGCTCGAACGACCACTTGGCAAAAACCTCGGTGTCTCGGTTCGCGCCCGGCCGCGCGCTCTGGTGGCTGGCGCCCACGCTGACGCTGCGCCCCACGCCCCAGCGGCGTTGAAAAACCAGCGCTGTCGTGCGGGTCTGCTCGGACGCCGCGGCCAGCGCCGCGGACGCATCGGCCGCACGATTGAAGCGGCTGCCTTGCCACACCACGCGCAGCGCGTCGCGCGCGCTGAAGTGCAGCACACCCAGCCAGCGCGCATGGGTCTCGGTCAGCGCGCGCCGGCCGTCGGGTGCGTTGATGAAGCTCTGCTGCAGGCGTTGCTGTGACTCGACACCCCAGCCGTTGGGCAAGGATCCGCGCAGGTTGACTTCAAGCAACGCCACAGCCCCGCGCCCGACCCGATCGGCGGCCACATCGAGCCGCTGGCCCCATTCGAGCTCCGCGTTCATCCGCGGGAACCACGGCGCCGGGGTGAAGGCCCAGGCGCCGGCCAGCGCGCGTGCCGAATGGAGCTGCCCACCGGCCAGCGCACGCTCGGCATCCAGCTTGATGTGGACCCAGGCCTCGGTGTTGCGCCCTGCGGCCAGCCAGATGCCGAGGTGAAGCTGGCGCGAGATCAGCTCGCCCCCGGTGATGCCGGTGGCGCCATCGGCAAGCGTGTTCTTCTGTTGCATCCACAGGTAGTTCTCGAACTCGTGGGCGGTGATGCCGGGCAGCGCCACTTCACCATGGCGGCGAGTGACCTCGGCCTGCCACACGCGCACGCCGGCCTGCTCGACAAAGCCGTTGTCGTTGCGAAAGCCCGGGCTGGTGTGGCTGGCTTCCGCGGTGAAGTTCCAGCCTGGCACGCGGCGCCACCACGAGGCAAACAGCTGTCGGCCGTCTTGCCGCTGGCCGTGGGCCGGTTGACCCGCCGCGTCGAACAGCGCGCTCGTTTGCGAACCCATGGCGCGCAGGCGGAACTGCTGCTGTTCGCTGGTGCGCCACAACAGATCGGCCCCGGCGACCTGGTTGGCGCGGCCGTCGCCGTAGTCGCGCGACGACAGCAGCGCGCCGACGCTGAACTGCGGCTGGTGCAGCCTGCCGCGCACCAGAGTCGCCTGCGAGCGCAGGTCTTGCGCGGCCGCCTCGGTGCCGTACGGGCCGGGGCGCAGCACCAGCCCGCCGCCGTCGTCGCGCAGACTCAACGCGGTGGCGTCCGCGCCAACCCCGCGCCAGGTGGCGCGCAGCCCCCAACCGGGGTCGGTGACCGAGCGCGAATAAAAGGCCGCCAGCGGCAGGTCGAGCACGTCGGTGCTCTCCAGGAAGAACGGGCGCTTCTCGGGCACGCTCAACGCGAAGCGGGTGTTGCCGGCGAGTTGTGGCACGTCGAGTTCGACCTGCGAAAAATCGGGATTCAAGGTCGCATCGAACACCCAGTCGGGCCGCGGCCGCCACTTGATTTCGGCCCCCATCGCGATGCCACTCTGAACTTGCGTTCCGGGTTCGTCGGCATGCCGCGTTGATCGAAGCGTGAACTCGGGCCGCACCGACAGCAGCGCGTGGCTGCGCACCCGTTCGGCCACATCTTGCAGGCCGTCGATCTCTTGCAGCTGGGCGATGAAGTTCAGCGCGTCCTTGGTCAGCGGCGCGCTCAGCACCAGCGTGGTGGCTTCGCGCGGAATGTTGCGGCCCACCATCAGCCGCCAGGGCGCACCCCCTTCGAACGGATAGCGCAACGAGAGCAGCGGCATGCGCAGCTCGACGCTGTAGCCGTCCGCCAGCCGGTGCGCTGCGGCCTCGACCTCGAAGTCCGGCGCGAAGTCTTCGGCGTCGGTGTCGGCGATGTACATGCCGTCGGCCACCACGCCGGCCGCGCTGACCCGCACGAACTGGGCCGACCGGCGCGTGCCCACCGGGTCGAGCACCACAAGCACAAAATCCTGTTCGCGCCTGACTTCATCGCGCCGGATCAGCGGGGCCCGAATTTCTTCGGGCCGCGGATCGACGGCGCGAATGCCGAACACGATCGCATGCTCTTCCACCACCACCTGCACCGTGGTGCGGTAGTCGGCCGGCGCCGGCAACCCGTCCAGGGGCCGGAACTGCACAAACGCATCGTGCACCGGAGCGGCCTGCCAGACGGCCTCGTCGAGGCGGCCGTCGATTCGCACCGGCTCGGCATCGGCAGGCAGGCGCACGGCGCGCGGGCGCGCACCCTCGGGGTAGGCTGGCGCCGTCTGGGCCGCTGCGGGGAACATCGAGGCGGCCAAGAGGACCACGGCACACGACGCCGTTGCCGCCTGCCAGCGCCGCCCGATGCGGGGGCGCGTTGCGGACTCACACATGCTTTGGGGCTTTCGCGGAACCGCCCACGGCCATGCCGCGAGTGCACGCCGGGCGGTGAGTTCTGGATGGCCGGTCGACCAAGCGACGGCCGCTTGCCGGGCCGGGCGTCAGGCCCGGCCGTCAAAGACTAGGGGGTGCGAATGTCCAACATGGGAGCCTTCCTTGTCGCGCTGGTGCGCAACGGCTGCAAATCGTGGGCCGCAGTGTAGCCAGGGCACTGCACTTCGTGCTGCGCGGGTTGACCCGCATGTTGCGGAGCGAAGACAGGATCGCCGCGTCAGTCGGGCTGTCGATGCTTTCTGGGCCGCCCGGCCAGCAAGCGGTCGAACGCGGCGTTGGGCAACACGCGCATCAACCTGGCCACCCAGCCCATCTGCCACGGGATCACGCGGTAGCTGACGCCGGCCACGATGGCGTTGAAGGCTTTGTCGGCAAATCGGTCGGCGGGCATCAGAAAGGGCATGCCGTAGCGGTTTTCGCGGGTCAGCGGTGTGTCGATGTAGCCGGGCAGCAAGGTCACCACCTTGACCCCGGCCGGCCGCAACTCGCCGCGCAGGCTTTCGCAGTAGCTGATGACCGCCGCCTTGCTGGAGCAATAAGCGCCGTGGCCCGGCAGCCCGCGGATGCCGGCGACGCTGGCGATGCCCACCAAGGTGCCCGACCGGCGCTCGCTCATCGGCGCGACAAAGGGTTGGAACGTGGCGGCCATGCCGAGGTTGTTGGTCTCGTAGACCGAACGCATGACGTCCAGGTCGGTGAACACGGCGGTGTCCATGCCGACGCTGATGCCGGCGTTGGCGATCACCACGTCCGGCACGCCCTGGGCTTCGATGCACGCCTGCCCGGCGGCGGTGATGCCGGCGACATCGCGCACGTCGGCCGCATACACCGCAAAGCTGGGCGTGGCGAAGCCCTGCGCTTGGGCCCAGGCCCGCACTTCGGCGCTGCGCCGGGCCACCAGCGCAAGGCGATAACCGCCCTGGTGAAATCGCGCCGCCAGCGCCTGGCCGATGCCGCTGGACGCGCCGGTGATGAATGCCAGCGGTGCGTTCACGGGCGGGCCGACGGGTTGAGCGCGGCAGCCGGCCTGGCGCTGGCCGTCGCCGTGGGCGTGGCGAACACCGCTCGAATGCGGCCCTTGAGCTGCAACACGCGCGCCAGGTTGTCGTACTCCATTGCGTCGGCGTTGATCTGGGTGCTGCCGCGCAGCACGATCACGGGCAGGTGCGATCGCACCCGCTCGGTGCTTTGAGAGGCATGCAGGAAGTCGCCCCGGAACTCGATCGCCTCGTCCTTGCCGAGCGCTTCGCGCAACACGTTCGCGCCGCCCGACAGTTGCACCTCGCTGGCGTCGGCATTGGCCAGCGCGCGCCTGGCGCTGGCCAGCGTCACGCGCCCGTCGGGTGCGATCGCGCGGATGCGCGCGTTGTCGATTTCCAGCGTGTCGGTGTCGGGGTAGTGGCGCAGGGTGTCTCCTTCGATCTGCACGCGCATCGCGCCATCGGCGCCAAAGCGTTGAACCATGAAGTTGCTCATCGTGTAGTCGGGCACATGGCGCACCGGCGCCGGCGCCGACTCGACGTCGGCCAGCGGTGAGTTCTTGACCAGCCACCAGGTCCCGAGCGCGAGCAAGCCCATCAGCAGCAGCGGCAGGTAGCTCGACGCCAGGTTCAGCAGGCGTGCATACAAAGGGGCGCTGGCGACGAGCCGGGCCGCGGCCGGCGGTGGCAAGGCCACGCTGTCGCTCACGCGGCGCCCTTCATGCGCTGCCGTCCAGGGTGAGGCTGTGGCCAAGCAGCAGATCGGCATAGCGCCCTGCGGCCATGAGCAACAGGTCGCAGCACTCGCGCGCCGCCCCATGGCCGCCGCCGGCCGAGGTCACATGGTGCGCCACCGCCTTGACTTCGACATGGGCATTGGCCGGCGCGCAGGCAAAGGCCGCGCGAGTCATCAATGGCAGGTCGGGCCAGTCGTCGCCCATTGCGGCCACCCGGCCCCACCCCAGCCCCAGAAGCGCCAGCACGGTCTGCGCTGCGGCGAGCTTGTCGGTGGCGCCGAACACGGCATGCTCGATGCCCAGATCGGCCACGCGCCGACGCACCGCAGGCGAGTCGCGCCCGGTGATCACCACCGGCGTGATGCCCCCCTGCGCCAGCAGCTTCAGGCCATGGCCGTCGAGGGTGGAAAAGGCCTTGAACTCCTCGCCGCGCTCGCTGAGGTAGATGCGGCCGTCGGTCAGCACGCCATCGACATCGAAGATCGCTGCCGCGATACCCGAACCCGCGCCCGAACCCACACCTGCACCCGCGCCCTGCGCCTGCAGCAGCAGTTCAGGCGCGAACACCCGGGCCGGACGCAGCGCGGCCATCAAATCACCTTGGCACGCATCAGGTCGTTGGAATTCAGCGCGCCGACCAGCACGCCGCCGGCATCCACCACCAGCACGCTGGTGATGCGGTGCTGCTCCATCACATCGGCGGCGACCACCGCCAGCGCGTCGTCGCGCACCAGCTTGGGCGCCTGGTGCATGACGTCGCGGGCGCGCAGCGGGCGCAGGTCGGCATCGCGTTCGATCAGGCGGCGCAAGTCACCGTCGGTGAAGATGCCCAGCGCCTGGCCGTCGGTCACCGCGGTGAAACCCAGGCCCTTGCGGGTCATCTCGCGCAGCATGTCGGTGAAGCTGGCGTCCGGGTGCACCTGCGGCAGCGCATCGCCGCTGCGCATCAGGTCGCGCACATGGATCAGCAGCTTGCGCCCCAGGCTGCCACCCGGGTGCGAGCGGGCAAAGTCCTCCTCGCGAAAACCGCGTGCATCGAGCAACGCGACGGCCAGCGCATCACCCAGGGCCATCTGCGCGGTGGTGCTCGCGGTGGGCGCAAGGTTCAGCGGGCAGGCCTCCTGATCGACCGCGCTGGACAACACCAGGTCGGCATGCTGGGCCAGGCTGCTTTCGGCGCGGCCGGTCATCGCCACCAGCGTGATGCCGAGCCGCTTGATGGCCGGGATGATGGCCGCGAGCTCATCGCTTTCGCCCGAGTTGGAGATCGCCAGCACGATGTCGCCAGGCGTCACCATGCCCAGGTCGCCATGGCTGGCCTCGGCCGGGTGCACGAACATCGCGGGCGTGCCGGTGGAGGCCAGCGTGGCGGCGATCTTGCGGCCGACATGGCCGCTCTTGCCCATGCCCATCACGACGACCCGGCCGCGGCACAGCAGCACCGCATGCACGGTGCGCGCGAAGTGCGCGCCGAGGCGGGCTTTCAGGCCCAGCAGGGCTTGCGCTTCGATGTCGAAGGTCTGCGCGGCCAGGCGCAATGCGCGTGCGTCGTCGAACGGGGGATTCATCGGTGGTCTCGCAGCGACGGCGTGGGCCGGAACAGCCCGCGTCCATTAGGATGCATTGATTCTAGGAGGCTGTCGGCGATATGGCCTGCGGGTTCCGGGATCCACCGCTGGCATCTGCACCGCATGGCTTCAACGCTCGAACTGGTTCTGCTGTACCTGGTCGCCGCGGTCGCGGGTGTGGTGCTGTGCCGCCTGGCCAGGTTGCCACCGATGCTGGGCTACCTGGCCGTGGGCGTGCTGATCGGGCCGAATGCGATGGCACTGGCCAAGGACTCGGCCGGGGTGCAGTACCTGGCCGAGTTCGGCGTGGTGTTTCTGATGTTCGTGATCGGCCTCGAATTCAACCTGCCCAAGCTCAAGAGCATGCGCAAGCTGGTGTTCGGCCTGGGGCTGGCGCAAGTGCTGCTGACCATTGTCGGAACGGTGGTCGGCCACTTCCTGCTGGTGTGGTTGTTTTCGTTCACCGGCCGGCCGTGGGAGCTGTCGTGGCAGGGCGCGATCGTGCTGGCCGGGGCGATGGCCATGTCCAGCACGGCCATCGTGGTCAAGCTGATGGCCGACCGGCTGGAACTCGAAAGCGAACACGGCCGCCGCGTCATCGGCGTGCTGTTGTTCCAGGACCTGGCCGTGGTGCCGTTGCTGGTGCTGATCCCGGCCTTGAACTCCAGTGCGGCGGACATGGCCACGTCGCTCGCCTGGGCCGCGCTGAAAGCCGCCGTGCTGCTGACCTTTCTGCTGGTGGGCGGGCAAAAGTTGATGCGCTGGTGGCTCACGCAGGTGGCCCGGCGCAAGAGCGAGGAACTGTTTGTGCTCAACCTGCTGCTGGTCACGCTGGGCCTGGCCTGGCTGACCGAACACGCCGGGCTGTCGCTCGCGCTGGGCGCCTTCGTGGCCGGCATGCTGATTGCCGAGACTGAATACAAACACCAGGTCGAGACCGACATCCGGCCGTTC
>JANORB010000050.1:0-7507 GCA_031415135.1 Methylibium sp.
TGTCGGCCAGCGCCAGGGTCTGGTAGATGGTTTCGATGCCCAGCGCCTGCGAATCGGACGGACTGCGAACATGCGCCTTCTCGCCGCGGATCAGGATGTCACCGGTGTCGATCGGGTAGGCACCGGCCAGCATCTTCATCAGCGTGGACTTGCCCGCGCCGTTGTGGCCCAGCAGCGCCACCACCTCGCCGGGGTGCAGGTTGACGCTGGCGTTCTCGACCGCGTGCACGCCGCCGAACGCCTTGCAGATTTTTTGCAGCGACACCAGCGGCGGCGCGCCTTTGACGGATGCCTTGACGGATGAAGTGGCCATCTCAGTTCTCCCCGGTCCACTTGCGGTACAGCACGTCGAACACGACGGCGGCGATCAGCACCTGGCCGATGATGACCATGCGGTGGCCGATCGGCACGTCGAGCAGCAGCATGCCGCTGTCCAGGCTCTGCATGATCAGCGCGCCCAGCACCGAGCCAATGATCGAGCCGCTGCCACCGGCCAGCGCGGTGCCGCCGATCACGGCCGCGGCAATGACGTACAGCTCCATGCCGGTGCCGAGCGAGTTGGTGCCGGCATTCAATCGGGCGATGGAGACGATCGACGCAATCGTGATCAGGATGCCCAGCAGCACGAACAGCATCAACGTGACCTTCTTCACCGGGATGCCCACCAGCGCCGCCGCGTCGGGGTTGCCGCCCATTGCGAACACGTAGCGGCCGAAGCGCGTGCGCCGCACGATGAACGACAGCACCAGCGCCACCGCGGCCCAGATCAGCACCGGGATCGGAATGCCCTGCGGCTCGGCCTTGTTGGGGATCTTGTAGGCGTTCATCGCCGCCGCGAATCCGAGCACCACGACGATGGGCACCGCCACCATCAGCGCGTCCACCCAGAGCGGATTGCTCGGCACCGAAAAGCGGCGCTGCATGCGGCGCTTGTTGAGCACGCCCAGCACCAGGGCCAGGCACATCAGGCCGGCCAGCACCCAGCTGGCCGTGACACCGATGGCGCCGTCGTAGCCGCCGCCTAGGCGCTGAAAGAATTCGTCGTTGACCGGTTGGGTCTTGCCATCGGCCACCAGAAAGGCCGCGCCCCGAAACGACATCAGCCCGCCCAGCGTGACCACGAACGACGGCACCCCGAGCAGCGCCGTCAACGCGCCCTGGTAGACCGAGACCAGGATCGCCACCGCCAGCCCGGCCAGCGACGCCGCCGGCCACGACCAGCCCACGGTGTACATCAGGTAAGCCACCAGCACGCCGACAAAACCCATCACCGAGCCGACCGACAAGTCGATGTGGCGCGCCACGATGATCAGCACCACCACGGTGGCCACGATGCCCACCACGGCGGTCTGCTGGGCGATGTTGTAGAGGTTCTCCGGCGACAGGAAGATGCCTCCCGTGAGCATGTTGAAGGCCAGCGCGATGGCCACCAGCACACCGCCCATCAGGACCATGCGCCAGTCCAGTTCGGACTGGCGCAGCGAGTGCAAGATGCCGCTCATGGTGTTCCCCTTCTCGTCAACGAATCGGACCCCGAGAAAACAAAAAAAACGCGGGCCAGCCGCCCGCGTTTTCGTCACTCAGACCGGAGGCGCGCCCCGGACATTGCACTTACTTGCAAGCGGCCGGAACCTTGTCGCCCGAAACACCCTTGCACAGCGCGTCCTTCTTGATCCAGCCGGCCTTGACCACCAGGTCGAGGTTCTCTTGCGTGATCGGAATCGGCTTCAAGAATTGCGCGTCGAGCGCGATCTTCTTTTCGCCGCCGTTCCACGATGCCGCGCCCGCCACCTTCTGGCCCGCGGCCAGCGCCGAGGCCGCGGCTGCGGCTTCGCGGCCGAGGTCGCGCGAGTCCTTCCACACCGACACCGTCTGCGAGCCCAGCGCCACGCGGTTCAGCGCGGCGTGGTCACCGTCCTGGCCCGACACCGGAATGCCCTTGATGCCCTTGGCGTTGAGCGCTGCCACCACGCCGCCGGCCATGCCGTCGTTGGAGGCCACCACGGCGTCGATCTTGCCGGCGTTCTTGGTGATGATCTGCTCCATGTTCTTCTGCGCCACTTCGGGCTTCCAGCCGTCGGTGTATTCCTCACCGACGATCTTGATGTCGCCCTTCTTGACAGCGGCGTCAATGATCTCCTGCTGGCCTTCGCGCAGGAAGTTGGCGTTCGGGTCGGTCGGCGAGCCCTTGATCATCACGTAGTTGCCCTTGGGCTGGGCCTTGAGCACGGCGCGCGCCTGCATGCGGCCGACTTCCTTGTTGTCGAAGGTGATGTAGAACACCCCCGGCGCTTCGATCAGGCGGTCATAGGCAATCACGGGAATCTTCTGCTTGGCGGCCTTGTTGACGGCGGGCAGGATCGCGTCCTTGTCCATCGCCAGCACGATCAGCACGTTGGCGCCCTTGGCCATCAGGCCGTCGATGTCGGCGAGCTGCTTCTCGGGCGAGCCGGCGGCGTCGGCGCTGATGTACTTGTCGCCGGCCTTTTCGAGCTGCGCCTTGATTGCGGCCTCGTCGGTTTTCCAGCGCTCTTCCTGGAAGTTGGACCAGCTCACGGCGACGGTCTTGTCCTTGGCGATGGCCGCGCCGGTGGTGAATGCGGCAGCGAGTGCCACGCAAAGAATTGATTTCGACATGAAAGTCTCCTGGGGTGAGGTAGGCCGCGCATTCGATCGCGCGGCTTGTAAGAAGGGCCCGGCACAAGCCGAACCCGTATCGCCGGCCCGCATGCTAATGGAAGCCGGCCCTCCGCAAACGATTACGGCGCGATTACCGGCACTATCGCTAACCCTCAGTCGGCTGTCCTCGACTCAACACGGGGTTGACTACAGCGTTGTACTTTCAGCGCTTGAACTTCAAGCCCAGCGCTTTCTGCGCAACGCATTGGCCTTGCACCTTGCCCAACTCGACCGCCGACCGGTAGTGGATGCCGGCGTAAAGCCGCGACAGCGCCGCTTCGTCGGCGGCGGCCTTGAAGCTCTTGAAGTTGCGCGGGCCCCAGCCGCGGTCGTTGTGGGTGTTGTCGGTGAAACCCGTGTCGGCGCCGAAGGCCTGGGCCAGCACCGTCGCCGCGGCGCTGCTCTGCACCGAGTGGCCCGACGGGTACTCGGGAAACGGCGGCGTGTTCATCAACGTGGGCACCCAGTTGCTGTCGATCACCAGTTGCACATAGGTCACCGGGCGCAGCAGGTTCAACGCGTACTTGTCCCGCCACGAAGCGATGAACGCATCGGCCATCGCGATGTTCAGGCGCGCATAGGTTTCGGCCGCGTTCGCCAGCGTGGCCTTGCGGGCCTTCAGCAGGTCGGTGGCGATGAACACCCAGTGGCCGGCCGGCGTGGGCGTCTTGCCCGGGTCGTCGGCCCAGTACAGCGCGAACTGGCGCTGTTCCTGGGTCGCCTGGTTGCTGACACGATAGACCTCCTGCGCTTCCTTGTGGAACGCTGACGACGGGTCTTCGGAATAGGCCGGCGGCGCTGGAGCCGGGCAGTCGGCCGCACGCTTCAGCGCGAACAGGCGGTTCTCGCCCCACCAGGGCAACAACGCGGGCCCAAAGGCCGGTGGCGTGGCCGACCACTGGCCGGCACCGCTGGGCGGCACATAAGGCTGGCGGGTGCGGCGCGGTGGGCCCCAGGCTTCGTGGCCGCCGTCGGTGCGGGCCCAGGTCATCAGCGCCATCGCCATCAGCTTGCCGAAGGTTTCGGAACGGTTGCCGATCTCGGCCGTCACGAACAGGGGGTCGAAGTCCTGGCCGTACTTGACCGGCAGGTTGCGCTCCAGCAGGTCGATGCGCGCCTTGTTCTCGGCGCTGGCGTTGCTGAACATCATGCGTGTCATCAACGCCATCGAGGCGTTGGCGACCGTGGGCCAGTGCAGCGGCTCGTCGGGCTGGGCCCAGGGCAGCGAACTCAGCTCGTTGAGCTGCCCGGCCAGGCTGGTGTATTGCGGCATGCCGGGCACGGTGGATTCATACAGCGCCAGCCCCAGGTAGGCCAGCGCGCGCGACGCCACCGGCGCGCTGAAGCCGGGCGTCTGCTGGGTCAATTGCAGGGCGAGCGCGAACCACTCGGTGGCCACACTGGCGCTGTAGTCGCCGGCCGGGCGGGCCACGCCAGCGGCGGCGGCCTGCGCGTGAGCGGGCGCGCACACCAGCATCGCCAGCGTTGCCAACGCCGCCATCACCCACCCGGCCAGACCGGCGCGCAGTGCGGGCAGCGGCCTCATGGTGCTTTCCACGCGCTCACGCCGCGCTCTCGGTCGACCCGGTAGAACGCATCGGCCGCGACCGTTTGCCATGGCCCCCAATCACCGAAGGGCCACTGCACCCGCAGCTTCACGCTGGTGGCGGCGCCCAGGCCGAAATGCATCCAGCCCAGGTGGCCGCTGGCATGGCCTCCGCCAATGGTCAGCTCTTCGCGGACGACGCGCCCGCCGAGGTCGACCTCGACCCAGGCGCCCACCGCGTCGCGATTGGCGCCGGCCTGGCTCAGTCGAACCTGCAGCCAATGGCCCATCGGCAGCGGCTTGTCGGCCGTGCCGGCGCCGACGTTGCGCCACAGCTGCGCCTTGTCCCAGCGGTTGACGACGATCATGTCGAGCAGGCCGTCGCCGTTCAGGTCCGCCAGCATGCCGCCACGCCCGCGCCGAAAGCTGGCGATGCCGGCCTGCTGGCCGACCTCGACAAAGCGGCCGTCGGCCTGCTGCAGCAGCAGGTTGTTCGGGTCCAGGGTCGCGAAGTCGGGCATCGTGGAGACGTTGCCCTTGACGATGAACAGGTCGACCAGGCCGTCATGGTTGAGGTCGGCGAACTGCGCGTGCCAGGCGGTGGACGGGTGCACATCGCCTCCCACGTAGGGCCGGTGCGCCGTCACGCCCAGCTTGTAGGCGCTGTCCGCATAGCGGGGCTGCTTCGCATCGCCTTGCAGCTTTTGCAGCTTGTTGTCCGACATGCTGGTGAGGAGCACCTCGGGGTAGCCGTCGCCGTCGAGGTCGTGGCTGGCGATGCCCATGCCCCAGATCTGCAGGGGCATCCAGCCCTCGCCCTCGGTGTACAGCACCGGCGGCTGGGCGGGCGGCAGTTTCCACAACTGCTCCTGGCCGCCCTTGTAGTACTCGCGGTCGTTGCTGACGCGCAGCGACGCCTGGCCGCTGCGGCCCCAGTCGGAGAACAACATCGACAGCGCGCAATGACCCGGCGCCAGGCTGAGCGGCTCGGCAAATCCCGCGCCGGCCGCGGCCGGCCGGAGCAGCAGGCCCGGTGTGCAACTGCCCCACGGAAACTCCGGCCTGGTGCGGTCCACGTAGGTGCCGATCGCCAGCGTGGGCCAGTTTGCTCCGCGCTCCCAGGTGGCGGCGAACGCGCTGTGCCAGCCGTTGCCGGTGCTCAGCTTCCACGCGTCGGTCGCGCGTTCGAACTTGCAGCCGCCCAGGCCGCGAAACACCTGAACCTCGCCGACGCGCAACACCACCAGGTCGGCGTGGCCGTCGGCGTCGATGTCGATCGGGTAGGCGCCGATGGCGCTGGTCAACTCCAGCCCCGAGCGCTCTTCCACCAGCTTGATCGGCCCGCCGCGCGCGCTGCGATTGCGATAGAACTTGGCCTTGTTGACACCGGCCGTGACGTAGACCTCGGGCAGGCCGTCGCCATCGCAGTCGAAGGTGGCCACGCCGCCGCCGACCATGAATTCGCCCTCGCCCTCGAAACGGCTTTGCAATCCCGCCAGGTCGGTCTCTTCAACGAAGCGCGGCACCTGCGGGCTGGCCTGTGCCGCCACGTGCCGCAGCGGCGCCAGCCCCGCCAGCGCGCAGACACATAACCAGAGGGTGGTCGGACGGAAGCGCATGGGGCGGCGAAGTGGTCTGAGGCTGATCGGCGCCGCATTCTAGGGCGCCGCGCGAGCCACTTTCGGCGCCACCCGGCACCGCCACGCAGCTTCCTCAATCGTCGTCGTCTTCGTGCTGCCCCTTGCCCTTGCGCGGCTTCAGGCCGATCACGGTGCCTTCGCGCCGAGGGTCGGCGCCGCCGTACTGGCGGCCGCTGCGCAAGTCGATCACCACGCCCTGCACCGAACCGATGGCTGCGGTGCAGCCGTTGCTGCCGGCCAGGCCGGGCAGCAGGTGGCCCAGGCCGCGCAAGTAGTCTTGCGTGGCGATGCTGAACTTGGGTTGCTGGAAGGCCTCGACGCCTTCGCATGACACGCCGCCGGTCGCGCTGGTGACCGACAGGCGCGGCGCATTGATGGCCTGCTGGATCGACATGCCGTGGTCGATCAAATTGAGCGTGACGTTGAACACCGAGTTGATGATCGTCGAGCCGCCCGGCGAGCCATAGGCGGCAACCGGCTTGGCGCCCTTGAACACCAGGGCCGGCGCCATCGAACTGCGCGGGCGCTTGTTTGCGGCCACGTCGTTGGCGCCGGGGTTGCCGGTGGCGGGGTTGCGGGTCGGGTCGAAATTGAAGTCGGTCAGCTCGTTGTTGAGCAGGAAGCCGTAGCCCGGCACCGTGATGCCGCTGCCCCAGGTGGCTTCGATCGTGGTGGTGTAGCTGACCACGTTGCCCCATTTGTCGACCACCGAGAAGTGGGTGGTGTGCGACGGCCGGTGCTCCTCTTCGCCATGCTGCGGGGCGAACCGCGTCTTCTTGTCGCCCAGCATCGCCGTGTCGTACGGCAGCGGGTTGCCCGCGGCGGGGGTGGCCATGCGCGCGGTCGGATTGATCATCACCGAGCGGGTCGCCACATAGTCGGGGTTCAGCAGGCCGGCCTTGGGCACTGGCACGAAGTCTTCGTCGCCCATCCACACCGCGCGGTCGGCAAACGCCAGGCGCATCGCCTCGGCCATCACGTGCAGCGTGTTCGGGCTGCCGAAACCGTAGCCCTGCGCCGCATCGCCGAGCGGGAAGCGCTGCAGCATCAGCAACATCTGCCCGACCGTGAGGCCGCCCGAAGACGGCGGCGCCATCGCTGCCACGGTCCAGCCGCGGTAGTCCACCTTGACGGGCTCGCGGATCACCACCCGGTAGTTCGCCAGGTCCCGCACCGTCATGCGGCCGACACCTTCGGACTGCGTCGGTGCGGGGGTGCGGCTGCGCTGCTGAGCGGCCACGATGGCGCGCGCGACTTCGCCCTTGTAGAACACGTCGGGGCCGTGCCTGGCGATCAGGCGCAAGGTCTTGCCGAGATCGGCCTGCACCAGCAGGTCACCCTCCTTGAGCGCCACACCGCCGGGGCGGAACAGCGCCGCCGTCTCGGGCTGGAACGAGGTGCGCCCGCCGTCGCCCAGGATGTTGGCGGCCAGGAAGCGGTTGATGCGAAAGCCGTTTTCGGCCACGCCAATGGCCGGCGCCACGGCCTCGCGCAGCGAGAGGGTGCCCCAGCGCCGCAGCGCCGTGTCCAGCGCGGCCAGCGTGCCGGGCACACCCACGGCCAGGCCGCTGGTGGAAGCGATCGTGAAACGATCCGCCGGCGCCACGCCCGTCAGCACGAACTGCGTGGGCGTCGCGGCCGC
>JANORB010000051.1:0-7482 GCA_031415135.1 Methylibium sp.
CAGGCAAGTCTCTTCGCTGGCGAACCAGTCGAGAAACTCGTTCCAGTTGCGGGGGTAGTCACGGCCCGCTTCTGGCGCTACGATGGACTGAGTTTCCATCCAGTGACTATAGCGTCACTGGAGCTAAATGGATACCCCTTATGAATATACAGTCGGGCGCATGCACCCGCACGACGCCGCCCCAGCCGACCCGTTTGCATCGCTCAACCCGGCGCAACGCAGCGCGGTCGAGCATGGCCTGGAGGGCGACCCGCGCCAAGCGCCGGCCTTGCTCGTGATCGCAGGCGCGGGCAGTGGCAAGACCAGGACGCTGGCGGCCCGGGTGGCCCGCCTGGTGACGGCCGGGGCCGACCCGCAGCGGCTGTTGCTGCTGACCTTCTCGCGCCGCGCGGCGGCCGAGATGGCGCGCCGCGCGGGCGCGCTGATGCTGGAGGCGCTGGGCCTGCCGCCGAGCAGCGCGCCACCCGCGTTGGCGTGGGCGGGCACGTTTCATGGCATCGGTGCGCGGCTGCTGCGCGAGCATGCGCGGCAGATCGGCCTGAGCGAGTCGTTCACGATCGTCGATCGCAGCGATGCCGAAGACATGCTCGGCTGGGTGCGCCACGAGTGCGGTTTCAGCGCGGCGAAAAAGCGTTTCCCGCTCAAGGGCACTTGCCTGGCGATCTATTCGCGCGTGGTGAACAGCCAGGCCAGCCTGCACGAGGTGCTGAACGACAGCCATCCGTGGTGCGCGCCGTGGGAGGCCGAGCTCAAGCGCCTGTTCGGCGCCTACGTGGCCGAGAAGCAAAAGCAGCAGGTGCTGGACTACGACGACCTGTTGCAGTACTGGTCGCAGATGATGGCCGAGCCCGCCCTTGCGCAACGGGTGGCGGCGCGCTTCGACCAGGTGCTGGTCGACGAGTACCAGGACACCAATCGCCTGCAGGCCGCGATCCTGCGGGCGCTCAAGCCCGACGGCCGCGGCCTGACCGTGGTGGGCGACGACGCGCAGTCGATCTACTCGTTCCGCGCCGCCGAGGTGCGCAACATCCTCGACTTCCCGGCCCAGTTCACGCCCGCCGCCCGGGTGGTCACGCTGGAGCGCAACTACCGCTCGACCCAACCGATCCTGGACGCCTGCAATGCCGTGATGGCGCAGGCTGCGGCGCGCCACACCAAGCAGCTGTGGACCGATCGCGCCGGGTCGGAAAAGCCCAGCCTCGTGACGGTCGAAGACGATGCCGCGCAGGCGCGCTGGGTGGCTGGCCAGGTGCTTGAACACCGCGAGCAAGGGCTCACGCTGAAGTCGCAGGCGGTGCTGTTCAGGGCCTCGCACCACAGCGCCATGCTGGAGATCGAACTGGCGCGGCGCCACATCCCGTTCGTCAAGTTCGGCGGGCTGAAATTTTTGGAAGCCGCACACGTCAAGGACCTGCTGTCGGTGCTGCGCTGGGCCGAGAACCCGCGTTGCCGGCTGGCGGGTTTTCGGGTCGCGCAGCTGGTGCCGGGCATCGGCCCGGCGAGCGCGCGGCGCCTGCTCGACGCGATGGACGGCGCGCCCGACCCGGCGTTGGTGCGCGCCGGGTTCGAGCCGCCGCCGTCGGCCCGCCATGACTGGGGCGTGTTGCGCGATCTGCTGGCCGAACTGGCCAGCCCGCAGCCGGCCTGGCCCGACGAGGTCGAGCAGGTGCGGCGCTGGTACGCCCCGCACCTGGAGCGCCTGCACGACGACGCGCGTGTGCGCCAGGCCGACCTGGCACAGCTGGTGCGCATTGCCGCCGGGTACACCAGCCGCGAGCGTTTTCTGACCGAGCTGACGCTCGACCCGCCGCAGGCCAGCAGCGACGAGCCCGGCGCGCCGCTGCTGGACGAGGATTACCTGATTCTGTCGACCATCCACTCGGCCAAGGGCCAGGAATGGCAATCGGTGCACGTGCTCAACGTGGTCGACGGCTGTATCCCGTCCGACATGAGCACCGGTTCGGCGGCGCAGATCGACGAAGAGCGGCGCCTGCTGTACGTCGCCATGACCCGCGCCCGCCAACACCTGCACCTGCTCGTGCCGCAGCGCTTTTACGTGACGCAGCAAAGCGCCTTTGGCGACCGGCACCTGTACGGCTCGCTGACACGCTTCATCCCGCCGTCGGTGGCCGCCGCGTTCGAAGCGGTGGGCCCGGCTCAGTCACCCGACACGCTTGCGGCCGCAGCGGGCCTGGACCCGGGCCCCGCGCTGGACATCGCCGCCAGGCTGCGCTCGGCGTGGTGAGGCGCCGGCAGCGCGGGCGCCCTGCTTTTTCGCGGCCGGCGTGGAATATCGCTCCCTCGTGCCGCGTAAGCGGAGCGGTGGTGGACTCAGTGCGCCACCGACTCGTCAAGGCCTTCCAAACCCCGGCCGTCAACGGCCACGATCTGAAGGAGTGCACCATGCAACGATCCCAGCGGCCCACGACATGCGCAGTCGCAACGCTTGCCCTCGCCTTGCTCGGCGGAGCGAGCAGCGCCATGGCGCACAACGACGGCATCGAAACCCGCCTCAAGGGCTTCAACGAGGTGCCCCAGGCTTTGTCGACGCCCGCCTCGGGGCGCTTCAAGCTGTTCCTGAACGAGAAGACCGGCGCCATCGGCTACGAGTTGTCGTACAGCGGCTTCCCGACCAACGTGCTGATGGCCCACATCCACTTCGGCAAGCGCGGGCTGAACGGCGGCATCATGGTCTGGCTGTGCCAGACCACCACCAACCCCGACCCGACGGGCCGCTCGCCGACCTGCCCGCAGCAAGGCGGCACGGTCAGCGGCGAACTGCGGGCTGAAAACGTGGTCGGCCCGGCTGCCCAGGGCATTGCCGCGATGGAGTTCGACGAGGTGGTGGCGGCGATCCGCGCCGGCGCCGGCTACGTGAACGTGCATTCGGTGCAATACCCGGGCGGCGAATTGCGAGGCCAGTTGCGCGACGACGACTGAACCGGGCGCGGCCGGCGGCCACCGGGTGGGCCCGGGGCCGCCGCGAGCTGGATGCGCTGGCGGCGGGTTCACAATCGCACGGCCGGTCGGATGCCACCCACCCATGTTCGGAACCCACGATCTCGCGCTGTTCGTCGTCTCGGGCCTGCTGCTCAACATCGCGCCAGGCCCCGACTCGCTGCTGATCATCACGCGCAGCGCCACCCAGGGCTGGCGCGCCGGGTCGGCGGCGGCGCTGGGCATCGGCACCGGCACCTTCGTCCACATCTTCGCCGCGGCGCTGGGCCTGTCGGCCGTGCTGGCCTCGTCGGCCACGGCGTTCACGGTCGTCAAATGGCTAGGCGCTGCGTACTTGATGTGGATGGGCCTGGCCATGCTGCGCCGCCCGTGCGGAACGGCGACCTGGGCCGAGCTGCCGCCAGCCGCCGCGCTGCCGTACCGGACGATCTATCGCCAGGGGTTTTTCACCAACGCGCTGAACCCGAAGGTCGCGCTGTTCTTCCTGGCGTTTGTGCCGCAGTTCATCGCACCGGAGGCGTCGAGCAAGGCGCTGGCGTTCGTCGCGCTGGGCTGCCTGTTCAACTTCAACAGCATGTTGTGGTGCCACTTTCTGGCGCTCTCGACCGCGTATGCGAGGCGGCGCCTGCGTGTGGGCCAGCGCGCCGGTGTGTGGGGCCAGCGAATCGTCGGCGCGATGTTCCTGTTGCTGGGCCTCAGGCTCGCGCTGTCGCAGCGCGGTTGACCCGCGGCGAGTGCGCGCCGCAGCCCCGCAAGCGGGCACCGGGAATGCACAATCGACCGAACCCGACAACCGCTCCGGAGGCCCGCATGTCCAAGGATTTTTCAGCGATGGAAGACTCCAATCGGAGTGCCAATGACGACATCCACAGTGTGTCCGACCCGGCGCGCCGGGTCTGGGTGCACGGTGGCCTCGCCACGCTGGCCGGGGGTGTGCTGGGCCCGCTGCTGCCGGGCTGCGCCACCAGCGCCACACCCTCGGTGCGGGCGGCTGGGCCCTTGCTGGGCTTCAAGGGCATCGCGCCCGTCAGCATCGACACGCTGGTCGTGCCCGAGGGCTACATCGCCGAGGCCATTGCCGCCTGGGGTGAGCCGATCGGCCTGGCCGGCAACATGCCGGCGTTCAAGGGCGACGCCAGCAACTCGGCGGCCGACCAGGCGGCGCAGATGGGCATGCACCACGACGGCCTTCACTTCTATCCGCTCGACGGCAGCCAGCGTGGCCTGCTGGCGATGAACCACGAGTACACCGACGACGGCCTGCTGCACCCCGACGGCATGAAGACCTGGAGCGCCGAGAAGGTCAGGAAGGCGCAGGCCGCGCATGGCGTGGCGGTGATCGAGGTCGAGCAGAAGGAGGGGCGCTGGCAGATGGTTCGCCCGTCGCGCTACGCCCGCCGGCACACCGCCGCCACGCCGTTTGCGCTGCAGGGGCCGGCCGCCGGCCACGCGCTGATGAAGACGGCGGCCGATCCCGCCGGCCGCACTGTGCTCGGAACGCTGAACAACTGTGCGAGCGGCAAGACGCCCTGGGGCACCTATCTGTCCGGTGAAGAAAACTTCGCGTTCTATTTCGACGGCGGCGACAACCCCGACGCGCACCAGAAACGCTGGGGCCTGCGCAAGACGGGCGCCTACCGCTGGCCGGAACACGACGAACGCTTCGACGCCACCAGGCACCCGAACGAATTCAACCGCTTCGGCTGGGTCGTCGAAATCGACCCGATGGACCCGGCCGCCACGCCGGTCAAGCGCACCGCGCTCGGCCGTGCGGCGCATGAAGGCGCGTGGATCGCGGTCACCCGCGACCAGCGCGCGGTGGTCTATTCGGGCGAGGACGCACGCTTCGAGTACATCTACAAGTTTGTCAGCCGCGACAAGATTGCCGGCGGTGGCGGCGGGATCAGCAAGGCCCAGGCCAACCGCGAATTGCTCGACCACGGCACGCTGTACGTGGCGCGCTTCGATGCCGACGGCAGCGGGCGCTGGCTGCCGCTGATCCATGGCCAGGGCGCGTTGACCGCCGCCAACGGCTTTGCCGACCAGGGCGAGGTGGTGATCAAGACCCGCCAGGCCAGCGACCTGGCCGGCGCCACCAAGATGGACCGGCCCGAATGGCTGGCCATCGACCAGCACAGCGGCGAGGTCTACTGCACGCTCACCAACAACAGCGAGCGCGGCGCCAAGGACAAGCCCGGCGTCGACGCCGCCAACCCGCGCGCCAACAACGTGATGGGCCAGATCATCCGCTGGAAGGACGACGGCGACTTCGACGGCCTGAGCTTGCGCTGGAGCCACCTGGTGCTGGCCGGCGACCCGGCCAACGAACGCGCGGATGCCAAAGGCAACATCAAGGGCGACATCTTTGCCTGCCCCGACGGCCTGGCGCTCGATGCGCGCGGCGTGCTGTGGATCCAGACCGACATGCACGCGACGCAGATGTACAAGGGCGAACTGGAGCGCATCGGCAACAACCAGATGCTGGCCTGCGACCGTGGCACCGGCGAGATCCGCCGCTTCCTGACCGGCCCGGTAAACTGCGAGATCACCGGCCTGGCGCTCACGCCGGACCATCGCACGATGTTCATCAACGTTCAGCATCCGGGCGAAACGCCCACCGATCGCAGCGACCCGGCCGAGCCGGCCAGGTTCTCGAACTGGCCCGACTACCAGGCCGGCGGGCGGCCGCGCTCGGCCACGGTGGTGATCCGGCGCAAGGATGGTGGCGTGATCGGCACCTGAGGCCGGCGCGGCGCCGATCTGCGATCGGCTTGCTCCTACACGCATGCACACCGGCGGCCGACAGACCGGCCGCCCAGGCCGGCCTATTCTTTCCATCGTGAAGAACACTTTGGAGAGAAGAATGAAAGCACTGGCCGCACTGTTCCTGGCGCTGGCGGGCGCCGTGATGGCCGTTGCGGCCCCGCTTCCCGATGTTCCGAACATCATCGGCGAGACGGAAGTCGCAGCGCCCATGCCGGCCGTGAAGACACAGGGCGGCATGGCCTACCTGAACGGCGGCGCCAGCATCGGCGAAGCGAACTACATGAAATCGCGCGCCTGGGAGTTCCCGCTGCAGTTCATCTTCAGCGGCCGCGGTGGCGAATACGGCGTGGCCGACCAGGTCACCTTTCGCAGCGGCGGCCGCGAGTTGATCACGGTGCGCGACGCCGGCCCGTTCCTGATGATGACGGTGCCGCCCGGCCGCTACACCGTTGAAGCGACCTTCAAAGGCGCCGTCGAAACGCGGACGGTGGTGGTGGGCAACGGTGTCAGCAAGGTGAACTGGAATACGCTGCGCGCGTCGGAGTAGCGCGCCCAAGCGAAGGGTGGGGCAGCGGGCGCCATTCCTGTCACCGAGCGCCCGCCACCGAGCGCTGCATCACTTCGCCGTCGGCATCACGAACTCGGCGCCCTTGGGCGTGCTGGCGGGCCAGCGTTGCATCACGCTCTTTTGCTTGGTGTAGAAGCGCACGCCCTCTTCGCCGTAGGCATGCATGTCGCCGAACAGCGAACGCTTCCAGCCGCCAAAGCCGTGCCAGGCCATCGGCACCGGAATCGGCACGTTGATGCCGACCATGCCCACCTGCACCCGGCGCGCGAATTCGCGCGCCACGTTGCCGTCGCTGGTGTAGCAGGCCACACCGTTGCCGTACTCGTGCGCGTTGACCAGGGTCACCGCCTCGGCCAGGTCTTTTACCCGCACACACGACAGCACCGGGCCGAAGATCTCTTCCTGGTAGATGCGCATCGTCGGCGTTACGTGGTCGAACAAGGTGCCGCCGGTGAAGAAGCCCGCTTCATGCCCCTTGACCTTGTGGCCGCGCCCGTCGACCACCAGCGTGGCACCTTCTTCAACGCCCAGGCCGATGTAGCCTTCGATGCGCTCCAGCGCCTGCTTGGTGACGATCGGGCCCATCTCGGCGTCGAGCTCCATGCCGTTCTTGATCTTCAGCGTCTTGGCGCGTTCGGCCAGCTTGGGCACGATTTTGTCGGCCACATCGCCGACCAGCACCGCGACCGAGATCGCCATGCAGCGCTCGCCGGCCGAGCCGTAGCCGGCGCCGATCAGGCCGTCGACCGCCTGGTCGATGTCGGCGTCCGGCATCACCACCATGTGGTTCTTGGCGCCGCCCAGCGCCTGCACACGCTTCCCAAAGTGCGCACCGGTCTCGTAGATGTACTGCGCAATCGGCGTGGAGCCGACGAAGCTGAGCGCTTTCACGTCGGGGTGGGTCAGCAGCGCGTCGACCACGACCTTGTCACCCTGCATGACGCTGAACACGCCGTCGGGCAGGCCGGCCTGCTTGAGCAACTCGGCCATCAAGAGGGAACACGACGGGTCGCGCTCGCTCGGCTTGAGGATGAAGCTGTTGCCGCAGGCCAGCGCCACCGGGAACATCCACATCGGCACCATGACGGGGAAGTTGAACGGCGTGATGCCGGCCACCACGCCGAGCGGCTGGCGCAGCGTCCAGTTGTCGATGCCGGTGCTGACCTGGTCGGTGAAGTCGCCCTTCAGCA
>JANORB010000052.1:0-62830 GCA_031415135.1 Methylibium sp.
CTTGCCGGACTCGGCGATTCATGCTCCATGGATGGCACCGCCGATCGAACTGAGCGGCGCGGGCGTGGTGATCGGCAAGGACTACCCGGCCCCCGTGGTGCAACACGACGACGCGCGGCTGCGAACGCTCGAACGATTCAAGTCCGCAAAGGAACCGAGATCTCTGCTGACGTGACGGCGGCTCGCAAGGAAATGTGGCTTTGCCACTTTCCTTGATCCCCGCGGCGCATCGGAGACTTTTCCATGCTGCCGCGAAAGCGTTGCAGCGCCAAGGCCGCACACGCCTCGTTTTCGCAGCGCATCAACACCGCGAATTCCTCGCCGCCGAATCGATAGAGCCGGTCATGGATGCGAAAGCCGCCGCGCAACAGGCACGCCAGCGGAAACAGGACTTCGTCGCCGATCAAATGGCCGAAGTTGTCGTTGACGCGCTTGAAGTGATCGATGTCGATCACACCGATCCAGTGGCTTCCGAGCGGTCTTGCGGCGCGCCGTTCATCGGTGTTGGAAGGTGAGGCGGCCCGGGATTCGGCACCGGGACCGCGCCCACGTAAACCGGACCCGCCACCAACACCGCGCGCCCGCCGCTGCACACCGCGACCTCGATCCCTGAAACCGGTCGGGTCCGCAGGATGGGGCATCCTGGACTCGGATACCTTCAGGATGCGCGGGGCGCGCACGCCAACGCTCAAACTTTCGCTTCAAGCCGCAGAGGCGGCAGCGGAGGTGTAGTGCCCGATCAGCGCCAACAGGTCTTCTTCGGAGTAGGGCTTGCCCAGGTAATGATCGACGCCCAGCTCCGAGGCGTACTCGCGATGCTTTTGCGCAATCCGCGAGGTGATCATGATGACCGGCAACTCGCGCAGCCGGCTGTCGGCGCGGATGTTGCGCACCAGGTCGAAACCGTCCATGCGCGGCATTTCGATGTCCGTCAGCACCACCTGCGGCAGCTCGTCGACCAGGCGCTCGAGCGCGTCCATGCCATCCTTGGCAAGCGCCACGCGGTAGCCCTCGCGCACCAGCATGCGCTGGGTCACGCGCCGCACCGTCAACGAGTCGTCGACCACCAGCACCAGCGGCGCGGCCACCAGCACCGGCTCGCCCGCCTCCGGCGCGCCCGGTCCGCGCACCGGTGCGCGCAACGCCGCGATCGTGGCGGCGCGGGCCGCGCCGCTGTAGAGCGTTGCCAGCGCCACCGGGTTGTAGATCAGCGCCACCGCACCGGAAGCCAGCAGCGTGACGCCGGCCAACCCCGGCATGCGCGACAGCTGGGGGCCGAGGTTCTTGACCACCACTTCCTGGTTGCCCAGCACCTCGTCCACATGCAGCGCAACGCGTTGCTGGGCACTGCGCACCACAACGACGGATCGGGTTCTGCCCGCGTTTTCGAGCGACAGCGGGCCGATCCGCAGCAGGGCCCCAAGCCAGAACAGCGGCATCGACCGGTCCCCCAGCATGAACACGCCGCTGGCATGCGCCGCGTCGATTTCGGCCGGCGTCGTGCGGCGCACGATCTCGATCAGCGTGGAGGGCACCGCCACGGTGGTGTCGCCACAGCGCAGCATCACGACCTGCGTGACCGCCGTGGTCAGCGGCAGCACCAGCTTGAACGAGGTGCCCAGGTTCGCGCCCGTGGCGGTTTCGACCCGGCCACCGATGGCGTTCACTTCGGAGCGAACCACGTCCATGCCAACCCCTCGACCCGCCAGTTCGGTCACGATGTCGGCGGTCGAAAAGCCGGGCGTGAAGATCAGGTTGGCGAGTTCGGCGTCGGTGTGGGCCACGTCCCGGGCGAGCAGGCCCATGGCCTCGCCCTTGGAGCGGATGAGCGCCAGGTTCAGGCCGGCGCCGTCGTCACGAACCTCGACACCGACCTCGTTGCCCTCTTGCGTCAGGATCATCGTGATGCTGCCGGTCGGATCCTTGCCCAACGCAGCGCGCACCTGTGGCGACTCGATGCCATGGGTCACGCAGTTGCGCAGAAGGTGTTCGAACGTGCCGGTCATGCGGTCCAGCACGCCCCGGTCGACCTCGATCGATCCACCGGTGATGTCGAGGCGCACCTGCTTGCCGGTTTCCTTGGCGGCCTGCCGGACGACGCGGTAGAGGCGATCCGAAAGCCCCTCGAACTCGACCATGCGCGTGCGCAGCAAATCGTCTTGCAGCTCGCGGGTCATGCGCGCCTGGGCGACCAGTTCGTCTTCGGTGCTTTCAAGCGAACGCTGCAGCGTGCGCTGCACCGTGGCCACGTCGTTGACCGACTCGGCCATCATCCGCGTGACTTCCTGGAAACGCGTGAAGCGGTCGAATTCCAGCGGATCGAACGACTGGTCCGTGGCCTTCGCCGCTTCCCGGCGCGAACTCATCTGGGTCTCGGCCTGCAGTTCGATGTCGCGCAACTGCAGCCGCAGGCGCGCCAGGTTGTCGGTCAGGTCGGCCAGCGAACCCTTGATCTGCCCGACCTCGGTTTCGATGCGCGAGCGGGTGATGCTGACCTCGCCCGCCTGGTTCACCAAACGATCGAGCAGCGGCGCACGCACCCGGACCGCGGATTGCGAAACCCCCTGCACGCGCTCGGGCGCGGCCCTGGCGCCCACCGATGCGGGGGCGAAATGCGACCAGTCGATGCGGGGCAGATCGGTGGGCGCCGCAGGCTCGGGCAATTCGATCGCCGCCGGCGCCGGCGCCGCTGGCTGGACAAGTTCAAGCGGCGCGGCTGCGGGGGCCTCCTCAACCGATGCGGGCTGCACGACCTGCGGCTCCGACCGCGGTGGCGGCGCGGCAATCTCCTCGATGGCGCTGGCGGCGTCGGAATGTGCCTGTGCGTCGCTCGTGCGCATGGCATCGAAAAGCTGCGAAAGCGTGTCGCAGTGGGCCTGCAGTTCTTCGATGTCGGCGCCACCGTGGTCCGATCCGGACAGCAGATGTTCGATGCGCGTTTCCAGCCGGTGCGCCATTTCGCCCAGCCGCATCGCGCCCGCCAGCCGCGCACCGCCCTTCAGGGTGTGAAGGGTGCGCATGCAGGCGGTGGCGTGCGCCAGGTGCTCGGGCTCGCCGCCCCAGGCGCGCAGCTGGCTGGCCAGCTTCGGCAGCAATTCCAGCGCCTCTTCCTCGAAGATGGGAAACAACTCCGCATCGACCACATCGACGGCATCGAGGTCGTCGTCGATGTCCACATGCGAATGGCTCAGCGGGGCCGATCGCGGCCCGCCCGCGGGCAATTCGGCCAGCTGTTTGAGTTCCACGAAACCTGACGGTTCGAACGCCGGCGGCGACGACCTGAGCGCTGCGAAATCGGAGTCCCGGAGCGACGGCTCGAGCCGCTGCGGCGGCCGGCCCGGAACCGCAGCGCCTTCAGGCGTCGCCGGCACCGGCGCCACGGGGGGTTGCGCAAAGGCTTCGATCAGGTTGAACGGCTCGACCTGGGTCGCGCTCAAATCAGCCGCGCGCGTGGACGAAGGAATGTCTGCCGCAGCCGTCACCGCCTCCAGCCGGCGTGCCGAACTCAATTCGTGATCGGCCAGCCGCGCCAGCAGCTTGGGGGAGGCACCGACAAGGAAGCCGGCGGCGAACTGGTGCAGCATCCGGCGGATTTCTTCGGAGGCGTCGACGAACAGGCGCGCCTCGTCAGGTGCGCCCTGGCCGATGGCCTCCGAGCGAATCAGCGCATGCTCCAGCGTGCGGGCCAGGTTGGACAGGTCGGTGTACCCCACCGTGGCCGAACTTCCGGCCAGCGAGTGGGCCAGCGAGATCGGCATCTCGCCAATCGGCCGGTGCAGCTCCATCGCCCATTCGGCCAGCTCGGTGGTCAATCGGCGCGACAGCTCATCGGCTTCGCTGAGAAAAATGTTGAACAGCGGGATGCCGATGCGCAATGGCCCGACGACCTTGATGTTCTCGGACTCCCCCGGTTGCGGGATGAGCGCCGGAAAGTCGAGCGCCAGATCGGGAGGTTCGCCCCAAGACAGCCCGGCTTCTTCGGCCAGGCCGGCCGGCACCGAATCCGCAATGCCCTCCAGGGTCTGAGGCTCCAGGCTTGCCGCCATCGGCGCCTCGGCATCGACCGCAGCCAGGGGTGCTTCGGGAAACTCGAAGTCCAGCACCAACGGCAAATCGGCCGCGTGCGGCACCGGCATTGCCGCCTCGGGTGCGCTGGCAGGCAGCACCAGCGGCAACGCGATGTCCGACTCCTGGGTGCCGCCGACTTCGTCGCGCCGCTGATTCAACAATTGCACTGCGGCGGCAATCGTCGCCGCGTCGTGGCCGCCGCGGCGGTGCGTGGCGATGTCGGCGACCCAGCTGCTCAGGTAGGTCAGCGCCCACTGCGTGAATTCAAGCAAGGGCGGGTCGGCAGGGACCTGCCCCGCCAGAAGTGTGTTGTAGATGCGCTCGCAGGTCCAGGCTCCCTCGCCGAAGTCTTTCAGCCCGACCATTCGCGAACTGCCCTTGAGCGTGTGAAAGGCGCGCCGGACCGTGGTCAGCAAAGACAGGTCGCCGGGGCTGCCAATCAGCGCCGCCCTCGCCGCATCGGCTGACTCCAGCACCTCCTGCGCTTCTTCGAGGAAGACCTGGCGCAGCTCGTCGCCTTCGTCGGCCGGGGTCTTGGCCGGAGCGTCGGCGCCGCCCCCGGGCACCGCCTGGCCGCGCAAGGACGCCACTTCGGGCTCCAGCCCCGCGGCGTCCGACCTGGATGAGACAAAGTCGGCCAGGGCTTCGGACAGCTTGCCTCGAACCGAGTCGATGTCGGCCTTGCTTTGCGCCAGTCCCAGCGCCGCCTGGGCCTGCCGCACGGTCGCGGCCAACGTGCCTTGATCGGCCGCCATCGCTTCGTTCGACAAGCGTTCCAGGCCACGCGACACCTCGGCCAGCGGCGTGGCCTCGTGGCCGGCCGAAATGGCGAGTTGCTGGGCCTGCTCGATCAGCCGAGGCTCCACCGCGGGGGCGGGTGGGGTTGGCGCCTGGGTTCCCTCCGGGCGCGCCGGCGCACGGCCCATCACCGGCTTGAGGACGCCGCTCTGCGCGTCGTAGGCAAACAGCGACTTGGCCATTTGCGGCTGCACGCTGAGCATGTCGATCAGGAAACCCAGCGCTCCCAGGTTGCCCGCGATGCGATCAAAAACGCCCGCCTGGGCCACCCGCTCGGTGTCCACCGCAGTCGACGCCATGCCATCGATGTCGTCGCGCATGCGCAGCAACGCCGCGGCGGCGTGATCCATGCCGAGCACCGACAGCACGCCGCGCATGGCGGCCAGGTGCCGGGGCACCTGAAGCAGGGGTTTGGGCTCGGCCGGGGTGCGGAAGAACTCGTCGATCAGTTTTTCCGCGTCCGACAAGGACACGCGCAACTCCTGCACCACGCTGCCCATGGTCTGGCGGTCGGAGACCCGGCGATAGAGCTCCTCCATCCAGGCTTCGAGCGGTTCGGGCGGCTGGCCCTGGCGCGCCGAGGCAAGCCGCTCGGCCAGGCGATGAACACGGGCCGATTGCTCGGGGTGGTTGAAGTCCGCATCTTCCAGCACCGCCTCGACGTACAACAGGCTGGTCGCCACTTCCATGGCCAACGGCGCCGCCGGCGCGGTCCCCGCAGACTGGCTCTGGTGCATCGCACGCTGCAACTCGACCGCGAAGACTTCGCCCTGCGGGAACAGGCGCTTGAGCGAATCGCCGACGAGCGAGAACTGCTCGGACAGGCCGGCGACGCGATGCATCTCGCCGCCAGCCACCGCCGACCAGGATTCCTTCGCGGCCGACACCCGCTTGCGCGCCTGCGCAATCCAGGCCGGGTCGAACTGTCCCAGCGCACTGCGCGAGTAATCAACCGGCGTGTGCTGCGCCAAGCCATAGGACTGCCGAACCGCGAACAGCCGCGGCGCCTTGTGGTGTGCGTCGGGCACGCCGCTCTGCGCGCAGAAGAACAGCAGGTCCTGGGCCAGCCGGTCCGACACCTGGCCGTCGCCGCGCTCGAGCGCGCGAAACTGGGCCAGCAGGCGCGAGGCGACACGCTTGGTGAACACATCCACCGGCAACAAGCCCCGGGCCTGGGCCTCGAACACGGCCGCGGCCAACTTCCACAACGTGGCGGTGTGCGGTTCGCCGGCACCGGCCCCGAGACCGGCGCACACCTCGCTCATCCGCGCAGCGGACAGCAAGGGCTTGTCATTGCGCATCAGCTTGAGCAGTTCGCGCTCGAGCAACGCGCGCGTCGCGGCATCGGTCTTGCGCGGTGTTGCCACCGAACTCGCCGGCAGTGCGCGCCACTGCCAATCGACCGCCCACAGATCGGCCGGATGCACGCGATCCGCACCCGCAGCCTCTTGCACGGCCCGGTATTGCGGGAACAGCGACAGCGGCGCCACCGGCTTGCCGGCCAGCATGCGCGAAAGGTAGTCGAGCAGCGCGAACGAGGCGCGCTCGATGTCTTCGACCGCCGGCAAGCTGAGCGTCTCCGGCTTCGCGCCGAAACGCGCCACCGCGGCTTCACTGGCCCGCAACACCGTCGCCGCGGCGCGAAGCCCCACCAGCTCCAACGCCCCGACGCCCTGGTGGATCTGCACCCTGGCGCTGCGCAAAACGGCCGGGTCGACGACATCGACGTCGGAATCGCCGAGCGCCTCGGATTCCTTGAGGTGGCGCCGCAAGGCCTTGTGCGATGTCTCCAACGACCGGCGCAACTCGTCATGAACCCAGGCCAGGGCGCTCAGATCGTCGATCGGCTCAGTCATCTTGTCGCTCATGGTTGGCTTGTCGCAGGCTGCGCGGCCCGTGGATCAACTGATTTTGAACCGTGACACCGACTCTTTCAATTCGTCAGCGGTCTTGGCCAGTTCACGAACCAGGCCGGCGGTTGACCGCGTGCCCTCCTCGGTTTGCTCGGTCACCGCAAAGATGTGCTGGATGTTGGCCGCCACCACGTTGGCCGACTGCGCCTCGCTCAGCGCCTGGTTCGAAATCTGCCCGATCAGTTCGGCCAGCTGGCGCGAAACGCGGTCGATCTCGCCCAGCGCGGTGCCGGCGGCGTCGGACAGGCGCGCGCCTTCGACCACGCCCTGGGTGGAGCGCTCCATCGCGCCCACCGCATCCTGGGTGTCGGTCTGAATGGTCTTGACCAGCACGGCGATCTGCCGCGTCGCGTCGCCCGAACGTTCGGCCAGCCGCTGCACCTCCTCGGCCACGACCGAGAAGCCGCGCCCCGCGTCGCCCGCGGAGGCCGCTTGAATGGCGGCGTTCAAGGCCAGCACGTTGGTCTGCTCGGTGATGTCGGAGATCAGTTCGGTGATTTCGCCGATCTCTTGCGACGACTCGCCCAGCCGTTTGATGCGCTTGGACGTTTCCTGGATCTGGTCGCGAATCGAGTTCATGCCGCCGATGGTGTTCTGCACCGCGCGCAGGCCCGACTCGGCGGCCTGCAGCGATTGCCGGGCGACCAGCGCGCTTTCCTGCGCCTGCGCCGAGACGTCGTTGATTCGACCCGCCATCTGCAGCACCGACTCGCCGGTGTCGCGAATCTCGCGCAGCTGTTCGGTGGACGCGGCGAGCAGTTCGGTGGAGTTGGCTTCGACCTGCGCCGTCGTCTCGGTCACGCGCCCGACCGTGCCCTGGACCTGGGTCACCAGCGTCCTCAACTCTTCCACCGTGTAGTTCACCGAGTCGGCAATGGCGCCGGTGATGTCTTCGGTGACCGTGGCCTGCTGCGTCAGATCGCCCTCGGCAACGGTCTGCAACTCGTTCATCAATCGCAGAATGGCGGCCTGGTTGGCGTCGTTGACGCGCTTGGCTTCCTGCTCCTGGCGCTGCGCCTCGACGCGCTGGTTCTGGGCCAGTGTGGCCTGGGCGGCTTGATCACGAACATACAGGCGCAAGAAACCGGCGCCTCCGGCCAGCAGCAGCAAGGCGGGCACCACCAGCAACGCGAGATTGAGGGTGCTGAAGCCGGCCACTTTGGTCAGACCCTGCTGCACCGCCTCCAAACCCGTGCGCAGCGGTTCGCTGTCCGAGACGATGGCGACCTGCGCTTCGCGCGCGGCCACCATGCCTTGCAGATTGCCCAGAATGGCGCCGGCCTGGCCGCGGGTCTCGTCGTACAGCTTGAGCAATGCGACAAGGCGCTCCTTCGTCTCCTGGTCCCTGGTTCCCGGCAGCCGCAGTTCCGGGCTGCCGTTCAACAAGCCCTGGGCCAGTTCACGAAAGGAGTTGAGGTCCTTGCCAAGCAGAAACACCGCCTCGGGGCTGACACCCTCCAGCGTGACGAACTCGTTCGAGCTTTTCCCGATGCGCTGGGTCAGCATCACCAACTGACCCGCGGTCGACAGCTCAGCCGGCGTGGCGTTCTGTTGCAGCTTCAGCGACGAGATCGTTTCGGCGATCTCAAGCAAGTCGGCGGACTGGCGGTTGATCGTCTTCAGCGATTCACCCACCTGGGTCAGGACTTTCTGCTGCGCAATGATCGTGTTGGCATTCTTCTCGGCACGGTCCACCAGGGGCAGCACGGCGTCCAGCGATTCCTGCACCGCCGCCGGCGCCGCGGCCAGCGAGCCCTCGCCGGTCTTGAGGCCGCGCACCGCGCGCGCCAGCACCTCGACGCTCTCGCGCACTTCGGGGAAGGCGCGCGGGCTGCCCACCAGCGCCTGCGACACGGACTTGGCGAGCCGCTGCGATTGCATCAGCGCCTGGCCGCTGGCACCCACCTGCGCCGAACCGTTGCTCGCCGAATTCAGGGACAGGAGTGCCATCAGAATCAGGCCGATCAGCCCGAGTGCGATGCACGCCACCAGAATGCGCCGCTGCTCGGCCAGCGGCCGGTTGCCGATCAGCGGCAGGCCCGACCCCGAAGACACCAGCGGCAAATCGCGCGGCGCCAGCCTTGACTCGGAAAAATCCGCCATCCCGGACGGTGCCGCCTCGGAGATGATCGACGAATCGAAGTTGCCTGACGGCGCCTGGGTCGACACATTGAAACGCGCGGCGCCGGCTGCGGCGGGCGCGGCCAGCGTTGCCGGCTCGCCGGCGGCCGATCCAGCCCATGCGCGCTCGACCCGGATGTCCGGCAGCATGGCGTCGCGGCCGAGGGCCTCGTCGGGCTTTTGGCCCAGTGCCCTGATCTTGTCTAGGAAGCTCATAGATCCCTCTTGCAATCGTGTTGGGGTGTGCCCGCGGCCACTCGCAGGCAGGTCAGCCCACGATCCTCAGGAGTGCTTCATCTCGGGCCAGTTCGGACAGGTTCAGTTCCTGCCACAAGCGTCCTGCCGCATCGCGATAACACTGCCCGACAAATGCAGGACGCGGCCTGTGGTCGTCGGGCTGCAGCGTCAACTGGTCTTCGCTTCGCAGACCGGACAGGCGATCCACCATCAACGCGCAGTTGAGATCAAAGCGCGGATTGAAACCGACCAGGCGCGCCTGATCCCGGTTGGCTTCGCCGACCTTGACCGCCAGGAACGCCGCCAGGTCGACCACCCCGTGCAAATGGCCCCGCAGATTGGAAACGCCGAGAAACCAGCGGTGCGTGTGGGGCACGGTCTGCAGTGGCGCCAGCGCGAAGATTTCGCCGGCCTCGCGCAACGGGAACAGGAAGCCGCGCTCACTGCACTCGACCGCCAGCCACGACTTGCCGCGCTCCTGGGTTCGAGCGGCGGCAAGCCGTTCGGCGAGTCGGCTCTGGAGTTCTCGCAGCGCTTCCTTGTTGGCCATTCACTGTGTCCGCTGGGTCGATCGGGCCGGTCTTGCCAGGGTGCCGCGGGAACCAGGCGCCGCAGCCGACAAATCAGTCGAAGGCACGGATCTTGGCGGCCAGCTCGTCGCCATCGACCGGTTTGACAATGTAGTCGCGCGCGCCCTGGCGCATGCCCCAGACCTTGTCGGTTTCCTGGTTCTTGCTGGTGCACATGATCACAGGAACCTTGGAGAAGCGCGGATCGCGCGTGATCGTGCGGGTCAGCTGAAAGCCGTTCTGCCCCGGCATGACGACGTCCATCAGCACCAGGTCGGGGGTCTCTTCGCCCATGCGCCGCATGGCCTCGTCGGCGTTCTCGGCCGTGCGCACCGTGTAGCCGCGCTTGCCGAGCAACTCTGAGAGGTGGTGCAACTCGGTCTTCGAGTCATCGACCACCAGGATTTTTCGAATCGTCATGATCTTGTCCTCACACTGCGCGTGCGTTGGTGGCATTCATCGTAGAGTCGCAGAGGGTTCACCGCATCGCACGCCATTCCTGCACATCAGGAAACCCGTCGATGTTGCTCAACCGCCTGAAGGAGCTGGTCTTTCGTGAATGGCTTGGTCAGGTAGTCCTCGGAGCCGACCATGCGCCCACGCGCCTTGTCGAACAAACCGTCCTTGGACGACAACATGATGACCGGCACGCCCGAGAACTTGGCATTGCGCTTGATGATCGCGCAGGTCTGATATCCATCCAGGCGCGGCATCAGGATGTCGCAAAAAATCAGGTCCGGATCGTGGTCGTTGACCTTGGCCAGCGCATCGAATCCGTCTTCTGCAAGCAGCACTTGATGGCCGCCCTGTTTCAAGAAAATCTCCGCACTGCGGCGAATGGTATTGCTGTCGTCAATGACCAGCACCTTGATGCCGAGGGCGCCGGCTGTGGCTTGGTTGCTCAACGAGCATTCTCCTCAACAACCCAGTGCGGCGCGCTGAGTCAATCCGCGTTGTTCGTCAAATCTGGACCATCTCGAAGTCCTCTTTGCGGGCACCGCATTCCGGACAGGTCCAATTCATCGGAACCGCAACCCAGGCCGTGCCAGGCGCAATGCCATGCTCCACATCCCCGGTCGCCTCGTCGTAGATCCATCCGCAAATCAGGCACATCCAGGTTCTTGGCTCGCTCACACTGCCTCTTCGGGTTTACTACAATGAGCCCAGATTGTAGCGAGGGCAATTGCCGCAAACTGTTGTCCTCGCGGGTACATGAGCCACATACTTCACGTTTGGCCAGAGGTTGGCAGGTGAGCTTTCACCACCCCTTGCGCAGCTTCGGACCCTTCCTCCATGACCTCAGAAACACCCAGCACAGACAGCGGCGTCAGCCCGCCGCAAGAACAAGCCGCTCCGGTTTGTGTCATGAGCTTCAACGCCAGCGACGCCAGCGGGGCCGGTGGCACGGCGGGTGACGTGGCCACGATTGCCGCGATGGGCGCGCACGCGTTGCCGGTGGTCACCAGCATCGTGATGCGCGACACGGCCGAGGTGTTCGACCAGCATGTCATCGACGCCGAGGTCATCGTCGAGCAGGCCCGCAACGTGCTGGAAGACGTGACCATCGGTGCGTGGAAGGTGGGATTCCTCGGCTCGGCCGAGGGTGTCGCCGCGGTGGCCGAGGTGTTGTCCGACTACCCCGATGTTCCTCTGGTCGCTTACCTGCCCAATTTGTCCTGGGTCGAGGAAGACGCGCAGCAGGCTTACCTCGACGCGTTCCGCGAGTTGGTGTTGCCGCAGACCGAAGTGCTGGTCGGCAGCCATCAAACGCTGACGAACTTCTTGCTGCCCGATTGGGACAACGATCGCCCCGCGTCGCCACGCGAGTTGGCGGTCGCGGCTGCGGCGCACGGCACGGCCTTCGTGCTCGTCACGAGCGTGCCGCTGCCGGACCAGTTCCTGGACAACGTGCTCGCGTCGGCGCAAGGCGCGATCACCGGCGAAAAGTTCGAACGCTTCGAGGTCAGCTTCGTCGGCGCGGGAGACACGCTGTCCGCCGCACTCGCCGCCTTGCTCGCCGCCGGTGCCGAACTGCATGCTGCGGTGGGCGAAGCGCTGGCATTTCTCGACCAGGCGCTGGATGCCGGGTTCCGCCCGGGCATGGGCAACGTGATTCCCGATCGCTTCTTCTGGGCCCTTCCCGCAGGCGACGAAGAGGACGCCAACGGCGGCGGCGATGAAATCGATGACGGCCGCGCGCCCAAGAGTCCCCGGCATGTCCACTGACAAACCCGGCAACGCCGCGCTTTTTGAACGGGCTCAGCGCGTCATTCCCGGTGGCGTCAATTCGCCGGTGCGCGCGTTCAGGGCGGTCGGCGGAACGCCGCGCTTCATCGCGCATGCGCGCGGGGCTTATCTGTTCGATGCCGAGGGCCAGCGCTACATCGACTACATCGGCTCCTGGGGCCCGATGATCCTGGGCCACGGGCACCCCGCCGTGCTGGAGGCCGTGCATCGCGCGGTCGATCAGGGCTTGTCCTTCGGCGCGCCGACCGAACGCGAGGTCGAACTCGCCGAGGAGATCCTTGCGCTGGTTCCCAGCATGGACCAGGTGCGGCTGGTGAGTTCCGGCACCGAAGCGGCGATGAGCGCGCTGCGGCTGGCGCGTGGGGCCACCGGGCGCAGCAAGATCATCAAGTTCGAAGGCTGCTACCACGGCCATGCCGACGCGTTGCTGGTCAAGGCCGGCTCCGGCCTGGCCACCTTCGGCCACCCGACCAGCGCGGGCGTGCCGGCCGAGGTGGTCCAGCACACGCTGGTGCTCGAGTACAACCACATCGCCCAGCTCGAAGAGGCGTTTTCGCTGCACCGCAACGCCATTGCCTGCGTGATGATCGAGCCGATTGCCGGCAACATGAACTTCGTTCGCGCCAGCGTGCCGTTCATGCGGCGCCTGCGCGAGTTGTGCACCGAGCAGGGCACGCTGCTGGTGTTCGACGAAGTGATGTCGGGTTTCCGCGTCGCGCTCGGCGGTGCGCAAAGCCTCTATGCCAAGGCCATCGCGGGCTTCGAGCCCGACCTCAGCGTGTTCGGCAAGGTCATTGGCGGCGGCATGCCGTTGGCCGCGTTCGGTGGCCGGCGCGCGGTGATGGAGCAGCTCGCGCCGCTCGGCGCGGTGTACCAGGCCGGCACGCTGTCGGGCAACCCGGTGGCCACGGCCTGCGGCCTGGCGACGCTGCGCGAGATTCGCAAACCCGGGTTCTTTGACGCGTTGTCGGCGCGCACCCGATCGCTGCTCGAAGGATTGCTCGGCGCCGCCGCCGATTGCGGTGTGCCCATGGTGGGCGACAGCGAGGGCGGCATGTTCGGCTTGTTCTTCGCCAGTCGGCTGCCGCGCAACTATGGCGAGGTGATGGCCACCGACAAGGAGCGTTTCAACCGCTTCTTTCACGCCATGCTGGAGCGCGGGGTCTACCTCGCGCCGGCGATGTACGAGGCCGGTTTCGTCAGTTCAGCGCACAGCGCGGATGACATCGCGGCCACGTGCAAGGCGGCGCGCGAGGGTCTTCGCTGAGCCCTTGACTCTCGGCCCGAATGCGGCTGGCCACGCCGACGATTCAGGCCGGTGACGAACGCAGACCGTAAGCCTTGCCGGCGGCAAAAAGATACTCGGCGCGCAGCACGGCCTCGCCTTTTTCCTGCGCAAAGGTGAAGCCCAGCACCGAGATCGCGTCACCGGCCTTGATCTCGGCAACCCCCCAGGCTTCCAGCCGGGTCAGCGGTGCCAGCTCGATGTGCCATACACGGTCCTTGCGGGTCGGCAGTTGCGCCAGGCTGAGCAATCGTTTGCCATCGACAGCGGCCGATTGCGAGGGCAACGGGCGCTGCGCCAGGTTGGGGGCCAGCCTCAGGTCCGCAGGCAACTGCAGATCGAGTTCGGCATGCGGATTGCGCCAGGCCACCTTGAGCGCGGTGCCCTCCAGGTAGATCGGCCGGTCGGTGTCGAAGCTGCTCCAGCCGTGGTGGGCCAGCACGGGCGAAACGGCGGCGGCGCCGCAGAGTGAAATGAGGGTACGTCGTTGCATGTCGGGCTCTCTTTCATCGGTAGGCAATCCAGCGGCCGCAGATGATGACGAAAAGCCATAGCCCCAACGACAGCGCGGTCTGGGCCTTGCCGATCGCATCCAGCCGCACCAGCCCGCCCCGCGCATGGAACAGCGCCGCATTGGTGCCGGCCAGCATCAGCAGCCCCATCTTGACGACGAACGCGCGGTTGGCGAGCAGCTCTTGCGCCTGGCTGGCGAACATCAGCAGGCCGCTCGCGGCCGCGATCGAAAAGCCGCTCAGCGCGAGCGTGAGCGACAAACGCCCCAGCGCGGGCAGGGACAACTCGCGGCCAAAGCCGAACACCCGGCACTCCAGCGCGACCAGGTTGCCCAGCAGCAGCGCGATCCCCAGGATGTGCGCGACCTCCAGCAGCGGGTAGGCAAAAGCGTGGGTCGCGATCCAGGCAAACATGGCGTGGCATTTTCCACCGCAGCGCGGCGGATGGCGCCATGGCGCCCGAGGCGCGCGTCAAACAGCCTCCTAGAATGCATCGATGCACATCCACATTCTGGGCATCTGCGGCACGTTCATGGGGGGTCTGGCGGCGCTGGCGCGCGAGGGCGGCCATCGCGTCACCGGTTGCGACGCCCATGTCTACCCGCCGATGAGCGAACAATTGCAGGCGCTCGACATCGAGCTGATCGAGGGCTTCGGCGCCGACCAGCTCCAGCTCAGGCCCGATGTGTTTGTCGTCGGCAACGTGGTCAGCCGTGGCATCCCGCTGATGGAGGCCATCCTCGACGCGGGGTTGCCCTACACCAGCGGCCCGCAATGGCTGGCCGAGAACGTGCTTCGGGGCCGCCATGTTCTGGCCGTGGCCGGCACGCACGGCAAGACCACGACCACCGCCATGCTGGCCTGGATTCTCGAGTGCGCCGGCCTCAAGCCCGGCTTTCTGGTGGGCGGCGTGCCGCACAACTTTGGTGTCTCCGCACGGCGTGGCCACGCGTCCGCTGCGCGCGCGCCATTCGTCATCGAGGCCGATGAATACGACACCGCTTTTTTCGACAAGCGCAGCAAGTTCGTTCACTACCGGCCGCGCACCGCGATCCTGAACAACCTCGAACTCGACCACGCCGACATCTTCGACAACCTCGCGGCCATCGAGCGCCAGTTCCACCACCTGGTTCGCACAGTGCCGTCCAGCGGCCGGCTGGTGGTGAACGCGCGCGACGAAAGCCTGCAGCGCGTGCTGGCGATGGGCTGCTGGAGTGAGGTGCAACGATTCGGCGGCCGCAAGGAGGAACCCGGCGCGCTGCGTTCGCGCGGCGAGCCGCACAGCTTCGACGTCCTGCGCGGCAGCTTGAAGATCGGCCGCGTGGAATGGGCCTTGCTCGGTGAGCACAACCAGCTCAACGCGCTGGCGGCCGTCGCCGCCGCCGAACATGTGGGGGTGCCTCCCGACGCGTCCACCAAGGCGCTGGCCACGTTCACCAACGTGCGCCGGCGCATGGAGCTGCGCGGCGACGTGCGTGGCATCAAGGTCCATGACGATTTTGCGCACCACCCGACCGCCATGCGCAGCACCATCAACGGGCTGCGCCGCAAGGTCGGTCCGCAGCGCATCCTGGCGGCTTTCGAGCCCCGCTCGAACACCATGAAACTCGGGGCCATGAAAGCCCTGCTGCCCTGGGCGCTGGAAGAGGCCGACCTGTCCTTCTGCCTCGACGCCGGCCTGGGCTGGGACGCGGCCCAGGCCCTCGCGCCATTGGGCGCCAACGCACAGGTGTGCACCAGCGTTGCCGCGCTGGTGGCAGCCATCGTGGCCAGCGCGCGGGCGGGTGACCACATCCTGTGCATGAGCAACGGCGGCTTCGGCGGCGTGCACGGCAAGCTGCTGGAGGCGCTGGGGCGCCCAACGACTTGAGTCGAAAGCGGTGACCGTCTCGCACCTGCTCTACCTGCACGGGTTCCGATCGTCACCGCAATCGACGAAGGCGCGCCAGATGGCCGCGTGGGTCGGCGCGAACCGGCCCGACCTGCATTGGTGGTGCCCGCAGTTGCCGCCCTCGCCGGAGGAGGCGATGGCGATGGTGTTTGCCGAGATTCAGCGCTGGCCCGCCGGCCAGATGGCGGTGATCGGCAGTTCGCTCGGCGGCTTCTATGCCTGCGTCGTCGCTGAACGCTTCGGCTGCCCGGCCGTGCTGCTCAACCCGGCTGTCGATCCGGCGCGAGACCTGGCCCGGCACATCGGCGAAACCACCGCCTGGCACAGCCACGAGCGCTTCTTCTTTCGGGCCGGGTTCATCGACGAACTGCGCGCCATGGCGCCCACGGCCTTGACCGGCCCGCAGCGCTACTTTGCCGTCATCGCCAAGGGTGACGAGGTGCTCGACTGGCGCGAAATGATGGCGCGCTGCGCCGGCTGCAAGATCAAGTTGCTGAAAGGCGGCGACCACGCGCTGAGCGACTTCAGCGCACATCTGCCCGAGGTGATCGGCTTCCTGGCGCTGCGGCCCGGGCTCACCAGGTGACCAGGGTGTAGACGACCCGGCCCCAGATCTCCACGTTGAACCAGAACAGCAACGCGACCGTCGACAAACGCCGGAACTGACGCGCCAGTTCGATCCAGCGCTCCTCGTCGCGCACCATGAAGATCACGAAGCTCAGCACCGAAATGCTGACCAGGCCCAGCGCCAGCACACCGATGATCCAGCGAAACACAGTCATGAAGTCACTTTCACAAGACCACGGCCATGCGCTCGAGGATGAGCACGGCAAAGAACCCCAGCGCGGCAATCAGCGTCCACTTGACGATTTGAATGCCGATGGAACGGTAGCGCACCTGCCCGGTGCCGATGAACATCGCAAAGCTCAGCGCGCCGGCCACCAGCAACAGAAGAATGATCCAGCGAAAGACCAGCACGGCGCGCGGTCGCGGTCACCAGGCCGGGGCCAGTTCGGCCAGCCCGGCCGGCGCCTGCGCGGCGTCGTCGAAACTGACCCGCTCGCTGGCCGCCGGGTCGTCCAGCAGCGCGCGCACCAGCTTGTTGTTCAGCGCGTGGCCCGACTTGAAGGCACTGTAGGCGGCCAACAGCGGATGGCCCGCCAGGTACAGGTCGCCGATGGCGTCCAGGATCTTGTGCTTGACGATCTCGTCGTCATAGCGAAAGCCACCGCTGTTGAGCACCTTGTAGTCGTCCATCACGATCGCATTGTCCATGCTTCCGCCCAGCGCCAGCCCTCTTGAACGCATCATCTCCACATCTTTGGTGAAGCCGAAGGTGCGCGCGCGCGCGATGTCGCGTTTGTACAGGCCCGACGCCATGTCGAACTCGACGCGTTGGCCGGTCTGGTTCACCGCAGGGTGGTCGAACTCGATCTCGAAACTGAGCTTGTAGCCTTCGAACGGCTCCAGCCGCGCCCACTTCAGGCTGGCCCCTTCGCCCTCGCGCACTTCCACCGGCTTGGTCACGCGCAAGAAGCGCTTGGGCGCCGGCTGCAGTTGGATGCCCGCGCTTTGCAGCAGGAACACGAACGACGCCGCCGAGCCGTCGAGGATCGGCACCTCCTCGGCGGTGATGTCGACGATCAGGTTGTCCAGCCCCAGCCCGGAGCAGGCCGACAGCAGATGCTCGACCGTCTTGACCTTGGGCCCGCCGGGCGCCCCGTCGGCCGACAGCGTGGTGGCCAGGCGCGTGTCGCACACCGCGTGCGCGCGGGCCCGGATGTCCACCGCGGTGGGCAGGTCGACGCGGCGGAACACCACGCCGGTGTCCGGTGGCGCCGGCCGCAGCGTCAGCTCCACGCGCTGGCCGCCGTGCACACCCACGCCCACCGCGCGGGTGATCGACTTGAGGGTGCGCTGGGCCAGCATCATTGGATTTTAGGCAGCCCGCCGCCCCGGCGCTGCGGGCAGGGCACCGGCCGGCATCAGTCGGCCTGTTTCCTCAGGAAGGCTGGAATCTCGATCTCGTCCATCCCGTTGCTGACCAGTGCATCCACCTTGGCCGCTGCGGTGCGGCCGTTGCGCCAGACGCTGGGCGTGTTCAGCGCGGTGTAGTCGTGCTGCTGCGCGCCCTGGTGCACATGGTGCGTCAGGATCGGCAGGCCATCGGTGCCGGTGCGCATCAGCGGGGCGCTTTGCACCACGCTGATCGGCGCCTGCTGCCGCTTGGCCGGGCTGAGGCCGGTGGCGATCACCGTCACGCGCAGCTGGTCGCCCAGCCCTTCATCGTAGGCCGTGCCGTAGATCACGTGGGCGTCGTCGGCGGCGTAGCGCCGGATCGTGTTCATCACATTGCGCGACTCGGACAGCTTGAACGTGTTGCGGTTCGCCGCGATCAGCACCAGCACACCACGCGCACCCGACAGGTCGATGCCTTCGAGCAGCGGGCAGGCCACGGCCGACTCGGCGGCCTTGGCGGCGCGGTCCGGTCCGCTGGCCGTGGCCGTGCCCATCATCGCCTTGCCGGGCTCGCTCATCACGGTCTTCACGTCCTCGAAGTCGACGTTGACCAGCCCCGGGATGTGGATGATGTCGCTGATGCCGCCGACCGCGTTTTTCAGCACGTCGTTGGCGAACGCAAACGCCTGGTCCTGCGTCACGTCGTCGCCCAGCACGTCGAGCAGCTTGTCGTTCAGGATCACGATCAGCGAATCGACATTGGCTTCCAGTTCGGCCAGCCCGGTGTCGGCCGCCTTCATGCGGCGCGGCCCTTCGAACTCGAACGGCTTGGTCACCACGCCCACCGTCAGGATGCCCATCTCGCGCGCCACGCGGGCGATCACCGGCGCCGCGCCGGTGCCGGTGCCGCCGCCCATGCCGGCGGTCAGGAACAGCATGTGCGCGCCTTCGATGGCCTGGCGGATGCGGCCCTCGGCCTCGTCGGCCGCCGAACGGCCGACCTCGGGCTTGGCGCCCGCGCCGAGGCCGCTGCTGCCGAGCTGGATCAGCTGGTGCGCGGCCGACCGGTTGAGCGCCTGCGCATCGGTGTTGGCGCAGATGAACTCCACCCCTTGAACCCCTTGCGCAATCATGTGCTCGACGGCGTTGCCACCGCCGCCGCCCACGCCCATGACCTTGATCTGTGTGCCGAGGTCAAACTCTTCGATCATTTCGATGGTCATTTCGATTCTCCAATCCCAGTGTTGCAGTTGCCATGTCGTCTTGTGTCTCGCGTCGGGTACCAACGCTTGTTGTGCCTAGCTGCCCCGGTTCCTGCGGCGCGCGCCCCAGGCCAGGGTCTTGTTCTGTGCCGCGGCCGGCGGGCCGCGGATGGCGCTGCGATGGCAGCGCGCTGCTTTGTCGTTGTTCATGTTCTTCCCCCTGAAATTTCAAAAGTTCCCCAGGAACCAGTCCTTCACCCGGCCCACCAGGGTCTGCACCGACCCGGCCTGTTGCGCGGCGCGCAAGCCGCGCGCGCGCCCCAGCCGCGCCTCTTCAAGCAAGCCCATCACGGTGGCCGAGCGCGGGTTGGACACCATGTCGTGCAGCGCGCCGTGGTAGGTCGGGTTGCCGCGCCGCACCGGCTTCAAGAAGATGTCTTCGCCCAGCTCCACCATGCCCGGCATCACCGCCGCGCCGCCGGTGATGACGATGCCGGAAGACAACAGTTCCTCGAAGCCGCTTTCGCGAATGACCTGGTGCACCAGCGAGTAGATTTCTTCGACCCGCGGCTCGATCACGCCGGCCAGCGCCTGGCGGCTCAGCATGCGCGGCGCGCGGTCGCCCAGGCCCGGCACTTCGAGCTGCTCGCTCGGGTCGGCCAGCAGTTGTTTGGCCACGCCGTATTCGATCTTGATGCCCTCGGCGTCCTTGGTCGGCGTGCGCAGCGCCATCGCGATGTCGCTGGTGATCAAGTCGCCGGCAATCGGGATCACCGCGGTGTGGCGGATCGCGCCGCCGGTGAAGATCGCCACGTCGGTGGTGCCGGCGCCGATGTCCACCAGCGCCACGCCCAGATCGCGTTCGTCCTCGGTCAGCACGGCCAGGCTGGACGCACTCGGGTTGAGCACCAGCTGGTCCACTTCCAGCCCGCAGCGGCGCACGCATTTGACGATGTTCTCGGCCGCGCTTTGGGCGCCGGTGACGATGTGCACCTTGACCTCCAGGCGCCCGCCGCTCATGCCGATCGGCTCCTTCACCTCGTGGCCGTCGATCACGAACTCCTGCGGCTCCACCAGCAGCAGCCGCTGGTCGTTCGGGATGTTGATGGCCTTGGCGGTCTCGACCACGCGCGCCACGTCGACCGGCGTCACCTCCTTGTCGCGCACGATCACCATGCCAGTGCTGTTCTGGCCGCGGATGTGGCTGCCGGTGATGCCGGTGTAGACCCGCGTGATCTTGCAGTCGGCCATCATCTCGGCCTCTTTGAGGGCCTGCTGGATCGCCGCCACCGTCGCGTCGATGTTGACCACCACGCCGCGCTTCAAACCATGCGTGGGCGCGTGCCCCAAGCCGGCCATGCGCAACTCGCCGCCGGGCAGCAGTTCGGCCACCACCACCATCACCTTGGCGGTGCCGATGTCCAGCCCCACCACGAGGTCCATGTATTCCTTGGCCATGCTTATTTCCTTGAGGGCGGCGCGGCCGGGCCGGAGCTGGTGGAAATGCCCCGCAGCCGCACCGCGTAAGCCTGGTTGTGGCGCAGGTCGGCGTACTCCAGCGGCCGCTCGTAGCGCGCGGTCACCTGGCCGACCGTGCTGACGAAGCGCTGGGTGCGCTCGATGATTTCGTCATCGCTGCCGCGGCCCAGCTCCAGCTCGGCACCGCTGTCCAGTGCGACCCGCCACGAGCCGCGCCCCGACAGCGCCAGGGTGTCGATGCGCGCCGGCAGCGGCGCCAGCACCGGGCCGAGCCGGTTCAGCAACGTGAGCATGTGGGCCGATGTGCCGTCCGGGCCCAGCAGCGTGGCCAGGGCCTCGTCTTCCACATCGCCGAGGTTGGCTTCGAACACCTCGCCGAAGGTGTTGACGATTCTGTCCTCGGCCCCGTCCTTGCCCCACAGCGCGGCGGCGCGGTGTTCTTCCAGCCGCACCGCCAGCCGGTTTGGCCAGATGCGGTTGACGACCGCCTGCCGCACCCACGGAACCGACTCGAACGCGCGCCGCCCCTCGGCCAGATCGAGCGTGAAGAAGTTGCCGGACAACTGGCGCGCCGCATTGGCGCGAATCGTCGCCGCGCTGTTGCGCGTGACATCGCCCTCGATGCGGATCGAGCGCAGCGCGAACACCGGCTGGCGCGACACCCAGGTCAGCGCCAGGCCGGTGAGCGCGACCAGGGCAATGGCCAGCAACACAGTGGCGGTGGCGTTCATCAGCCGCACGTCGGGTGGCAGCGCGGGGTTGAAAACGTTGAGCAGGGCCATGGTCTCAAGCATCCGGCGCGGCACGCGGCGCGTGCGCTGAGTCGAGTGCCGCGTTGGCCAGCAAATGAACGCAGAGTTCTTCGTAGCTGATGCCGGCGGCCTTGGCCGACATCGGCACCAGCGAATGCGAGGTCATGCCCGGCGAGGTGTTGATCTCGAGCAGGAACGGCTGGCGGTCGGCGGCGCGAATCATCAAGTCGGCGCGGCCCCAGCCGCGGCAGCCGAGCGTGCGGTAGGCCTGCACGACGAGGCGCTGGATCTCCCGCTCTTCGGCTGCCGGCAGGCCGCTCGGGCACTGGTACTTCACGGCGTCGGTGAAGTACTTGTTCTGGTAGTCGTAGGCGCCTTCCGGCGCCAGGATGCGGATCACCGGCAAGGCTTGCGCACCCGGCCCGTGGCCCAGCACCGGGCAGGTCACTTCCTCGCCGGCAATGAACTCTTCGCACAGCAGATCGGGGTCGTACTGCGTCGCCAGCTGCACCGCGCCCCGCATGTCCGAATAACCGGCCACCTTGGTGACGCCGATCGACGAGCCCTCGCGTGGCGGCTTCACGATCAGCGGCAGGCCCAGCTCATCGGGCACCGCGCGGATGCGCTCGCGCGACTGCTCCTCGGGCGCCAGCCACACATAGCGCGGTGTGGGCAGGCCCTCGGCGATCCAGACGCGCTTGGTCATCACCTTGTCGAGCGCGATGCTGGAGGCCAGCACGCCGGAGCCGGTGTAGGGAATGCCGAGCAACTCCAGCGCGCCCTGCACCGTGCCGTCTTCGCCATGCCGGCCGTGCAGCGCGATGAAGCAGCGCGCATACGCGTCACGCCTGAGGTCGCCCAGGTCGCGCTCGGCCGGGTCGAACGCATGCGCGTCCACGCCTTGCGAGCGCAAGGCCCGCAGCACGCCGGTGCCCGACAGCAGCGACACCTCGCGTTCGGCCGAATCGCCGCCCATCAGCACGGCAACCTTGCCGAGGGTCCTGGGGTCGATGGCCAGGTTCATCGCGCCTCCTTCAACATTTCGCTCACCAGCGCCGGCACGTTGCCGATCGAGCCCGCCCCCATCGACACCACCACGTCGCCGTCGCGCGCCTGCTCGACGATGGTCTGCGGCATCAGCGCGATGTCGTCGACGAACACCGGGTCGACCTTGCCCGCCACGCGCAAGGCGCGCGCCAGCGCCCGGCCGTCGGCCGCGACGATCGGCGCTTCGCCGGCGGGGTAGACATCGGCCAGCAGCACGGCGTCGGACGTGCCGATGACCTTGACGAAGTCTTCGAAACAATCGCGCGTGCGGGTGTAGCGGTGCGGCTGGAACGCCAGCACCAGCCGGCGGCCGGGGAAGGCGCCACGCGCGGCGGCCAGGGTGGCGGCCATCTCCACCGGATGGTGGCCGTAGTCGTCGATCAGCGTGAACCTGCCGCCGCCCTGCGCGGCACGCACCGGCTGTTCGCCGTAGCGCTGGAAGCGCCGGTCCACCCCGTGAAAGTCGGCCAGCCCTTTGAGCACCGCGGCGTCGGCCAGCTCCAACTCGGTGGCCACGGCGATCGCCGCCAGCGCGTTGAGCACGTTGTGGTCGCCGGGCAGGTTGAGCGTGACCTGCAACTCGGGCATCTGGGTCCCGTTGCGCCGCTGCACGGTGAACTGCATCAAGCCGGCGCGGGCTTCGATGTTCACCGCGCGGACCATCGCCTCGGGCCCGAAGCCGTAGCTCACGACCGGGCGCGAAATCATCGGCATGATGGAGCGCACGCCGGCATCGTCGGAACACAGGATCGCGGCGCCATAGAACGGCATGCGGTGGATGAATTCGACGAAGGCGGCCTTCAACTTGGCGAAGTCGTGGCCGTAGGTGTCCATGTGATCGGCGTCGATGTTGGTCACCACCGCCATCACCGGCAACAGGTTCAGGAACGATGCGTCGGACTCATCGGCCTCGACCACGATGTAGTCGCCCGACCCCAGGCGCGAGTTGGCGCCGGCCGCGTTGAGCCGGCCGCCGATCACGAAGGTCGGGTCCACGCCGGCCTCGGCCAGCACGCTCGTCACCAGACTGGTGGTGGTGGTCTTGCCGTGTGTGCCGGCAATCGCAATGCCTTGTTTGAGGCGCATCAACTCGGCCAGCATCACCGCGCGCGGCACGACCGGCACGCGGCCGGCGCGCGCCGCGATGACCTCGGGGTTGTCGCCCTTCACCGCTGTGGACGTGACCACCGCCTCGGCGCCGGCGATGTTGGCCGCGTCATGCCCCAGCGCCACCCGAATGCCCAGCGAGGCCAGCCGGCGCGTGGTGGGCGTGTCGCTCTGGTCCGAGCCCGAGACCCGATAGCCCAGGTTGTGCAGGATCTCGGCGATGCCGCTCATGCCGGCGCCGCCCACGCCGACGAAATGGATGTGCTTGACGGCGTGTTTCATGCGACCACCGTTCGGGAGCACCGGAGCTTCGGCGGCACTCGTGGACCTTCGACGAAATGGATGTGCTTGACGGCGTGTTTCATGCGACGTCCTTGCGCACGCAACCACCCTTCGTCGGCGCTCGTGACCCTTCGACGAAATGGATGTGCTTGACGGCATGTTTCATGCGGCCACCCATCGTTCGATCTGGTCGGCCACCCGTGCCGCGGCGTGCGGCCTGGACAACGCGCGCGCCTGGTTCGCCATCGCCAACAGCGCCTCGCGCGTCAGCCCCGACAACAGGTCGGCCAGCCGGCGCGGCGACAGCTCGCTTTGTGGCAGGTGGATGCCCGCGCCCTGCCCGGCCAGCCATTGCGCGTTGTCGCGCTGGTGCGCCGTGGTGCTGACGATCAGCGGCACCAGCACCGACGCGACACCCGCGGCGCACAGTTCACTCACCGTCACCGCGCCGGCGCGGCAGACGATCAGGTCGCAGTCGGCCAGGCGCGGCGCCATGTCGTCGATGAACGGCAGCACGTCGGCATGCACCTCGGCGCGGGCGTAGGCCGCCTGCACGCTGTGCCGATCGGCCGGGCCCGTCTGGTGCGTGACCTCGGGGCGCCGGGCCGCATCCATCAGCGCCAGCGCCTGCGGCACGCACTCGTTGAGCACGCGGGCGCCGAGGCTGCCGCCCACGACGAGCAGCCGCAAGGCGCCGCTGCGCCCGTCAAAACGCTGCGCAGGCGCGGGCAGCGCCTCGATCTCGGCGCGCACCGGGTTGCCCGTGACGACGGCGCGCCGGGTCTTGCGCGCCGCGTCGCCGTCGAACCCGAACGCCACCACATCGGCGAGCGGCAACAAGGCCCGGGTGCTCATCAACAGCGACGCATCGGCATTGACCAGCACCAGCGGCCGGTTCAGCAGCGAGGCCATCATGCCGCCGGGAAAACACACGTAGCCGCCCATGCCCAGCACCGCGTCGGCGCGGCGCCGGCGAATGATCCGCAGGCTGCTCCAGAACGCGGCCAACAAGCGCAGTCCACCGGTGAGCGTGTGCAGCAGGCCCTTGCCGCGCAGGCCCGAAAAGCCGATCGTGTCGAGGGCCATGCCAGTCGGCGGCACCAGCGTGTTTTCCATGCCAGCGGGCGTGCCCAGCCAGCTGACCGTCCAGCCGCGCGATTGCATTTCGCGTGCCACCGCCAGCCCCGGAATCACATGACCGCCGGTGCCGGCCGCCATGACGATGAGGTGGCGCGTCCTCATGCGCGGCCTCCGCGCATGAGCTGCCTGTTTTGGCTGCGCCCAAACATCCAGCGGGCGTGCATGCCGCACACCCTTGCCTTGCTCCGGCTGCGCCTGCACAAGGCGCTCATGCGCGGCCTCCGCGCATGAGCTGCCTGTTTTCAATATCAATGCGCAGCACGATTGCCAGCGCCACCATGTTCATCAGGATCGCCGAGCCGCCGAAGCTCATCAATGGCAAGGTCAGGCCCTTGGTCGGCAGCACGCCCAGGTTCACGCCCATGTTGATGAAGGCCTGCGCGCCGATCCAGATCGCGATGCCCTGGGCAAACAGGCCGGCGAACACCTGGTCGAGCGCGATGGCCTGGCGGCCGATGTGGAACAAGCGGCGCGACAACCAGAAGAACGCGAAGATCACGCACGCCACGCCGATGAAGCCGAGTTCCTCGCCGATCACCGCGAGCAAGAAGTCGGTGTGCGCCTCGGGCAGGTAGTGCAGCTTCTCGACGCTGCCGCCCAGCCCCTGGCCGAACACCTCGCCGCGGCCGAACGCAATCAGCGAATGCGACAGCTGGTAGGCCTTGCCCAGCGTGTACCTTTCGTCCCACGGGTTCAGGTAGGCAAAGATGCGCTCGCGCCGCCACGGGCTCAGGCTGATCATCAGCACGAACGCGCCGATCAGCACCGCCGTGATCAGCATGAACATGCGGCCGTTCACGCCGCCCAGGAACAGGATGCCCATCGCAATGGTGGCGATCACCAAAAAGGCGCCCATGTCGGGTTCGGCCAGCAGCAGCAGGCCCACCACGCCGATGGAGATGGCCATCGGGAACACGGCGCGGAAGAAGTTTTCCTTCATCTCCATCTTGCGCACCATGTAGCCGGCGGCGTACATCGCGATGCCCAGCTTGGCCAGCTCGGACGGCTGAAACACCATCGGCCCGACCGGAATCCAGCGGCGCGCGCCATTGACTTCGCGGCCGATGAACGGCACCAGCACCAGCACCAGCAGGATCAGCGCGCCCACGAACACCCAGGGGGAAAACTTTTCCCAGAAGCGAATCGGGATCTGCACCACCACCACGGCGGCGAGAAACGAGATCGCGATCCACAGCGCATGGCGGGTGAGGAAATGGAGCGATGAATAGCGCGCGAACTTGGGGTTGTCGGGCAGCGCCACCGAAGCGCTGTAGACCATCACGAGGCCGAGCGCCAACAGCGCCAGCACCACCCACACGAGCGCCTGGTCGAAACCCAGCAGCCGCGCGGGCCGGCCGTTGCTGACCTCGATCCAGTCGCGCACCGGCACCTTGTCGGCCGGCGAGACCGCGCGCCCGCCGCGCCCCATTGCGGCGGCAAGCCGGGCCCACAGCGATGGCAGACTCAGCTGAGGCAGGCCGGTCATGCCGAGCCTCCCCCGCGCTCTGCGGCCAGCCGCTCGACCGTGTCGACGAACACCTGCGCCCGGTGGGCGTAGTTGCGAAACATGTCCAGGCTGGCGCAGGCCGGGCTCAGCAACACGGCGTCGCCGGGCTGCGCCTGCTCGAAGCACCAGCGCGTGGCCGCCTCCAGCGTGGCGTGGCGCCGCAGCGGCACCTCGGCGCCGGCGAGCGCGGCTTCGATCAGCGCCGCGTCACGGCCCAGCGTGGCCACGGCGCGGGCGAATCGACGCACCGGCTCGCGCAGCGGCGTGAAGTCCTGCCCCTTGGCGTCGCCGCCGAGGATGACCACCAGCCGCCCGGGCGCCTTGTCGGCCCCCAGACCGTTGAGGGCGGCCAGCGTGGCGCCGACGTTGGTGCCCTTGCTGTCGTCGAATGCGTCCACACCGCCCAGCGTGGCGATGTGCTCGACGCGGTGCGGCTCGCCGCGGTAGTCGCGCAAGCCATGCAGCATCGGCGCCAGCGGGCAGCCGATGGCCGTGGCAAGCGCCAGCGCCGCCAGTGCGTTGGCGGCGTTGTGGCGCCCGCGCACGCGCAGCGCGTCGGCCGGCATCAGGTGCTGCAGGTGCAATTCGTCGTCGTCAACCGCGCCGCGCCTGGCACGCTTCAAGGTGGGGTCGGCTTCGAGCGCGCGCACCAGCCAGGCCATGCCGTTGGATTCGACCACGCCATAGTCGCCCGGGCGCAGCGGAGCGGTGGCACCGAAGCGCAGCACGTCGCGTGTGATCGGCCTGGCATTGCGCCCTTTCACCGGCAGCGGATCGGGCACCAGCTTTTCGACCCGCGCATCGTCGCGGTTGATGACCATCACCGCCTGCTTGCCGAACACCCGCGCCTTGGCGGCGATGTAGTGGTCCAGCGTGCCGTGCCAGTCGAGGTGGTCCTCGCTGATATTGAGCAGCGCCGCCGCACTGGGCTCGAAACCCTGGGCCGCGTGCAGCTGAAAGCTCGACAGCTCCAGCACCCAGACCTCGGGCAGGTGCTCGAACACCGGTGCTGCCGGGCGCGGCGGCTTGAGCACGACGGCGGGCGCTTCGTCGTCGACGCCATCGAGGCGGCGCAGGTCTTGCGCGTCGCCGGGGTCCGCCAGACGGGCTTCGTCCTCGTCCTGCGTCTCGCCTGGCGCGGCAGCGGTGGGCGGCGCAAAGGTCACCGCCAACGGCGCCTCGCGGTCCAGCGCGTCGGCCAGCGTTTGCAGCATGGTCGGGCCGATGTTGCCGGCCATCGCCACCCGCCGGCCGGCGCGCGCGATCAACTGCGCCGCCATGGCGGTGGTCGTGGTCTTGCCGTTGGTGCCGGTGATGGCGATCACCTTCGGTGCATAGCCGCGCTGCGCTTTCAGGTCGGCCAGCGCGCGCGCAAACAGGTCGAGTTCGCCTTGCACCAGCACACCGCTTTCGGCGGCCTGTTCCAGCGGCCGCGCGATGCGCTCGTCAAGCGGCGACAGCCCCGGGCTGCGCAAGATCAGTTGCACGCCGGCAAAGGCTTGCGCATCCAGCGCACCGGTCAAGCGCTGTGCCGACGGCACATGCTGCGCCAGCGCCTGGGCTTGCGGCGGCACCGCGCGCGAGTCCCACACCCGCACGTTGGCGCCGCAGCGGGCGCACCAGCGCGCCATCGCCAGGCCCGATTCGCCCAGGCCGAGCACCAGAACCGTGGTGTCCATCAAATGTTTCATGACATCAGCGCAGCTTCAAGCTCGCCAGACCCACCAGGCACAACAACATCGTGACGATCCAGAAGCGCACGACGACCTGCGTTTCCTTCCAGCCCGACTTCTCGAAATGATGGTGCAGCGGCGCCATCTTGAGGATGCGCCGCCCGGTGCCGTAGCGCTTGCGGGTGAACTTGAACCAGCCCACCTGCAGCATCACCGACAGCGCCTCGGCCACGAACACGCCGCCCATGATGCCGAGCAGGATTTCCTGCCGCGTGATGACGGCGATGGTGCCCAGCGCGCCGCCCAGCGACAGCGCGCCCACGTCGCCCATGAACACCTGCGCCGGGTGGGTGTTGAACCACAGGAAGGCCAGGCCCGCGCCGGCCATGGCGGCGCAGAAGATCAGCAACTCTCCGGCGCCGGGACTGTACGGGATCAGCAGGTACTTGCTGAACACCGCGTTGCCGGTGACGTAGGCGAACACACCGAGCGCCGAACCCACCATCACCACCGGCATGATGGCCAGGCCGTCCAGCCCGTCGGTGAGGTTGACCGCGTTGCTCGTGCCGACGATCACGAAGTAGGTCAGCGTGATGAAGCCGAACACGCCCAGCGGGTAGCTGATGGTCTTGAAGAACGGCACGCTCAGGTCGGCCTTGGGCGGCAGGTCGTTGGAGAAGCCGCTTTGAACCCAACGCAGGAACAGTTCGGCCACCCGCAGGTTGGAGGTCTCGCTGACGCTGAAGGCCAGGTACAGCGCGGCCACCAGCCCGATGGCCGATTGCCAGAAGAACTTTTCGGCCGAGCCCATGCCCTCGGGGTTCTTGTCGACCACCTTGCGCCAGTCGTCGGCCCAGCCGATGGCGCCGAAGCCCAGCGTCACGATCATCACGATCCAGACGAAGCGGTTGCTCCAGTCGAACCACAGCAGCGTGGACACACCGATGGCGATCAGGATCAGCACTCCGCCCATCGTCGGCGTGCCGGTCTTGGCCTGGTGCTCGGCCACGCCGTAGTTGCGGATCGGCTGGCCGACCTTCAGTTCGGTCAGGCGCCGGATCACCCACGGGCCGAAGGCCAGCCCGATGATCAGCGCGGTCAGTGCGGCCATCACCGCGCGAAAGGTGATGTACTGAAAGACGCGGAAGAAGCCGAACTCCGGCGACAGCGTTTGCAACCATTGCGACAGGCTAAACAGCACGGGGTTGCCCTCCGCTGGCCACCAGCGCGGCGACGAACTGCTCCATCTTCATGAAGCGCGAGCCCTTGACGACCACCGCCTTGCATTCCGGCGCCTGTGGCACGGCGCGGATCAGATCGGCCACGGTATTGAAGTGGCGCGCGCCGCGGAAACTTGCCGCCGTGTGCGCGCTCAGCGGCCCCACGGTCCACAGCGACTCGATGCCGCGCTGGGCCGCGTAGGCGCCGACCTCCCGGTGGAACTCCGCTCCCTTGTCGCCCACTTCGCCCATGTCGCCCAACACCAGCCAGCGCGGCGCGGGCAGGCCGGCCAGCACGTCGATGGCGGCGCGCACCGAGTCGGGGTTGGCGTTGTAGGTGTCGTCGACCAGGGTCACGAAGCGGCCGCCGCGGACCCAGGTCGAGATCTCCGAGCGCCCCTTGACCGGCACGAACGCCTCCAGCCCGCGCTCGATGGCGCCCAGCGGGCAGCCCGCCGCCAATGCGCAGGCCGCCGCGGCCAGTGCGTTCTTGACGTTGTGCAGGCCGGCGATGTTGAGTTGCAGCGCGGCCGATCCGGCCGGCGTTTGCAGCATCAGGGCCCAGCGCCGCTCGTCCCACACCGGCAGGCAGGTCACGTCGGCGCCGCCATTCAGGGCAAAGGTCAGCGCCGGCCGTTTGCCGGCGAGCCCATGCCACAGCGCGGCGTGCGCGTCGTCGGCCGGGAACACCGCCACCCCCGACGGCCCCAGCGCTTCGATCACCGCGCCGTTTTCGCGCGCGACCGCTTCCACGCCGTGCATGAACTCCTGGTGTTCGCGCTGCGCGTTGTTGACCAGCGCCACCGTGGGCGCCGCGATGAGCGCCAGCATGGCGATCTCGCCCGGGTGGTTCATGCCCAGCTCGACCACGGCGGCGCGGTGCCAGGTTTCAGCGTCCTGGCGCAAGCGCAGCAGGGTCAGCGGCAGGCCGATGTGGTTGTTCAGGTTGCCCTGGGTGGCCAGCGCCGCCTGGTCCAGCCAGGCGTGCAGGATGAACGAGATCATCTGCGTGACGGTGGTCTTGCCGTTGCTGCCGGTGACCGCGATCAGCGGCAGCTGGAACTGGCGCCGCCATGCGCTGGCGAGTTGCGCCAGCGCGAGTTGGGTGTCGGCCACCTGCAAGCCCGGCAGGCCGGCCTGGAGCAAGCCATGCTCGGCGAGCGCCGCTGCAGCACCGTTGATGCGAGCCTGGGGCAGGAAGGAATGGGCGTCGAAACGATCGCCCTTGAGTGCCACGAACAGGTCGCCCGGCATCAGCGTGCGGGTGTCGGTGTGCACGCGCTCGATCAGCGTTGCCGGGTCGCCGACCAGCGTGGACTCGGGCAACAGGGCATGGGCTCTGGCCAGCGTCATCATGCCGCTTGCCCCCGCTGGCGCAGCGCCGCTTCGGCGTGCAGCACGTCGGAGAACGGGTGCTTGAGACCGGCAATCTCCTGGTATTCCTCATGGCCCTTGCCGGCCACCAGGATCACATCGCGCACGTCGGCGCCGGCGATCGCGTGGGCCAGCGCGGCGCGCCGGTCCTCCACCACGCCGACCCGGTCGCGCGTGGCCAGGCCGGCCAGGATGTGCTGGATGATTTGCGCGGGCGCCTCGCTGCGCGGGTTGTCGCTGGTGACGACGACGCGCATGGCGTGGCGCTGTGCCATCGCGCCCATCAACGGGCGCTTGGCCGCATCCCGGTCGCCGCCGCAGCCGAACACACACCACAGCACACCGCCGCGCTGCGCGGCCAGCGGTTGCAGCGCCAGCAGCGTTTTTTCGAGCGCATCGGGTGTGTGGGCGTAGTCGACCACCACCTCGGGGCCGGCGCCGGGAGCGGCGACGCGCTGCATCCGGCCCGGCACCGGGGCCAGCGCCCAGCACGCGCGCGCCGCCTCGGCAAACGGCACGCCGAGCGCGCGCAGCCCGCCGATCACGGCCAGCACATTCGACACGTTGTAGTCGCCGATCAGCGGCGTGCGCACTTCGGCCTGCGCGCCGGCTTCGATCACATCGAAGCACAGGCCGTCGCCCTCGTAGCGCAGGTTGGCCGCCCGCAGGCGGGCGTCGCGCCGCGCCGAGTAGGTCAGCACCGCCAGCGGCCGGCCACGCAGGCTGTAGGCCAGCGACGCGCCATGCGAGTCGTCCAGGTTCACCACCGCCGCGCTCAGACCGGGGTGGTCGAACAGCATCATCTTGGCGCGCCAGTAGGCGTCCATCGTGCCGTGAAAGTCGAGGTGATCCTGGGTGAAGTTGGTGAACAGCGCCACGTCGAGGTGCGTGCCCGCCAGGCGGTGCTCGACGATCCCGATCGAGGAGGCCTCGATGGCACACGCCTCGACGCCCTGGTCGGCCAGCCGGCGCAGCGCGCCTTGCAGCGCCACCGGATCGGGGGTGGTCAAGCCGGTGGGCGCCATCGAGCCTTGCGGACGCGCCGCCGACGGCGGCTCGCCCGCGCCCAGGGTGCCGATGACACCGCAGCGCCGGCCCAGGGCAGTGAGCGCCTGGGCGGTCCACCACGCGGTGGAGGTCTTGCCGTTGGTGCCGGTGACGGCCACCATGCGCAGGCGCCGGCTGGGGTCGCCCATGAAGGCGCTGGCGATGGCGCCGGTGGCTGCCTTCAGGTCCGGCATCGCCGCCACGCGGGCTGGGTCTGCGAAGTCGAATGCCTCGGCGCCGCGCGCCTCGACCAGGCAGGCGCTGGCGCCCGCGCCCAGCGCCTGGCGCACGTACTGGCGCGCGTCGCGCGCATGGCCCGGCCAGGCGATGAAGGCGTCGCCCGGCTGGATGCGGCGGCTGTCCACGCTCAAGCCCTGCACGCCGTGCTGGCGCATCCAGGCCAGCGCGGCGGGCGGTGAATCGAGCAGCGTCAGCGGCATCTAAAAACTCTCCGGCACCGCGGGCACGGTGTGCGCCATGATCTGCGGCTTGACGTCCAGATCGGGCGGCAGGCCCATCATGCGCAGCGTCTGTTGCACCACTTCGCTGAACACCGGCGCGGCCACGTCGCCGCCGTAGTACTTGCCGTTGTTCGGCTCGTCCACCATCACCGCCACGACGATCCGCGGGTTGCGGATCGGCGCCATGCCGACGAACCAGGCACGGTACTTCTTGTCGGCATACGCGCCCGCCTCCTGCTTGTGCGAGGTGCCGGTCTTGCCGCCGACCGAATAGCCCATCACCTGCGCCTTGGGCGCGGTGCCGCCGTTGCCGGCCGCGAGTTCGAGCATGTGCCGGATATCGCGCGCCGTCTGGGCCGACAACACCCGCATGCCACGCACCGGCTCCGAGACTTTGACCAGCGACACCGGCATCAGTTCGCCATCGTGCGCGAACACGCCGTACGCGCGGGCCAGCTGGAACAGGCTGGTCGACAGGCCATAGCCGTAGGCCATGGTGGCCTGCTCGATCGGCCGCCAGGTCTTGTACGGACGCAGCCGGCCGGTCACCGCGCCGGGGAAGCTGATCTGCGGCTTCTGGCCAAAACCGACCTGGGTGTACAGGTCCCACATCTCGCGCGGCTGCATCTGCATGGCCATCTTGACGATGCCGACGTTGCTCGACTTCTGGATCACCTCGTTGACCGTCAACGCGCCGTGCGGGTGCGCATCGGTGATCGGCAGGCCGGTGACCGTCATGCGGCCGGGCGCCGTCTGGATCACCGTGGTGGGCGTCACGCGGCCGGTTTCAAGCGCGAGCGCGGCGATGAAGGGCTTCATCGTCGAACCAGGCTCGAAGGTGTCGGTCAGCGCGCGGTTGCGCAACTGTGCGCCGCCCAGGTTCTTGCGGTCGGCCGGCGCATAGCTCGGGTAGTTGGCCAGCGCCAGCACCTCGCCGGTCTTCACGTCCAGCACCACCACGCTGCCGGCCTTGGCCTTGTGCGCGGCCACCGCATCGCGCACGCGCTGGTAGGCGTAGAACTGCACCTTCGAGTCGATGCTCAACTCGATGTCGCGCCCGTCCACCGGCGCCACGCTGTCGCCGATGTCCTCGACCACCTTGCCGAGCCGGTCCTTGATGACACGGCGCGTGCCGTTGCGGCCCGCCAGTTCTTTCTGGAACGCCAGTTCGACACCCTCCTGGCCGCGCTCCTCCAGGTTGGTGAAACCCACCACGTGCGCGGTGGCCTCACCGTCCGGGTAGTCGCGCTTGTACTCGCGCACCTGGTGCACGCCCTTGAGCTTGAGCGCCAGCACGTCCTTCACGAGCTTGTCGTCGGCCTGCCGGCGCAGCCACGCGAAGTTGGGCGTCTCTTCGAGCCGCTCTTGCAGCTCGGCACCGGTCATGCCCAGCAGTTTGGCGAGCTGGCGGCGCTGCTGCTTGTCGGCGTCGAAGTCTTTCGGAATCGCCCACAGCGACGGCGCCGGCACACTGGAGGCGAGCAGCAAACCATTGCGGTCGACGATGCGGCCGCGGCTGGCCGGCAGGTCCAGCGTGCGGGCGTAGCGAATCTCGCCCTGGCGCTGAAAGAACGCGCTGCCGACGATCTGCACGTAGATCGCGCGGCCCAGCAGAACACAAAAACTCAGGCCCACCAGGGCCACGAGAAACTTGGATCGCCACGGCGGCGTCTTCGATGCCAGCAACGGGCTGGGTGAGTACATCACCCGGCGCACGTTCGGCGCCGCGCCACGCGGGCGCTTCGGGCTACCGGGTTGCTTGCGCGGGCTGAACAGTTTCATTTCGCGCTCCCGGCCGATGCCGCCGCCGCATGGCTGACGTACTGCGTGACCGCGGGCGTGGCGTTGCGCATCAGGAGCCGGTCGCGCGCGGTGCGCTCGACCCGCAACGGCGTGGCCTGCGACTGCTTCTCGGACTTCAACCGGTCGAGTTCGTGTTCGAGCACCCGTTCTTCGCCCTGCGCGCGGTCAAGCTCCGAAAAGAGCCGGCGCGCGTCATACGAGACGCGCACCAGGTACACGCTGCTGAGCAGCAGCGCGATCAGCAGCAGCACGTTCAGGCGTGTCATGCGGCCACCCCCACGGCGGTGCGTTGGGCCACGCGCATGACCGCCGAGCGCGCACGCGGATTGGCGCGGACTTCGGCCTCGCCCGGCTTGATGCGCGCCATTCGCGTCAGGCGCGTGGGCCTTTCGGGGGCGAAAGGAGCACGTCGATCGATTTCATGCCGGCTCTCGCGTGCGATGAAGGTCTTCACGATGCGATCTTCCAGCGAGTGAAAGCTGATGACGACCAGGCGCGCGCCGTCGCCGAGCAATTGCAGCGACGCGTTCAGCCCCTGTTCGAGCTCCTCAAGCTCGGCGTTGACGAAAATCCGAAGAGCTTGAAATGTGCGCGTTGCAGGGTCCTGGCCCGCCTCGCGGGTCTTGACCGCGCGAGCCACGACTTCGGAAAGTTGCTTTGTGGTGAGAACAGGATTCCCGCCTTCGCGCCGAGCAACAAGCGCCTTTGCAACCTGTACAGCAAACCGTTCTTCCCCATGGTCACGAATCACCTCCGCAATGTGGCGCTCGTCGGCGCGGGCCAGGAATTCCGCGGCACTTTCACCGCGGGTGGTGTCCATGCGCATGTCCAGCGGCCCGTCGAAGCGGAAGCTGAACCCGCGCGCGGGGTTGTCGATCTGTGGGGAGGAGACGCCCAGGTCCAGCAACAGGCCGTCGATCCGGTGGATGCCCAGGTCGGCGAGCAAGGGCACGATGTGCGCGAAGCGGGCGTGATGAATCGAGAAGCGCGGGTCGATGATGGCCGTGCCGCCCGAGGTGGCGGCCTCCACCGCCTGCGGGTCGCGGTCGATGGCGACCACCCGGCCCCGCGCCGACAGCCTGGCCAGCAACGCGCGCGCGTGCCCGCCGCGCCCGAACGTGCCGTCCACGTACAGCCCGTCGGGCGTGGTCACGAGCGCGTCGATGGCTTCGGCCAGCAGGACGCTGGTGTGCTGGAAGGTGGCGGCTTCGGTCATGTCAAAAAACGAAGGCCTTGATCGAATCGGGCATGGCGCCGGCCTTGGTGCGGGCCGACTGTTCGATGTGGCGCTGGTTGTCCCACAGTTCGAGGTGGCTGCCCACGCCGATCAGCTTGACGTCGCGCACCAGGCCCGCTGCGTCGCGCAGTTCGGGGGCGATCAGCACGCGTGAGGACGCGTCGATCTCGACGTCCATCGCATTGCCCAGGAACATTCGTTTCCACGGGCTGGAATCGAACGGCAGCGCCACCAGCCGCTCGCGAAACTTCAGCCAGGTGGGGCGCGGAAATATCATCAGCGCATCATCGGGATGGAGGGTGATCGTGAGTTCGTTGACACCGGCAGCCGCCAGCAAATCGCGGTGGCGCGCGGGCACCGCAATGCGCCCTTTGCTGTCCAAGGTCAGGGCATTTGGCCCCTGGAACACGATTTCGTCCACAATCTCCCACCAAAATGCACTTTTCACCACTTTAGCGGATGACCCTGGGCAGGTCAATCAAAGTTGCATCGAAAAATCAATGAAATCAACCACTTAGGCGACGTTCTTTAAGTTGATGCAGGGAAAATGTGTTCTAAAATAAGGACTTGCACCCGGCTCTGAAAGTGATGGGTGAGCTTGGAGAGCCCATATTCGTGCGTTTGGCGGCGAATGCGCGGACAATCGGGGATTGCGAGTGCTTGTCCCTGACGACGCGCTTGCGTCAACTTTGTCATCAAAGTGCACACCATGGCCACACGACGTCCTACCCCCAGCACCCCGACCGACACCGCGCAGAAGTTGCGTCAGACGCAGGCCGAATACACGGCCGCGCGCCCGGCGAGCCAACCGGGCGTGAAGCCCATGATGTCGAGCTCGAAGATGTACGTTTGCCGGCGCTGCCAGGCCAACTTCAAGACCGGCGACGGCAAGCCGGACGCCCGCATCCCGGGGCTTGGCAAGTGCAACGCCTGCCTGGCCGCCGCGACGTCCGTGGCGGTGTAGTCACGCTGGATCAGCGCCGGTCGGTCTTCAGATCGGCGCCACACCGATGAGCCAACGGTGCAATCCCAGCACCGTCACCGCGTAGAGCGCCAAGCCACCGGCCACCGCGATCAGGTCGTTCGCGGGGCGGGCAGCGGCCCCCGGCACCACGCGCACAGGGCGGCGCTTCAACGAAATGCGATCGGCCACCGCCCAGGCCAGAAAGCCCCCGAACAGCAGCACATCGGCCAGATTGCCATTGGCCAGCAGATGCGCCAGGGCCCAGAACTTGACGGCCAGCAGCATCGGGTGCCTGGCGGCCGTCTTGATGCGGCCTGGCAGGTAAGCCGCCAGCAACAGCGGAAACACCGGCAGCATCAGCAGCAACGCCACATGGCGCAGCGCGGCCGGTGGCGTGTAGAGCAGCACCGGCGACTGGCGGGCCATGCCGTAACCGACCACCAGCAGCACCAGTCCGATCGCGGACGCCACCGCATAAATCCCTTTCCAGGTCGGCTCGCCTCGCTGCGCGACTTGTGCATCGCGCCACGCCGGCGCAACGATGGAGACCGAGTGAATGCCGAGGAACAGCACGAGGCCGATGAGAAGCAGGGTCATGTTGATTGCCGGTTGCGTGTGTTCTGCGCTCAGTCTAGTACTACGGCGCAGAGGTTTCGGAACATGATGAAAGCGATGGATTCGGACCGAGGGCAAGGCGCAAACCACAGCAATACCCGAAGGTATTGCGAGGAATTGCAACGCCGCCATCGGGTCGAAGACGCGCTTTTATGTTTCGAAATCTCTGGGTCGAAGTACTAACCCTGCCGCCGGGACTTCTTGCGCTCGCCGCTGGCGGCGTTGCGGCTTCAGCCTGGGCGTCAATTGGATTCCTTGATCAGCCTGCCGCTGGCCGCCTGGAGCGGCCGTGCGTTCATCGGGTAAAGCCGCGCGAAGATGCCGACCTGCGCCAGCGATATCGTCACCGGCTCCTTCATCACCATCCACAACACGCCTTCGCTGCAAGGCGGCGTGGTCAACGATCCCATGTAGGTGAAATAGCTGCGATCGGCCGGCAGCAGCGCATTCAGATCCAGCGTGGCACGGGCGGCGAGTTCCTCGCCCTTTTCGAGCGGCAGGTTGTTCCACACGGTCTGGATCAGCGGGTGCGCCGAGCCGCGGTCCAGCAGCACCGCGATCACCGCCAGCCGGCCCTCCATGTCCTTGTGCACCAGGTGGGCCACCATGTCGAACAGACGGCCGTTGATGCGCTCTTCGGACGGGCGATGAAAGTGGAACTGCACCAGGTCGTAGCGCCTGCCGATGATCTCGATGGCGTTGCCGCCGGCCACGTTCACCTGCACCGTGTGACCGTTGTCGATGACCCGGAAGGCGCTGGGCTTGTAGTCGAACCGCACCAGATCCAGCTCGACCTTGATGCCATCGCGAATGTCGATCGGGCTTTGCCGCGTGCCGGTCGCACATTGTGCGAATTCAGGCTTGAGCCGGCCCCAGCTTTCGGGCCCGGCATCGCCCTGGTAGTCCCAATGCGCCGCACGCGGCGACGAACCGTGCGCGACCGCCGCCGCGCCGGGGGCGCGCAACCCAGCCGCCGGCCGCGCGGGATGTGGCGTGGCCGCTGCGTGGGTTGCCGTGCGAACGGGGGCCGGCGCGGGCGCCGGTGAACGCGCCGCCACGCGCAGCGCGTTCGCCTCCGGCGCCGGGGTCGCACCCAGCTTTTCGGCCAGCCGCTCGCGCAGCACGTCCATGGCATCGCGCGGCGCAGCCTTGGCGGCTTTGTCGTTGGCTTTGTCGTTGGCTTTGTCAGTGATCGCGGCCGCTGGCGCCACGCCCTTCTTCTTCGCGGTCTCGGCCTTGGGCTCGTGGGCCGGTGAATCCGAGGCCACGGCCGGCGGGTTGCACAGCATCAGGCCGAGCAAGCCCGCCACGGCGGAGCGGGTGAAGGCGACAGGGAACGAGAACATGGTGAGGCACTCCGGCAGCGGCGCCGGGGCAGGCGGGCTTCTGTGCGGATATCGGCCGAACCGCGCCGGTCTTGAGCGGACCGGCAGCGCGAATCAGGCCGCCCGCCGCGTCGAACAGTGGCCCACGCGCGCGCACGGTGCAGCGGTTTCACCAAGCCCCTTCCGCCGCGCGCGCGTCACGTCACACGCGGCTTGACCCAGACCCACGCCACCACGCCGATGCTCATCATCAGCATCGAGGCCACGGCCAGGGCGACGGTCGAGTGCATCACCAGCGGCGCCACCGCACCGGCCACCAGGGCATTGGCCAGGCTGCCGGCGAAGGCCTGGAACGACGAGGCCATGCCGCGCCGCTCGGGCACCAGGTCCAGCACCATCAGCGTGACCACCGGCACCATCAGCGCCCAGCCGAAAGCGTAGACCGCGAGCAGCGGAATGGCCCACCACGCCTGCGCAACGAACATCAGGTTGAGCGCGACGTTCAACAGCGACACCCCGATCATGATGACGAAGCCATGTTTGATCTGGTGCTTGTCCTTCACCTGCCCGGCCATACGGCCCGACAGGTAGGCGCCCGACATGATGCCGGTGATGGTGAGCAGGAAAAACCAGAAGAACTGGGTCGGGCCGAGGTGCAGGTGCTCGCCCAGAAACACCGGCGCCGACAACACGTACAAGAACATCCCGTTGAACGGAACGCCGCTGGCCAGCACCAGCATCAGGAAGCGCGGGCTCGATCCCATTTGCCAGTAGCCGCGCATCAGGTTGCGGGCATTGAAGGCCTGGCGCTGCGTGGCATGCAGTGTTTCGGGCAGCAGCTTGAAGTTGGCCAGCCACAGCGCCGCGCCGATGCCCGCCAGAAACCAGAAGATCGAATGCCAGTCCGCGTACACGAACAGCAGCCCGCCGACGATCGGCGCCACCGCCGGCGCCACGCCGAAGTAGATGGTGACTTGCGACATCACCCGCTGCGCGTCGGCGGGCGGGAACATGTCGCGGATGACCGCGCGCGACACCACGATGCCCGCGCCGGCCGCCATGCCCTGCAGCGCGCGAAAGAACACCAGCGCGGCGATGTTCTGCGACAGCGCGCAGCCGGCCGAGGCGAGCGTGAAGATCGCCACGCCCCACAGCACCACGGGCCGGCGGCCGATGCTGTCGGACAGCGCGCCGTGAAACAGATTCATGATCGCAAAGCCGAACAGGTAGGCCGACAGCGTTTGCTGCATCTGCACCGGCGTGGCGCCCAGCGTCTGTGCGATGCCCGTGAAGGCGGGCAGGTAGGTGTCGATCGAGAACGGCCCCAGCATGCCCAGGCAGGCGAGCAAGACGGCGAGGGCCCAGCGCGGTGCGCGCCAGAGGGTTTGTGCGTCGGGATTCATCGGCAGCAATCGAGTTTAGCCGGGCCCCGGCAACGACCTGTTCGCGCGCCGTGGCGCGGCGCGCCGCGCGCCCGCAGGGGTAAGTCTTTGCGCGCGAATGTGTGCCTCGCGCAGGCAATCGTCACCGAGGTAAGGGCAGGTTGCAAGCACTCGCGCCGCGCCCTGTCGACCCCTACAGTGCATGCACCTGCCGGCCTGGCCTGGCAGACAACACAGTGGAGTCTGCGATGTTGAATCGAAGCCTGGCGCCGACGAAATCCAAGTGGTCGGCCATCGGCCTGGCCGGCCTGATGTTGGCGGCTTGTGGCGGCGGGGCCGATGACAGCCGGACCGCGCAAGCGACTCCTGCGCCTGCGCCTGCGCCTGCGCCTGCGCCTGCGCCGGCCCCGGCACCGGCGCCCGCGCCGGCTCCTTCACCCGCACCCGCACCCGCACCCGCACCCGCACCCGCACCCGCACCCGCACCCGCACCCGCGCCTGCCCCAACACCAAGCCCGCAAGTTGCACGCGGCGCGTTGGTCTACGCAAGCTGCGCCAATTGCCACGGCTCCGAACCGGCCGACATGATCCAGGGCATCCAGAAGGGCGTCACGGTGGCGGCGCTCGAAGCCTCGTACCGCAAGGTCCGCGGCATGAACGTCTACCAGACCTCGTTGACCACCGCCAACAACGAAGACCTGGCCGCCTTCATCAAGAGCCGGCTGACGCCCTGACCCGCCGCCGCAACGAGTGAGCGCTCCAGACCCTGTGGGTGCCTTCCCGGAGGGCACCTAAAATTGCGGGTTTCGGAGCCTCCATGCCCACCAACATCCTGCAAGAACTCCCCCAGGGCGAACGTGTCGGCATCGCCTTCTCCGGCGGGCTCGACACCAGCGCCGCGGTGCACTGGATGCGCGCCAAGGGCGCCCTGCCCTGTGCCTACACCGCCCACCTGGGCCAGCCCGACGAAACCGATTACGACGAAATCCCGCGCAAGGCCATCGCCTACGGCGCTGAGAAAGCACGCCTGATCGAATGCCGCCCGCAACTGGTGGCCGAAGGCATCGCCGCGATCCAGTGCGGCGCCTTCCACATCTCGACCGGCGGCGCCACCTACTTCAACACCACGCCGCTGGGCCGCGCCGTCACCGGCACCACGCTGGTGGTGGCGATGCGCGAAGACGAGGTCAACATCTGGGGCGACGGCAGCACCTACAAGGGCAACGACATCGAGCGCTTCTACCGCTACGGCCTGCTCGCCAACCCGAATCTGCGCATCTACAAGCCCTGGCTCGACCAGACCTTCATCGACGAGCTGGGTGGGCGCGCCGAGATGTCGGCCTACATGGCCGCGCACGGCTTCGGCTACAAGATGAGCGCCGAAAAAGCTTACTCGACGGACTCGAACATCCTAGGCGCCACGCACGAGGCCAAGCACCTGGAGTTCTTGAACAACGGCATCAACATCGTGCAGCCCATCATGGGCGTGGCGTTCTGGCGCGACGACGTGGCCGTCAAGTCCGAGGTGGTGGCGGTGCGCTTCGAAGAAGGCCAGCCCGTCGCGCTGAACGGCCGCACCTTCGCCACCGCGCTGGACCTGTTCACCGAGGCGAATGTGATCGGCGGCCGCCACGGCCTGGGCATGTGCGACCAGATCGAAAACCGCATCATCGAAGCCAAGAGCCGCGGCATCTACGAAGCCCCCGGCATGGCGCTGCTGCACATCGCCTACGAGCGGCTGGTGACCGGCATCCACAACGAAGACACCATCGAGCAGTACCGAAGCAATGGCCGCCGCCTGGGCCGCCTGCTGTACCAGGGCCGCTGGTTCGACCCGCAATGTCTGATGCTGCGCGAAACCGCGCAACGCTGGGTCGCGCGCGCCATCACCGGCGAGGTGACGCTGGAGCTGCGCCGCGGCAACGACTACTCGTTGCTCGACACCACCAGCCCCAACCTCACCTACCACCCCGAGCGGCTGACGATGGAAAAGGGCGCCGGTGCGTTCACGCCGGCCGACCGCATCGGCCAGCTGACGATGCGCGACATGGACATTGCCGACACGCGCGACAAGCTGGCGATCTACACGCGGACCGGGTTGCTGGGCACGGGGTCGGATGGGGCGATACCGTTGTTGACAGCAGCAAGCGATAGCCCGGCCTCGGCACAGCCTGCGACCGGCACATCCTCAAAGTAGCCCGTCACTCGCACTCGAAATAGGGTTCGCCGAAGAATGTGTATCGCTTGACACACGTCTCACCTTCAGACATTGCTGCTACAAGACCGAGCATGACGATAGACCCCAGATACTGGCGCGATTGCGCGGCGGCTGCGCGCCGGCTTTCCAAGCTGTCCTTCGGGTTGATGCAATCCGTCATGCCTGACGAAGCATCGTTGTAGCAGAGATTCGAGAGGGTATAGCGACCGTTCACCTTTGAATACGCCGCAGCAAAAGGGATGGTCAGTTTCGTACCCGAGCGCGCAAAGTCGAAGAGTCCTCGAACCACATAGGTCTCGTCTTTGAGCCCTCTCTCGGTGGCATGTGCGCTGCCTGGCAGATACCGGTCCAACATCCAAGTCGAGGACCATCGCCGGAAGCTGGCGTCGACTTCAGCGTTTGCAACCTCGTCGGTAGGCAAGACCTTGTTCACATCTTGAGTTGGCCTCTTGCCTTCCCTTGACGCTTCAACATCTTTTGCGAGGACGCCAATGGACAAGAAGGCTGCACAGAGAACCGTTACCGCGTATCGACAGTGGGGCAGCATCATCCCAATCACCTCCTGGCTTTCAATGAGAAGTTTCGATTTCCTGAGAAGTTGTCTGTTCGATGGACCCTGTAGACCGCGCGAGTGTCTTGGCGAAACCGGCTTCACTGACACTTGAATATCGTCGCGGACTCAAAGCTTGCCTCATTGCGCAGCCCTTTGCCAGCAGATGACAGCGCCACCGCCGCATCGAGGAGCTTGTTTTCCGTCTTCACCTCAGGTGCATCCTTCCTCGCGTTTTCTTGCGAGACGACGACAAAGCGCTTCTTGCCGTCCCTGTCGCATGTCGCGTTGCCGTCGTTCGTCAGGATCTTCATGGCGGCGGCTTCGTCCTGCGCTTTGACGAAAGACTTGTAGGTGCCGTCGGCCAGCGGCGTGACGGCGCCCATCAGTTGCACCTTCTTGGTGGCGCAGGCAGCGAGCGCGAGGCATGCGCATGCGAGGACGATCTTGGTCAGGGTGCTTGTTTTCACGGTGTGTTTCCTTGGTGAATGCGTTGCGTGCGCTCAGGGACCAGACACTGGCGCCTGCACCGGATTGCGCCGGTTGACGGTGCTGGTGTCACCGAGTTGCTGATTGCCGTTGAAGCCCCAGGCCCAAACGGTGCCGTCGACGCGCCGCACCACCGTGTGCGTCTGCGTCAAAGCGATCTGGTTTACGGCGCCGAACGTGGTGCCCGCGGCGTCTTTGACGACAGTGGGATTGATCTGGTATGGCGTTGTGGTGTTGTCTCCCAACTGCCCGATGTTGTTGTAGCCGCTGGCCCAGACGGTGCCGTCGGCTTTGAGGAACATGGAGTAATTGGCGCCGGCGGCGACCGCAACGATTCCGGTCAATGCGTTGCCGGCCAGATCCTTCACGAGTGCGGGGCGGGACCGATTGCTCGTCGTGCCATCTCCCAGCGTCCCCAGAACGTTGTATCCCCAGGCGTAGGCCGTTCCATCCGACTTCACCGCCAACGAATGCTCAAGCCCTGCTGAGATCGCGGCCACTCCCGTCAAAGCAACGCCGGGTGTGATGTCGACCCGCACCGGGATGGCAACCGAACCCGTCGAACCATCGCCGAGTTGGCCATAGACGTTTCGGCCCCAGGCCCAGACAGTGCCGTCGGTCTTCAATGCCATCGAGTGGTACTGCCCGGCCGCCGCCTTGGCAACACCATTGAAAGCGCCTCCTCCGGGTGCCAGCACCGGCACTGGATTGAGCCGGGCGGTCGTTGTGCCATCACCCAGCACTTGGTAAGCGTTGTAGCCCCAGGACCATACCGATCCGTCGGACTTCACCGCCAACGTGTAGTTCTGGCCGGCTGACACCTGCACGGCCGAGGTGAACGGAACCCCCGCGGCGTCTTTCACCTGAACCGGGCTGGTTCGAATGGTCGGGCTGCCATCACCGAGCGCGCCGATGTTGTAGCCCCAGCCCCAGACCGTGCCGTCAGCCTTGACGGCCATGGTGTGCTGGTATCCCGCCGATACGCCTGTCACACCGTTGAAGGCCGAGCCGTCACTGTTCTTGGCACGCGTTGGCTTGCCCGGCGTCACGGGTTCGGAGCCGACTCCCATCAACCCATAGCCGGTGCCTCCCCAACTCCAAACGCTGCCGTCGGTCTTCAGCACCACGGAGTGGTAGTAGCCCGAACTGACCTGGCTCACTGTCGCCGATGGCAGATTGCTGATCGTCAAGGTGGCCACTGTACTGTTCGTGGTGCCGGCACTGTTGGCAACGGCCACTGCGAACTGGGCGCCTTCGTCCGCGACCACCGACGCCGGCGTGGTGTGAGACGCCGAAGTCGCACCCACAACTGCAACACCATTGCGGCTCCACTGGTAGCTGATCGCGCTGCTGCTGGCCGCGGTCACGCTAAAGGTGGCTGTTTGGCCCAGCGCCACGGTCCGGTTCTGTGGTTGCGCGGTGATAGCCGGCGGTTGCGGCGTCGTCGACACGGTCAGTGTTGCCGTGTTGCTGAGTTGCGTGCCGCTCGGGCTGGTGACGGCGACGATGAATACTGCGGCGTTGTCGGCGATCGAGGTGGCCGCGATCGTGTAGCTCGCCACTGTGGCACCGGAGATGTCGGCACCGTTCTTGCGCCATTGGTAGGTGATCGGGCCGGTGCCGCCGCTGACAGCCACGCTGAACGTGGCGCCGCCGCCGGCCTGCACCGCGACGCTCAGCGGCTGTGTGTTGATGGTGGGCGCCAGCGGCGTGACCGTCAGCGCGGCGTCGGCGCTGGTGACGCTGCCGTCCGCGTTGCTCACCACCACGCTGTAGAGCGCCCCGTTGTCGCTGTACGGCGCCGCGACGCTGACCGAGTCGGTCGTGGCACCACTGATGTTGCTGCCGTTCTTGCGCCACTGGTAGCTCAGCGGCGTCGCGCCGGTGGCCACGACGGAAAAATTGGCCGTGGCGCCATCGTCGGCGGTCTGCGGTGCCGGCTGCGTGGTCACGGCGGGTGGACTGAGCACCGGCGCGGGCGTGTCACCGCCTCCGCCTCCGCAAGCCGGCAGGAACAACGCCGTTAGAAGCGCAAGGACGGTCGGAAATGATGAAGTCTTCATGGCATGGCTTTCGTCGGTGGATCGGTGGTCGGGTCGCAGCACAGGCCCGACAGTTCGCCCGCTTTTCAATTGAGCGCAACAGGCATACGGAGATGGCGGAAAATGTCGGGCACGGCGCCTGCTCGGCGAACGGGATCGCGTTGAATCATGGCGGGGGTCTCCTGCGTCGTTGTCGAACCTTCAGGTCACGGGAATCCATGACTGTGGTTCTACGCTGGGGTGAGTGACCAGCGAATGACTGGCGTGGCCACCACCCACACGGAACACTCAGAAGATCACACAGGCGTGGTACAGCGCCGGAGCGACCGACCGCATGCCGGTCAGTGCAGCACATGGCCGGGTCGCATGGTCAACAAGCCCAGCATCAACATGCCCAGCAGATCGCGTTTGTCTGGCGCGTTGCCGCTGCAAGCGGGCATGCCGGCACCCAGCGTTCGAATACGCGGGTGGCGGCCAGGTACTCCGCGAAGAAGGCCAACTGGCCGTGCGGCGTGGCCGCCGCGCCATGCTCCCAGCGCACGTGCATGCGCTGCCCAGCATGTCGACCACCTGCACTCGGTCAGCCTCGCCACCGCCCCCGAGCAGGGCCCCTCGTCGTCTGCGTCTTGCTTCAACCATCGGGTGAGTTTTTCAAATCTCGAGCTCGCCCCGCCAGTGTTGCCGAGATCAGCCGCCGCCAATCAAGGCGTGATTCGAAAGGTGTAAACCTGCATCCCCAGGCGCTCGGTCGGCAGCGCGGGCGACGTGTCTCCACGCGCCCGATGGTCGGCGAAGCAGGCATCGAGGAGGGCCTGCAGATCGGCATCGACCGCGCCACGCAGCCTGGACAGCGGCGACTGTTCGAGGAAGCGGAAGTCGGCGGCTTCCTGCCCACGACGCATGGGCACGCTGAGAATCAGCAGGCGTTCCATGCCTTCGCTTCGTTCGTCGACGCTCCAGCCGGCCCGACGCAGCCGATCGCCGACCGCCAACCGGGGAGCATCCCGAGCGTCCTCAGGGTAAATCCGCCGGATGCTCTGGTCGGCGCCGAGCCAGAACGCAACCATGTCCAGCGGGTCGCCGCCGGCGTTGCGCCCGTCCAGCAGCAGCACATCACCCGGGCCCAGTTCGACCAACCGATCGTTCGACACCGTTGCCTCGGGCGCGCCGGTGAGGCGCCTGATCGTCAACGCGACTTCGAGGCCGGAGGCGGGGTTTCGCAGCGCCAGACGCGCGGCCAGCTGCAACAGGTTGCGGGTGCGTGCCACGCGATGCAGCGCAGCGGCCGTCTGCTGCGCCAGAACTTCGACACTGGTCGTGTCATCCGTCGACGGTACCGCGTAGCCCCATGTCGAGCGATCACCGTCGGCGGCGCCGGGCAGCAGTAGCCGAACGCCGCGATCGGTGGCGCGCAGCCGGACGTCAGCCTGTTCGTAACTGGCGACCCAGTGTGCGTCGACGCCGGGAATGCCTTGGCGCTGCAGCTGCGTCAGGGCGCGACCGGCCGGACATCCGGTTCGACATCCGGCGTTCTCGCTCGACACACGCAATGCGAAGGATGGCGGGTTGCTCACCAGTCGCGCCCAGCTTCCCGCTGGCAATTGAGCCACCGAAGGAGCCGCGTAGCCTTGCCAAGGCACGGCATCGAGCCACGCTTGATTGGCCTCCAGCATGGACAGGCGAGCAAAGCCCAGCGTGCCCCTGGGTACCAGTGCCGGGTTGCCGCCGGGCGCGATGGGATCGGACAACAGCGCCAACAACGCTCCTTCCGCCAAGCCCGAGAGTGCTCCCGCCGGCAGCAGCAAGCGGCCTTGCCGGCGCTCCAGCGGCCATTGGCGAACGAATGGTGCCTCCTGCCCGAACACCGGCTCGTCCAAGCCATCGCCGCTGTAGAGCGGCGTGGCTGTGGCTGCCGGCAGCTGGTCGTAGCGCGACAGCAGGTGCTGCCCCAGTTGGCGGTGGCTCATCGGCTGGCCCAGCGCCAGTGCCTGCGCAACGTGCCAGCTGAAGAGGCCATGCCACCGGTCGCGCAGCCCCGCGGGCATCGGCAGCGATGCGGCAAGCTCGTAGCTCTGCGCTGCGTAGAAGTACACCGCGCGCCCACGATCACGGGAGGTAGAGCCGTCACGCGGCTGCGTCACCCACAGCGGCCACACATCGGCCGGCGCCTGGGCCGCCAAACCCAATGCCTGCGGCGACACCTGCCGCACGCGCACCAGTGAGGCATCGGTGCCCGGAAGAGCGCCCCGAACCAATCGGGCGGAGTGGCACGCGTCGAACACCGCGAAAACAAAGGCGCCGGCTGCGTTGATGCGGTCGATGGCGTCGCGCAGCGCGGTGTCGGCGATGGCGTTCGGCACCGCCACGCCGGACTTGCCGTCCCAGCCGCGCACATCGCGCGGCAGGAAGATCGGTTGCCAGCCAGACGCTGGCGCCGTCGTGGCCGTACCGGCCGGTTGCAGGCTGCCATGGCCGGAGAAATGGAGGTAGACGTTGTCGCCGCGCCGTGATCGATCGGCCAGGCCCTGCAATGCGGTCAGGATCGCGCGCTGGGTGGGCAGGCGCGCGCCATCAACGGCGTCGGCCAGGATCTCGATGTTGGCGGTATCGAAGCCCCGCTGCTGCAGCACCTGGCGCATCAGCCGGACATCGTTTGCGGGCGCCTTCAGCTGCAGGTCCACCGGCAGATCCGGATACTGGCTCACACCGACCAGCAGCGCGCGGTTCGTTGCCCATGCCGGCATGGTCGAGCCGGCAGCCGCGAGCAACACCAGCAGTCGCAGTGTCGCAGCGACAACATCGCAGCGCCACGGCATCACAGCCAGTTTCCCATCAGCACGAAGGCCGCCCAATGGAAGGGGTGAGCCTGACCCAGTGCCGCCGGTGGAGCAAACGCGCTGTCGACACCGGGCTGCGGTTCGGGATCGCCTGGCAGGCGCACGCGCGACACCCCGCGAGTGCCTGCGTCTGCGCCACTCGCCGCCAGTGCCGCGCGGATCATGGCCAATTGCGCCTGCTGCAGCGCGAGCGCACGGGACAACTTCTGGCCCTCGCGCAGGCGGTACAGCGCCGACATCAGGGTCGCCGTGCTGAGGTCGTTCACTTCCCACAGTGACGCCAGCACCGAGGGTGCCCCCTGGCCCATCAAGAGGGCCGCCAGGCCGTCCACCTCCTGGCCGTAGAGGTCGTCGGCGCTGAGGCCGGTGGCGCAGGCTGACAGCGTGACCAACTCGGTGCGGTCGAACCGGTACTGCGGCCCCGCCAGTTCGCGCAGGCTGAGGCGGCTTCCATCGCCGAGCAGCAAGTAAGACGCCGCGGCATCGCCGCCAACGAATTTGAAGTGGCTGGCGATGTGCAGCACCTGCGCTCCGCTGCCGATGGCCGTGCGCAACCGCTCGGCAGTGAACGACTTGTCGAGCCAGGCCTCGCCCGGCAACGCACCAGAGGCGGCGCCCCCTTGGCGCACGACCGCGGCGATTTCGCTGCGGACGCTCGCGAGCGGCGGAAACTCGCCACTGCCGAGGGTCACGCCCAACGCGGCGACGCGCCAGTTCGGCGAGGCCGGCTTCAGCTGCCCGGCGAGTTGCCCACCCGGATGCCGAACCATCGCGTACCGCTCCACCAGCCAGCCCTGTTCGCTGCGCAGTGCCGCAAAGGGCACGAAACGCAGCCGGTCGGCCAGCGACAGCGCGAGCACACGAGCCCCAGTCGATTCAACGGCCTGCTCCAGCGGCGCGAACAGCCGCTGGTACATCGCGTGCGCGGCGACGCGCGGGTCGCGTTCCGGCTGGCGCAGCAGCTTGACGAACGAATCGATCTCCGCATTGAGCGTGGCGCGTGGAACTGCCAGGCGAAAGTGCCGGCGCCCGGTGCTGCTGACGAGCAACGCATCGAGCCGATCCTCGCCGGGCAGGTAGTACAGCAGCGCGGTCTTGACGGGCTGAGCATCCAGCAGCGCCCTCGTGTCATCGCGTACGGCGGCCACAGCATCGGGCATCTCCGCCGCAGCGTCCAACGTTGCAACCGCGCGACCTTGCAGATAGCGGACTTCGACCAGATCGGCGGTGCGAATGCTCCGCCAGACGCGTTCCGTCGGCTCGGCACCGATGTACCACGTCAGGTTGACGTCCTCGGATCGCGGTTCGCCCACGCGCCGGGTGGTGACCGTGACGGCAGGCCCATCGGGAACGTTGTTCAACAGCGGCGCCAGGTCGGCCAGGGCCCGAGGCAGCCGCTTCTTTGCGTCGGCCAGCTGTGCCCGTTCCTGGGGGCTGGCGGGCGGATCGAACTGCGGCGCGTCCTCGATCAGATGGTCCAGGAACTTCTCGGCGCGCATTCCAGGGCCTACAAAGAAGTCGCGCAGGTCGGCCAGCATGCCCTGGAACAGCGGGCTGTCCGCCGGCCCGCGCAAGGGCGTTCGCCTCACCGGGTCGGCGAGGCCCGGCAGTGCCAGGCCCAGTTGCAACCGCATTTTCTCGATCTGCCCCGTCTCGACCATGAGCAGCGCGCCGGCGCCCAGCGGCATCTTCGCCACCGCGGCCACGCGCGCTTCTTCCGCCTGGCGAAGTTGAAGCACGGCGTCGTCGACTTGCCGTTGCTGCGTCTGTTCGGAACTCGACAGCGACAGCGTTCCCAGGGATGCGCCCGAGCCTTCCTCGGCGAACTGCCGGCCTTCGTCCTCGTTCAGCAGTTGCAGCGCCGACTCGGCCTCGGCAAGGCGGTTCTGATCAAGCAGCAACTGCGCCAGCGCCACGTAGACCTTGCGCCTATCGCGCAAGAAGGAGCGCCGAGAGTCGCGTGAGGGAGAGCGATCGTTCAACGCCGATCGCGTGGCCTGCGCGACGTTGGCCGCCTGCTTGCCGTGAAACACGGCGGTGTTCGGCTGCCCCTGAGCCGCGAACAAGTTCATCAGCGTCGCGTGGGCCGTGAACTCGATGTCCGGGCGGCGGCCGGACGAAGCGCGCAACGCCAGGCGTTGCCAGGCTGCGGTCGCGCGGGCGGGTGGAAGGCTCGTGGCGTCGCGCGATGCGCTGGCGAGTAGTTGCGACAGGCTCCCATCGTCGAAGCGGCCCGTCGCCTCGCCCAAGGCGGTGAACTTCCGCGCACTTCGTCCATCTGTCGTCGCAGCGATGACCTGCGGCGAAGTGGGCTCGCCGCGGCCGCTCGCCTGTCCGGTGCCTGCCGCCGCGAGGTAGACGGCGCCGAGTTCGACCATTGAGATGTCGCCGTCCACCTCGCGCCCGCCACTTTTCGCGCCCGGAGCGCGGGCTGTGCGAAGGGCCTGGGCCTCGGCCTGCCGACCCAGGCGCCGGTAGACACGAGCCAGGTCGTTCGCAGCCGCCACCTTGCAAACTCGTGATTCGTCGGCCGCATGGCTGTCGAGCGCGCCTTTGATCGAGCGTTCGGCGTCTGCCATGCGCCCCGCCACGAAATCCAGGTTGCCGAGGTTCAGCATCGTGCGCTCAATGCCACGGCGCGCGTCGACCCGCTCGGCCTGGCGCCATGCGTTGGTCGCTGCCTCCTGGAGTTTGGGCTTCAGCGACGGCATGAGTCGATCGAGCACGCCGCCTGGCAACTGCGCCAGGCCGGTGACCATAGGATTCATAAAGGATGCGGGCAGATCGGCCGGCACATCACGAGGCGAGCGGTAAAGGTGCAGCGTCCGCTCGAGTTCGGCGCGGGCCTGCGTGAACTTGCCCTGGATCGCGTGCGCCAGGGCCAGATTGTTGGTGCACGCCGCTTCGAGCAGGCTGTTGGAGGCACCGGATGCCGCCTTCGCGCATGCGACGAGCCCGCGCTCGGCAGCAGCGTGTCGGCCGGCGACCAGGTCAGAGCTGCCTTCGAGGAGCGGTTGGATGACTGGCGACGCTTGCCCACCGCCGAAGAAGTTGGGCAGCGAGTCGAGCGCCACTCCGGATGCCGCCGCACCCGGCCGAAACATCGGGTAAGTGCCTTGCGCGAACGCCACCCCGGGAGACTGCATGACCATCGGCACACCTGCCAAGCGCAGCGGCGCCGCATCGTCGCCGTCCGACCCGCGCGCGACGAGACAGTAGTACGCCACGTCGTACGGGTTGGAAGAGTTCACATCGGCGGCCTGCACTGTTTGCACTGCGAAAGGCAAGGCCACGAGCGCCCTCGCGACCATGCGTCGCACGCTGACGATCCCACGCACTCTCGAAGGTCTCATTTTCCGCGCGGCCTGTCTCAGGGATGGGACATGGTGGCATATCTCGTGCAAGCTTCCAAGGCTGTGATGGACAAGGCCCCGAGAATGGCGCAGAGCGCACCGGGCTCGTACAGGGCGAGGAACATGAAGGACACACCGACTCAGGACGACCCGACGTCTGCACCGTGGCTGCACCTGCTGGGCGAACCGCGTTGGCAGATCGGCGGCAACCCGCCGACGCCGCTGCCACGCAAGGATGCCGCGTTGCTGGCCAAGCTCGCCCTTGACGGGCCTCAGCCGCGCTTGGCACTGTGCGAGTTGCTGTGGCCTGCCAGCAAGCCGGCGCAGGCTGCCGACAGCCTGCGCCAGCGTGCCAGCCGACTGCACGCGGCGGCGGGCACGCCACTCGTCGATGTAGGTGCCACGGTCGCGCTGCATCGCGGCTTCGCGGTCGACGTGCTCAGATTGCAGGAGCTGCCCGACGACGTACTTCTGTCGACCTTGGGCCTGCTGGCCGGGGTGGACCTCGGCGACCACGACGAACTCGACCGGTGGTTGGGCAAAGCGCGCGTCCTGGTGGCCGAGCGCTGCGCGCAGGTGCTCACCGACCGTGCGGAGGCACTGGAGGGAGAGCAGCGCCTGCACGAAGCGATGCGGCTGGCGCGCCGCATCGTCGAACTGGTGCCGCTGGCCGAACGGGGCTGGCGGCGCTTGATGCGCCTGCACTACCTGCGCGACGACCGGGCTGCGGCGCTGGACACTTACTGGCGCCTGCATGCGCTCTTGCGCGATGAGCTCGGCGCTCGCCCCAGCGCCGAAACGCAGCAGCTGTTCCTGACCATTGAGACGTCCGAGGCCACCGTCACGTTGGTACGCCGGCCGGTGCCGGTGAGTCTGCTGCGCCCGCCTGTGATCGTCGGCCGCCGTGGCCCGTGGTCGGCCATGGTCGCGGCCTGGCAGGTTCCGCAGCCATTCTTGCTGGTGGGTGAAGCCGGTCTCGGCAAGAGCCGCCTGCTGGAAGCGTTCGTGCAAGACCAGGAGGGGCTGGTGTCGGATTCCGCGCGCCCGGGCGACCAGGCATCCGCGGACGCGTTGCTGGGGCGGCTGCTCTTGCAGATCGAACGGCGCTTCGCACCCGACTGCAGCCCCGCGCTGCGTGCCGAACTGGCACGAGTGCGGTCGGAGTTCGGAACAGCGCCTCAGGCAAGCGCAAACCTCGCGGTACTGCGCCATGCCATCGAGACCTGGCTGGTCGCGGCGCTGGCACGCGGCCTGCGGGCGATCGTCGTCGACGACCTTCACAACAGCGATCCTTCATCGCTAGAGACGCTGCGCTGGCTTGCCGCAAGCCCGGCGATGGCCACCTTGCGCCTCGGCTTTGCGTCACGCAAGTGGACCGACGAGGGGACAGGAGCGCAGTTGAATGCGTGGTTGATCGATTCGCACCGCCCCGTGCGAATCGAGCTGCAGCCGCTGACGCAGCCCGAGCTGTCGGAGTTGCTCGTGAGCCTGGCGCTGCCCGCACTGGTGGATGGCCGCTTGACGGCGCAGCTGTACCGTCGCGCCGGCGGCCACCCGCTCTACACCCTGGCCACGCTGCAACATGCGGTGGCCAGCGGCGCCGACCTGCTGGGGCCGGAGGCGCTCGCGCTGCCGGAATCGGTGCACGCCTTGCTTGACGCCCGCGTGCGCAGCCTGCCGGCGAACGTGCGTGATCTCCTTCAGGTGGCTGCGGTCGGAGGCGCTGACCTCACAGTCGATCGAGCCGCGAGTCTTCTGGACTGTGCGCCGTTGGCACTGAGCGAATCCTGGGCAATCCTCGAAGCGAACAACGTGCTTCGGGGCGAAGCATTCAGCCACGACCTGGTCTATGAGGCGGCACTTCGGGCAGTACCGCTTGGAGTCCGGCAATCGCTGCACCGACAGTGGGCGTCGATCCTGCAAGATGAAGGAAAGGTACCGTCAGCGCGTGTCGCCCTTCATTGGGAAGAGGGCAAGCGATGGCTGGAGGCAGGGAGAGCGTGGCACGCTGCCGGCGAGGCAGCTCGGCTGGCCGGACATCTGGCCGAACAGACCGAACTCTTCGAACGCGCCGCCCGCTGCCACGCCGAGGCTGGAGACCGCTCTGCCCGTTTTGAATCCTTGCTTGCACGTCTGGACGGGTTGCAACTGTGTCATGGCGGTGCCACGGTTCTCGAGGCCATTCCCGAGGTGGAGGCGCTTGCCGAGACGAGCCTGCAACGCCTTCGCTGCGACGTCGCGCAGACCGAGGCCCTGCTCGAACAGGGACGCGCGAGTGAGGCGGTGGCAGCAGCAACGCGAGCACTCGACGGCGTGAGCCTGCACGAACGCTTCGCCATCCAGGTACACGCGCAACTCGCGATCGCACTCGCGCAGAGCCATCGGCCTGACGATGCCCTGCACCACGCCCAGCAGGCCTTCAATGCGGCGCGTGCCAATGGGCTGCCGGGAGAGATGGTGAAGGCGGCGAACGCGCTGATGTTCGTTCACTGGTCGGCGGGCAGGCTGGTCAACGCCGTCGCTGCGCAGCGCGAGGAACTGGCCGCCGCCGAAGCCCTCGGCGATCGTGCGGTCGCGGCCGCGTCTGAAGGAACCATGGCCGCCTTGCTCGCGGCAGCGGGCGATCTGTCCGGGACCTACGCGCACGCGGTCAACGCGCGCGCCAGGCAGCGAGACTGCGGACTTGCCGACAACAGCTCACAGCTCGTCCTCAATCACACCGTGCTTGGGGCGGCTGCCGCTGCGCTGGGGCGCTACGACGAGGGGCTGGAATCGCTGCGCAAGGCGGTCGAACTCTCGGGTGCCGACACAGTCCCCGACGCACGCGCCAAGGCCCGCATCACGCTCGCCGGCGTGTGGCTCGTGCTGGGCCGTCCGGACCGTGCGCGCGAAGCGATCGGCGAGTTGTTGGGCGACATCTCACCCGGCATGCAAATGCAATCGGCGTGGCTGATGGCGCGCGCCGCAGAGCTCGATGGCAGTCCTGCCGAACGGCATTGGGCGCGGTTCGACCGCCTGGCGGCCGAACATGCGGACCTCCCGCTGGTGCTGGGCGTCGTGTTCGAAGCTTCGTACCGCGAGCCGGCACCGCTCGCCATCGAGCGCCTGGCGCGCGCACGAGCCGACTGCGCGTCGCGCGGGCTGCACGGCACCGCGCGAGCGCTGCTTTGGCGTGAGCTCGTTCGCCGACTCGAATTGCCGGGTGCTTCGGAAACCGCGGCCGCGCTGGCCTGTGCGAACGAACTCGAGGCATACGCCGATGATGGACTGAGCGCGAAGTGCTACCCGCCCGAGACTTGGCATACGCTGGCGCGCGCACATGAATGCGCCGGTGACGCGCGAAAGCAGTCGGTATGTCTGGAACGGGGTCGCCGCTGGCTGGTTGCAGCGTTGGCGCGACTGGCGCCGGAACTGAGGCATGCGTTCACGAGTCGCAATCCTGTGAACCGCCTGTTGTTGTCGGAAGACAGCCTCAAGTGAAATGGCCGCGATAGGCGCGGCCATGAAAGTCACATCAAGGCACCGCGACGGGCGCGGCGCCAGAGGATCGTCGATCAGCGCAGATTCGACAGCCAGATCACGATCAGCGTCCCGATGGGGGAAACATAGTTCGGCGTCACGTCTCCCGCGTGCGCCGCAGTGGTTTGGAGGAGCCCGGCCGCCACGAGGGCCAGCGCAGCCAATGCTTTGAGGGTCTTGGAGTTCATCGAATGTTCCTTTCCGAAATGGATGAAAGGAACGGCGTTGACCGTTGCGCGATGCCCGGCCCTGCGAGACCTGGCCTGGGCCTCGAACCGGGTGTCTCACCTCGGTGCGCCGTTCGCGTGTGTGCGAGCGGGCTCACCGAAGGAGAGCGAGCGTTTCCTCAGTCTTGGTTGGTGCCGAGCTGCGCCAATTTGTAACCAGATGTCACTTGCGCACGCGTGACCTGCACAATGCCGAAATGCATGTACGGCGGGACTTCAAGGCAGTCGATCCGTCTTGGGACGCTGCGGAAGGCCGGTGGATGCGGCAGCTGGCGGCGGGCGGCCCGGACGCCGAGTCGGCCTGGGCGTCCCTGTTCATGGCTTACGGCAGACTGTTCGTCAAGAGGCTTGCGTCCAATGGCGTCGCCATCGACCAGGTACAGGAGTTGGCGCAGGACCTGTGGATGGAAGTCTTGCGCGCCGCTCCGCGCTGGCGCGGCGAAGCTCCGGTGCGGCACTTCCTCTACGTTCTACTCAGGGACTCGTCCGCACGCCATTTCAAGCAGCGCGAGCGTTTGCCCAAGGTGGACAGCATCTCGGAGGACAACGCCTTCGGCGAGGCCGACACGACCGGAGTCGAAGCGGCGATGGCACTGTTGGCACACTCTACGGCGACGCAGGATGAGTGGTTCGATTTCATCCGCTGCGTACGAGGCGCGCTAATCGAATTCGAGAAGGCGCATCCGCACCTTGCAAGCTTGCTGCTGCTTCGGCACGTGGAGGAGTTGAGCCTCGAAGAAATCGCGAAACAGGTAGGCGGTGACGCCGAGCTCGCCAAGAGCCAGGTGTTTTCGGCCCGCGAGAAGTTCCGCCCCAAAGTGCGGCCATGTCTGGATCTGTGGCCGAATCGAGAGCGAGGCGAAGATGAGCACGGATGACCATGACCCGAAAGAGTTCAGCGACTCCGATCGCGAGTGGTTCGCAGCGCTGTCCGGAAACGCGCCGCGAGACAGCCGATCAACTGCCGCGCGCGAAGGCGCAGCCCTGCGCGTCGCGCTCGAACAACGTCGACAGGAGATCGACGGCGACCCGCGCCTGGCCGCCGTGACGAGTGATATAGCGATGGAGGCGATGCGCCAAAACCTGGTGCAGCGTGCACGTCACGAGGGTCTCTTCGACCGAACGGCGCCGGCGACCCCGCCGCCTTCGGCCGCGACATCGAACGTTGTTGAGTTTCCATGGTGGCGCCGCAGGCGACCCCTGCTTGCCTTGGCTGCCTCGTTGCTGGTGGGGGTGGTGTCCGTGCGCGAGCTGATGGACCGACCGGACTACCCCGAACCCCCCGAGATGCTTGGGCCTGGCGGTGTGTTGCGAGTGCGCGTACCCCAGCCGCGGGCGGCGGCCGAGCAACTCGCCGCTCGGCTTAAGCAAGCTGGATTACGCCCGGGGCTCTATCAGCGAGGCAAGGCGTACGTCGTCGACGTCCAGTTGATGGCGGCGGAGTTGCCTGCAGCGCGTCCGGCGTTCGAGGCCCTGGGCACCAAGGCAGAGGTGGGCTTCAATCGCGTTGAGATCTTGCCGTCGTAGCGGCTCCGGCTTCACCCTGCCACCCGCTCCGTCGGCCGCAACTGCAAATACATCGGCTGTGGCGACAAGGTGCCGCGCAGCAGCTTGAGCGTGCAGTCGCGCTGGATGCGGCTGGCGTCCAGCGTCTGGTGCAGCTTGTCGACCGAGTCGATGTCCACGCCGTCCAGGCCGATGACCACGTCGCCGTCGCGCACCCCGGCCCGGTCGGCAGCGCTGCCCTTCTCGATGCTCAACACCCGCACGCCGTGGTCCCGCGCCAGCCCATGGGCCAGCACCACACGCCGGTGCAGCGGCACGGTGCCGCCGCCCACACCCAGGTGCGCGCGCCGCACGCGGCCGTGCCGCAGCCGTTGCGGAATGACCCAGGTGGCGATGTCGATGGCCACGGCAAAACAAATCGAATTGGCGCCGCGGATGATGGCGGTGTTGACGCCGATCACCTCGCCGCGCGCATTCAGCAGCGGCCCGCCGGAGTTTCCCGGGTTCAGCGCCGCATCGGTCTGGATCACGTTCGGAATCAGCCGGCCGGTGCTGGTGCGCATGCTGCGGCCCAGCGCGCTGACGATGCCCGAGGTGACGGTGTGCTCGAAGCCCAGCGGGTTGCCGATGGCGATGGCAATCTCGCCGCGGCGCAGGCCGGCCGTGGTGCCCAGCGCGGCATGCGTCAGGCTGCCCTGCGACAGGCCGTCGATGTGCAGCACGGCCAGGTCGGTGTCGGGGTCGTCGCCGACCCAGCGCGCGTTGAACCCGCGGCCATCGGCCAGCGACACGCCGTAGCGCGGCCGCGGTTTGTCCTTTGCAAAGCTCGCCTGCCCCGCCCGCACGACGTGCGAGTTGCTCAGCAGGTAACCGTCGGGCGTGAACAGAAAACCCGAACCACCGCCGCCGGGTGTGCCATCGCCGCGAACCTGGACCGCGGCCACGCCGGGGCTGACGCGCTCGACCACGTCGCTGACGATTCGAGAGTACGCGTCGAGCAAAAAAGCATCGGGTGCGCCCATCTGTGTTCTCCGTGATCGCGGTAGTTCGGGCTGGCCGGCGCAATTGCAAGAGCGGCGCGCGTGGGGCGGCTTTCGCACTGCCGGCGCCGTGTCGCCACGGCATTGAAGCCTCGCGTGTGGCGATGAAAAGTGTGAAGCAAGCCGATAGGCCGGATTCTGTGCATCCCTGCCTTCTTGCGAAGGACAGAGATGTGACCGCCATTCCTCTGGGCCGTGCATCGCTGCACGGCTCGGTGCTACCTACCCGCACACATCTCCCCGGGCCGGGGCCGTGAGCGACGCGGTTGCCCGCGCCGCTCAACGTGTGCCTATTTGGTATTGCTGCGCGTAGAGATTGCCCGTTTCACCCCCTTGGAGCTCGTGGCTGCGGCTTGCGCCTTCGCCACGGCCCCAAGGGACTCGTCTCTGTTGCTCTGATCCTCACCTCACGGTGGACAGCCGTTAACTGCTACGCCGCCCTGTGCAGTCCGGACCTTCCTCCAGTGCGCCCTTTCGGGCTTTGCACCAGCGGCGGTCTGGCTTGCTTCACGGGACGAATTATGGGCGCGAGGCGCCTGCGGTGCGGCGTCGGCGCAACAGATCGGCCGCGCGGAGGCCCCGCCGCCCTTTGAAACAAACACTTTCGTCAACCGATCGGCCGATCCCGCGTTCTAATACGGGCCGCGCTCATGCGGTCGGCTCTGGCAGATCGCCAGCATGTCGACTAGTTGAAGGCATGTCGCTCCGAGTGCGTTGGCTCCCGTGAAATGCCCTTCCCCCTCGTTTTGTTCAGGAGATATTCAATGAAGATGAAAAACGCTCTCACCGTCGTGGCCGCCGTTGCTGCCGCCATGTTCGCCCAGGCTTCGTTCGCCCAGGCTTCGGCTCCCGCTGCGCGCGCCGATGTCAAGGCCGAGACCAAGGCTGCTGCCAAGGACGGCAAGCTGACCCCGGCCGGCGAAGGCTCGCCGAAGGCCGCCTCGGCAGCCGCCTCGACCAAGACCCGCGCTGACCGCAAGGCCGAGACCAATATGGCCGCCAAAGATGGCAAGCTGACCCCGGCCGGCGAAGCCTCTCCCAAGCCTGCCGCCACGGCCGGCTCGACCAAGACCCGCGCCGAGCGCAAGGAAGAGACCAAGGCTGCTGCCAAAAGCGGCGGGTTGACCCCGGCTGGCGAAGGCGCCACCGCCCCGAAGAAGTAATTTCGATGGCACGATCGCCCTCGGGCGATCGACGCTTCGAATCAGAACAGCGGCCCTCGGGCCGCTGTTTTCTTTTGGGGCACAGAAGCGAATCAAGGTCGGCGAAACACGGCCGGGTCGGCATAGAAGGCGGCGTCTTCGTTGGCCGGCCACCACGACGGCACACCCAGCACCGGCAGCGGCAGGAACGGCTTGTCGGCCAGCCGCTCGGGGGTGAGTTGCTGCAGGGCCAGGGGGGATGCCAGGTCGGCGCGCTCGGGCAAGACCCAGACATGGGCGGTGATCGCCTTGCGCGGCTGCGTCAGCTTTTCCAGGAGTGCATGGCCGAACAGCGTGATCCGGGCTCGCGCCCAGGCCTCGCGCCGGGTCACGAACAGCGTGTGCCAGTTGCGGGCGCGCAGGGCATCCACCAAGTCGGACGGCGCCTGCAGCAGCGCGGCGTTCTCGTCGAACAGCGTGAGCGCGTCGCGAACCACCCCCCGCGTTCCGGCCACGCCGGCGTGGGCGATCTGCCCGGCCTGCAATTCGTTGAGGCGGCGTTTCCAGGCGGGGCAGGCCAGCCACACGAGAGCGTTGAAATAGTCGTGCAGGTTGTTGCGCGTCGGGACGCAGGCCGTTCGGGCGACGAAAGCTTCGTAGGCCTCGCCGGCCGGTTGGCAGGCCGGATCGACGAAGCGCACGCGGCCCGCCGCGACGCATACGCTGGCGTCGCTCGCCGCGTTCAGGGCCTCCAGCAATCCGCCCTGAGCAGCAAGCGCCGCGATGGCCTCGCCGCGCGGGCGCCAGGGCGCGAGCCAGGGCTGCGACCAGTCGATGTCGAAGCGCTCCGGCACAGCGCGCGGATTCACGCGCCGGCCGGACCCAGATAACGAACCGTGCGGGGCTTGTCGGCCGGCACCAGCTCGAAGTGCGCTGCGTGGCGCTTCAGGAACCGGCTCGGCGACGCGCTCTTGCTCTTGAGCAGCCCGTGCCGGCGCAAGCCCTCGCCCGCTTCGTTCAACTGCATCGGCGCACCACCCTGCAGCGCCGGCACAGCCTGCAGGATGCTCAGCACCTCGGCCGGCACGACGACCTTCGGCGCGGCCGGCGGCGCCACAGGCGCCATGGCGCGGGAGCGCACCGGCTGGGCGCGGGTTCGCGGCGCGGCCGTCTTGGCCGGCGCACTGCGCGCCGCCGGGCGCGCCTTCACGTGCTCGAGGTCGACGAAGCCGTCGTACACGCCGCGCGAATCGTCGCCGGTCTTGCCCATTTGCCCGATGCCGAGCACGCGGCAGCCTTTTTCGCGCAGCCGGATCACGAGGGGCGCGAAATCGGAGTCCGACGACACGATCACGACAAGCTGCGGGCGCTCGGCCGCGACCAGGTCGATCGCGTCGACCGCCAGGGCGATGTCGGTCGAGTTCTTGCCGGTCGCGAGGTTGACGATCGGGCGGATCGACAGGCGCTTGAACAGCTGCTGGTGGTTCACCGCCGCCTCGGCGGTGCAGTGAGCGCGCCGTACGTGGATGGCGCCATGGTCGGCCAGCACGCGCGCGATGGCCTGCTCGATCACGCTGGCCGAGACGTTGTCGGCGTCGATGAAGAGCATCACCGTGGACGCGTTGTTCATGCGAGTCTCCATTGCATTGTTTCGCCACCGCGCAGTGGCTTGAGTTGCGCGTCTCCGAAAGGCAGCGTCTCGGGCACGAGCCAGGGCTCGCGCCGCAGCGTGACCCGGCCGGTGTTGCGCGGCAGGCCGTAGAAGTCGGCGCCGTGGAAACTGGCGAAGCCTTCCAGCCGGTCGAGCGCATCGACGGCCTCGAACGCCTCGGCGTACAGCTCGACCGCGTTGAGCGCCGTGTAGCAGCCGGCGCAGCCGCTGGCGTGTTCCTTCAGCTGGGCCGGGTGCGGCGCGCTGTCGGTGCCGAGAAAGTACTTCGGGCTGCCCGAGGTGGCGGCGTCGACCAGCGCCCGCCGGTGTTCTTCGCGCTTGAGCACCGGCAGGCAGTAGTAATGCGGGCGCAGCGCCGCGCCGCCGCCCGGGCCGAGGAAGATCGCGTTGCGGTTGTAGAGCAGGTGGTGGGCGGTGATCGTGGCGCCGGTGAAAGCACTGGCTTCGTTCACGTACTGCGCGGCCTCGCGCGTGGTGATGTGCTCGAACACGATCTTCAGTTCCGGGAAGTCGCGGCGCAGCGGGATCAGCTGGGTGTCGATGAAGACCTTCTCGCGGTCGAACAGATCGATGGCCGGGTCGGTCACTTCGCCGTGCAGCAGCAGCGGCAGGCCGGCGCGCTGCATCGCTTCCAGTGTCGGGTAGGTCTTGCGCAGCGCGGTCACGCCGGCGTCGCTGTTGGTCGTGGCGCCGGCAGGGTAGAGCTTGAGCGCGACCACGCCGGCCGCCTTGGCACGGCCGATCTCTTCGGGCGCGAGCACGTCGGTCAGGTACAGCGTCATCAGCGGCTCGAAGGCCAGCCCCTCGGGCACGGCGGCCAGGATGCGTTCGCGGTAGGCAACCGCCTGTGCCGCGGTCGTGACCGGCGGCTTCAGGTTCGGCATGACGATGGCGCGCGCAAACTGGCGCGCCGTGTGCGGCACGACGGCGGCGAGCGCGGCGCCGTCGCGCAGGTGCAGGTGCCAGTCGTCGGGGCGTGTGAAAGTGAGGGATTCGATCGGGTTCATGGCTTGCATTGTCGCGCGCGAATCGGCTTGCTGGCGCCGCCGTTAACAGCGTCACGACGGCCCTGCGCGCCACAGCGCGCGCTCGGATTAGACTCGCGCGGTCCGTTCGTCGGCCACTGCCGGCGGGTCGCCGCGACATGCACGCAAGTGCCGCGTGCGGGCACACGGACCTTGGCAGTCGCGGAGCGAAACATGCTTCCTGTTGTTCGGTGGTGTTTGTGCGGTCTGGGCGCGATGTGGAGTTGCGGCGTGTGGGCGCAAGCCACCACGACGCAGCCCGAGGTCGATGAAAGCAAGATCCCGGAATGGGTCAAGCGCCAGGCGCGCTCGCCGTACAAGGTCATCATCGAAAGCAACACGGTGAAGGCCAAACCGGCGGCCCCCAGGGACGACGCCAGCACCAAGGCGGCAGCGAAGAAGCTGCCACTCAAGACCGCCGGGCCCGCTGGCGCCGAGGCCAACAAGGCCACCCCGCCTCTGGCCAGCAACAGCGCCGGCCCTGCGACGGTCGCGGCGCGGCCGCTGTTGGCGCCGGCAGCCGCTGCAGAGACTGCCTCTGTGCCGGCGCCCGCGCCGCAGCCCGCCGTCGAAAGCACGGTGACCACCGCTGCGCCCGTCAGAGCGGCTGCAGCCCTTTTGGCACCAGTGACCGCTGCGGAGCCACCCCCGCTGACGCTGCTCAAGCGCATCGAGCCGGCGCTGTCGCCCGACCTGCTCGACAGCCGGCTCAACAGCGCCAAGGTGGTGGCGGCGTTCACGGTGACCGCCAGCGGCGAAGTGTCGAACCTTTCGATCGCCTCGACCACCGACTCGCGCCTGAACCGCGCCGTCTTGCGGGCGCTGCAGGCATGGCGCTATGCGCCGATCCCGGAGCCCCGGGAACACATGGTCAGCTTCGCGTTCGCGACGGAGTGAAGTCCGCGCCGGCTCCCGCCGGCCGGGTGTTCAATGCGCGAGGATCTTCGACAGAAACTCTTTCGCGCGCGGTGAGCGGGCGTCGGGATTGCCGAAGAAGTCGTCCCGCTTGCAGTCTTCGACGATCTTGCCCGCGTCCATGAAGATCACGCGGTGGCTGACCTTCTTCGCGAAGCCCATTTCGTGGGTGACGACCATCATCGTCATGCCTTCCTGCGCCAGCTTGACCATCACGTCGAGCACCTCGCCGACCATCTCGGGGTCGAGCGCCGAGGTGGGTTCGTCGAACAGCATCACGATCGGGTCCATGCTGAGCGCACGCGCGATCGCCACGCGCTGCTGCTGGCCGCCCGAGAGCTGGCCAGGGAACTTGTCCTTGTGCGCCATCAGGCCGACGCGGTCGAGCATCTTCAGGCCGCGGGTCTTCGCGTCGGCGTCGTTGCGGTTGAGCACCTTGATCTGCGCCAGCGTCAGGTTCTCGGTCACGGTGAGGTGCGGGAACAGCTCGAAGTGCTGGAACACCATGCCGACGCGCGCGCGCAGCTTGGGCAGGTTGGTCTTCGGGTCGGCGATCGAGATGCCGTCGACGACGATGTCGCCCTTCTGGAACGGCTCCAGCGCGTTGACGGTCTTGATGAGCGTGGACTTGCCCGAGCCCGAAGGCCCGCAGACCACGACCACTTCACCCTTCTGGATGGAGGTGGTGTTGTCGGTCAGCACCTGGAAGCTGCCGTACCACTTGGAAACGTTCTTGATGTCGATCACAGCGTGTTCCCCTGATCAGCGAATGATGGCGATCTTCTTCTGCAGCCGGCGCACGAGCATCGACAGGCTGAAGCAGATGATGAAGTAGACGACGGCAGCGACCAGGTAGGTCTCGACCGGACGGTTGAAGTTCTTGCCCGCCACCTCGAAGCCCTTGAGCAGGTCGTAGGCGCCGATCGCGTAGACCAGAGAGGTGTCCTGGAACAGGATGATGGTCTGCGTCAGCAGCACCGGCAGCATGTTGCGGAAGGCCTGCGGCAGCACGATCAGCTTCATGCACTGCGCGTAGGTCATGCCGACCGCGTAGCCGGCGTGCACCTGCCCCTTGGAC
>JANORB010000053.1:0-11223 GCA_031415135.1 Methylibium sp.
ATCATCGTCAGCAACTGCAGTGCGTGGTTCTGGACCATGTCGCGCAGCGCGCCGGTCTTGTCGTAGTAGTCGCCGCGGGTGCCCACGCCGATGCCTTCGGCCAGCGTGATCTGGATATTGGCAATGCTCTCGCGCCGCCACAGCGGCTCGAACAAGGCATTGCCGAAGCGCAGTGCCGACAGGTTCTGCACCGCCGGCTTGCCGAGATAGTGATCGATGCGGAACGCCTGGCGCTCGTCGAACGCGGCCTTCACGACGCGGTTGATCTGCTGCGCGCTTTGCAGGTCGTGGCCGAGCGGCTTTTCGAGCACCACGCGCACCTGCGGGCCGTTCAGCCCGGCGGCGCCGAGCTGCTCGCAAATCACCGGGAACAGGTACGGGCTGGTGGCCAGGTACAGCACGGCCGTGTCGGCCCGGCCGCCGCCGCGGCCTTCTTCGGCGGTCGGTTCTTCGATCCAGCGTTTCAGGCCGGCGTAGTCTTCCGGCCTCGACAAATCCATGCGGCGGTAGTGCAGCATCTCGGCGAAGCGGGCGAACTCATCGTCGCTCGGCCGCTTGGAGCTTTCGACCTCGCCAAAGCGCTCCTTGATGAAGGCGCGGTACTCGTCGTCGCTGCGCTCGTCGCGCGCCACCGCCAGCAGGCGCCCGCCCGCCGGCAGCTTGCCGTGGCGGAAGGCCTGGAACAGCGCGGGCATCAGCTTGCGCCAGGTCAGGTCGCCGGTGCCGCCGAAAAAGATGAGGTCGAATGACATGGTGGGTGGGCCGCCTTGAGTCGGCGATGTAACTTTGTTTCACCCGAATCATGCCCAAGTTTCTTCGCCCGGTCAAACCGCCCACGGCTCGTGCCGCTCGCCGATGCGGCCAGCGCGTTCGCCATCGTGGCGCTGACCATCCGGCCGATCGACGCGGGGCCGCAGGCTCCAGTCGGGTTCTAATCGGAGCTTGCGCGGGTTTGTGCTCAGCGCCACCGCCCACAGCCGATCCAGGAGGCCCCGCCATGAACACGCCACGATGTGACCAGACCCAAGCCTGGGCGGCCCTGAAGGGCCACTTCGAAGCCCACGGCCGCGACTTCGATCTGCGCGAGGCGTTCGCGCGCGACCCGAACCGCTTCGCGGCGATGAGCGTCGAGGCGCCCGAGGTGTTTGCCGACCTGTCCAAGAACCGGCTCGACACCGCGACGCTGCGGTTCTTGCTCGACCTGGCGCGCGAATGCGGTGTGCCGGCGCGCCGCGACGCGATGTTCAACGGCGAGCCCATCAACCTCACCGAAGGCCGCGCGGTGCAGCATGTCGCGCTGCGCGCGCCGCGCGGCGAAGGCCCGTTCAGCGGCGCGGTTCATGGCGTGCTGGACGCGATGCTCGGGTATGCCGAAACGGTGCGCGACAGCGCGGCCAGCGGCATCCGGCATGTGGTCAACATCGGCATCGGCGGCAGCGACCTGGGGCCGCAAATGGTGGTGCCGGCACTCGACGCCTTTGTGCACCCGGGCCTGACGTTCCACTTCGTCTCCAACGTCGACGGGCACGACATCACGCCGGTGCTGCGCAGGCTCCAGCCCAGCGAGACGCTGTTCATCATCGCCAGCAAGACCTTCACGACGCAGGAGACGATGGCCAACGCGCAGGCCGCCAAGGCCTGGTTCATCGCGCACGGCGGCACCGACACCGCCCGGCACTTCATTGCCGCCACCACCAACGTGAAGGCAGCGGCCGAATTCGGCATCACCACCACATTCGGGTTCTGGGACTGGGTGGGTGGCCGCTACTCGCTGTGGTCGGCCATCGGGCTGCCGATTGCGATGGCCATCGGGGCCGACCACTTCCGCGAGTTGCTGGCCGGCGCGCACGCGATGGACCGCCACTTCGCCACCGCGCCGGCGTCGAAGAACCTGCCCTTGCTGCTGGGCCTGCTCGACGTGTGGTACCGCAACTTCCACGGCTTCACCAGCCGAAGCGTGGCGCCTTACCACCAGGGCCTGAAGCGCCTGCCCGCGTACCTGCAGCAACTGGAAATGGAAAGCAACGGCAAGCAGGTCGACCTGGCCGGCCGGCCGCTGCCCTACGCCACCAGCCCGGTGGTGTGGGGCGAGCCCGGCACCAACGGCCAGCATGCGTATTTCCAGATGCTGCACCAGGGCACGGATGTGATCCCGGTCGAGTTCATCCTGGTCAAGCACCCCACGCACGCGCTGACCGACCTGCACACCAAGTTGCTGGCCAATGGGCTGGCGCAATCGCAGGCGCTGATGCTGGGCAAGACCACCGAGCAGGCGCAGGCCGGGCACGCGCCGACGGCATCGAAGCAACTCGACGCGGGCACGCTGGCGCGCCACCGCACCTTCCCCGGCAACCGCCCCAGCACCACGCTGATGCTGGACAAGCTCACGCCGCGCAGCCTGGGCGCGTTGATCGCGCTGTACGAACACCGCGTGTTCACCAGCGGCGCCGTGTGGGGCATCAACAGCTTCGACCAATGGGGGGTGGAGCTGGGCAAGGCGCTGTGCGCCAACTTGCTGCCGCGGCTGGTGTCGGGCGATGTGAGCGGGCTCGACGGGTCGACGGCGGGTTTGATGCAGCGGCTGCGCGCTTGAACCAGGCGCGGCCACGGCGCACCACGACTTGGATACCCCACCCGCCGAAGAATCGCCGGCGACGCGGGTCGAGCTGATCGGTAGCCCGCGCCTGGTCACGGCGTCCGGCGTGGTGCACCGGCTGGAGCGCCGCGACGCTGCGCTGCTGGCGCTGGCCGTGATCAAGCGCGATGTGTCGCGCGAGCACGCGGCCCGGCTGCTGTGGCCGGATGCGGCGCTGAAGAATGCGCAGAGCAGCTTGCGCCAGCGCCTGTTCCGTCTGCATCGCACAGCCGGCACCCACGTTCTGGAGGGTGGCAGCTCGCTGCTCGGCCTGGGGGCGGGTGTGGCGCACGACCTGGCCGACTTCGCCCTGCGCCTGCCGGCCGACAGCGCAGCCGCCAGCGGCGAGCTGCTGGACGGCCTGCGCTACGACGACCTGGAAGAGTTCGACCGCTGGCTGGCCGGGGCGCGCGAACAATGGCGGCTCGACCGGCGCCGCCTGCTGGCGCAGGTGGCCGAGGGGCTGGAGGCGGACGGCCGCATCGCGCAGGCCCTGCCCTATGCCGAACGGCTGGTGGCCGAGGATGCGCTGGCCGAACACGCCCACAGGCGTGTCATTCGCCTGCACTATCGGCGCGGCGACCGCTCGGCGGCGCTGGCGGCGTTCGAGCGCTGCCGCACCGTGCTGGCCGATGAGGTCGGCGCCGCACCTGCGACCGAAACCCGCGAGCTGATGCGCCTGGTCGAGCGCAGCGAACCGGCGCAGGCGAGCCCGGCTGCGCCGCCGACGCCGGTGGCGCTGCTGCGCCCGCCGCGGCTGGTGGGGCGCCAGGGCGAGTGGCTGGCCATCGAACGGGCCTGGGCGCGGGGCCGCACGGTGCTGCTGCGCGGCGAAGCCGGCATCGGCAAGACACGCCTGGCGGGCGACTTTGCCGCGGCGCGGCAAGGGGTGCCTGTGTGCCGTGCCCGCCCCGGCGACACGACGCTGCCGTACGCCGTGCTGGCCCGGCTGCTGCGCCTGCTGATCGAGTCGTTCGGGCCGCCGCAGGCGCCTTGGGTGTGCCGGGCGCTGGCCCCGCTCGTGCCCGAGCTCGGCGCGGTGGTCCAGCCGGCCGCCGAACCATTGCGGTTGCGCCAGGCGCTGCTCCAGGCGCTGGCGGACTGGGCGATCCAGGCGCCGGCTGCTGGCGGTGGCACGGCTGCTGCATGGGCGGGCCTGGTCATCGACGACCTGCAGTTTGCCGACGCCGATTCGCTGGCCGTGCTGCTGGCCTGGCTGGCCACGGACCCGATGCCGTGTTGCCTGCTGACGGTGCGCGCCGCCGAGGTGCCGGCGGCGCTGGCCGACTGGGTGGCCGCGCAAGAGCGCGACCGCCTGGTGGAGCTGGCCCTGCCGCCGCTGGACCGCGCCGGCATCGCCGAACTGCTGGTGTCGCTGCAGGTGCCCGGGCTGGACGCGCCGCGCTGGGTCGAGCCTTTGCTGCGCCACACCGGTGGCAACCCGATGTTCGTGATGGAGACGCTGATCGCCCTGCTCGACCGCGGCGAGGCTGGCCAGGCGCCCGGCGAAGCCCCACTGCCCGCGCCGCAAAGTATCGGCCGCCTGATCGAACAGCGGCTCGACGCGCTGCCCGCCCCCGCGCTGCGGCTGGCCCGCGTGGCGGGGTTGGCGGGAACCGACTTCGACGCCGAGCTGGCCGCCGCAGTGCTGGGTGTGCACGTGCTCGACCTGGCTGCCGACTGGGCGGCCCTGGAGGCAGCGCAAGTGCTGCGCGACGGCGCCTTTGCGCACGACCTGATCCTGGAGGCCGCGCTGCGCCAGGTGCCCGAGCCCATCGCACGGATCATCCACCGCGACATCGCGCACGAGCTGCTGCGGCGCGAGCGGCCGGCGGCCCGCATTGCCGAACATGGGTGGGCGGCGCACGAGTGGCCGCTGGCGGCCGTGCAGTTCGAACGTGCCGCCGACGCCGCAGCCGCCCTGGGCCGGCGTGACGAACAGCGGCGCCTGCTGGAGCGCGCTGCGTTGTGCCACGACCACGCGGGCCAGGCGCCGCAAGCCTTTGCCGCCCGCCTGCGCGCGGCCGAGGCGATGATCGCCGTGGGGTCGCTGGCCGAGGCCACGCAGCAGCTGGAGGCGCTCGACCGACAGGCCGTGGACGGGCCCCAGCGCCTGGCGGTTCGCCTGCGCCAGGCCGAGGCCGCGTTGACCGCGTACGACGCCGGTGCGGGGCGCACTGCCGCCGAAGCGGCGCTCGAAACGGCACAGCTGCTCGGCGACGCGCAAAGCGAGTTCGATGCCGCGCGCCTGCTCGGTTCGGCGCTGGCGCTGCAGGGCCAGGCAACGCAGGCGCTGGAGTTGCTGCAGGCGCGCAGCGGGTTTGTGGATGGCCTGATCAGCCCACGCTCGCGCTGTGCGTTCCACGGCACCCTGGGCTACGTGTTGGTGATGGCGGACAGGCGGCGCGAGGCGATGAGTCACCTGCACAAGGCCGTCGAGATCGCCGAACAAATCGGCGACCTGCCCGATGCGCTGACCCAGCTGACCAACCTGGCCGGCACGCTGTCCTTGCTCGGCCGGGTGGACGAAGCGCTGGCCCTGGCCGAACGCGCCGGCCGCCTGCGCTTGCGCATGGGCGAGTCCGAAGGTGTGGGCGTCGGGATGAATCAGAACATGATTGGCTTGGCCTGCACCGTGCTCGGCCGGTATTCACGCGCGCTGGTGGCATTCGAGGCGGGGCTGGCGGGCTTGCGCGCCGCAGGTGCGGCAATGGGGATCATCGCCGCCGAAGGTTTGCTGGCGAACCTGTACCTGACACTGGGCCAACGCGCGCGGGCCCGCCAGGCCTTGGGCGCCGTACCGGCCGGCATGCGCGCTGCGCAGGTGGCGCGCCGGCTTGTCATCGAGGCCCGCATCGAACGCGCCGCCGGCAGCAGCGGCCTGGACAAGCTGCACCAGGCGGTGGCGCTGTTCGACGGCGGTGGGCTGGCGCCCGAACGCCTGGCCGCGCAGCTTTCGCTGGCCGCCGCGCTGGAGCCGGGTGACGCCCTGCCGCTGTGCCGCGACATCGCACAACAGGCTCAAGACAAGGAACTCGCTGCCATCGGGTTGACGGCGCTGGTGCGGGAAGCCGAGATGCTGACCCGCCTGGGCCGCGGCACCGAAGCCGCCGCCGTGGCCCGGGTGCTGATCGGGCGCATCGACGCCTGCGTGCCGCACGACCTGTACCGCGGCGAGTTCTGGTGGCTCGTCTTCAAGGCCTTCGACGCTGCCGGCCAGACGAGCGCTGCCGATGCCGCGCTGAGCCGCGGCGCCGGCTGGGTGAATGAAGCGCTGCCGAATGTGCCGGAGCCGTTTCGGGACAGCTTCCTGCAGCGCAACGCAGTGAACCGGCAGTTGCTGGCGATGGCGGGCAGGCGGCAGGCCTGAGCCACGGCGCGCGAATTCACAGCACGCCAATCCCGGGTCCATCGCCGAATCCGCGCGAAGCCGGCGTTGTCTTCGACCCGCGCAATGCAGGGCCGTGTCATCAGGCCGGGACCGGCCGGCGCCTGGCGCTCAGTGAAGCCCGAGCGTGGGCCCGTTCAGGGTGAAGAAGAACGCGGTCAGCGTGTTCGGCAGGCTCTCGGCCCAGACGGTGCCGCCGTGGCGCTCGACGATGCGGCGCACGGTTGCCAGCCCGATGCCGGTGCCGGCAAAACCGCGCGCCGACGCCAGCCGATGAAACGGTGTGAACAGCTTGCCGGCCGTTGCCATGTCGAAGCCGACGCCGTTGTCGCGCACAAAGTAGACCGGTTTGCGCGAGACCGACTGCGCCAGGCCAAAATGGATTCGCGCCCGCTCCGCGCGTTCGGTGTACTTCCAGGCGTTTTGCAGCAGGTTCTGCAACAGGATGTCGATCAGCGTGGCGTCGCCGAATCCATGCACGCCGGGGTCGATCAGCCATTCGCATTGGCGCTGCGGCTGCGAGGCCGCCAGCCGGTCGGCGATGGCGCGGGCCATGGCCGACAGGTCCAGCGCATCCATCGCCACTTCCTGGCGCGCCACCTTGGCCAGCGACAGCAGGCCGCCGATCAACTCGTTCATGCTGTGCGCACTCTGCTCGATGAGGCGCAAGCGGCGCAGGTTCGTCGCGGCCGGCACGCTCTCCAGTTCCGCCTGCATCAGCGTGGCAAACCCCAAAATTCCGTTCAGCGGCGTGCGCAAGTCGTGCGCCACCGTGTCGTTGAACGCCTCCAGGTCGGCGTTGGCCGCTTGCAACTGGGCCGTGCGTTCGGCCACCCTGGCTTCGAGTTGGGTCTTCAGCCGAACCAGTTCTTCTTCGGCCAGCTTGCGGCCGGTGATGTCGGTCAGCATCACCACCAGTTCGAGCCATTCGCCCTCCAGCGCCGAGATGCTGCCCGCCGCCGCCACGACCCAGACCGTGTCGCCGCCACTGTCGATCAGCCGCAACTCGCAACTCGACCGGCTGCCCGGTGCGGTGGCCAGCAGGCTGCCGGCAGCGGCGCGATGCGCCGGGTCGACCAGTGCGAGCAACGAACGCCCGTCCAGGTCGCCGTGCGCAAAGCCCAGGATGGTGGCGCCGCGGGCGTTGGCAAAGCGGATCAGCCCGCCGGCGTTGACCTGCAGGATGCCCTCCTCGGCCGTTTCGACGAGGGTGCGGTAGCGCGCCTCGCTGGCGCGAAGCTCGTCGGCCTCCCGGCGGCGCTGCACCGCGTGCCGCATCGCGCGGATCAAGCCGGTGCCGTTGGCATGTTTTTTTGCAAGGTAGTCTTCGGCGCCGAAGCGCAGCGCCTCGCTGGCCTGGTCGTCGTCGTCGTCGCCGGTCAGGATGACGATCGGCGTGCGCGGCGCCTGCGCCTGGACCCGGACGAGTGTGTCCAGGCCGCAACTGTCGGGCAGCGCCAGGTCGAGCAGCACCACATCGAACGTGGCGTCGCGCAGAACGTCGAGCCCGGCGGCCAGCGTGTTGGCCCCGTGCACCCGGCAATCGGCGCCGAAGCGCTCGGACAGGTATTCGGTCACCAGACGCGCGTCACCCGGGTTGTCCTCGATGAGCAGGACCGAGTTGAAAGAACCCATGAAACCGATCTCCTTGCGCGTGCAGCGTCTGCAAACTAGCCGACACGTGAAGGCAAAAGAACCGACGTGAGCCAATAGGCGCGGATCGTACCCACCAATGCGAGGAACTGTTCGTAGTCTTTGGGCTTCACCATGTAGGAGTTCACGTGGCTGTTGTAGGCAGCCAGCACATCCTGCCTGGCCGCCGACGACGTGAGCACCACCACCGGAATGCTCAGCAGCGCCGGATCGCGCTTGATCTCGTCCAGCACTTCCTGGCCGCGCAGCCCGGGCAGATTCAGATCGAGCAGCACCAGGTCGGGCGTGGGCGCGACCACGAAGGCCGAAGCTCGGCGCAAGAACGCCAGTGCCGCTTCACCCGACGAGACCCAATGCAGTTCGGCGCCGAAGTCGCTCTCGGCCAGCGCTTCGCGCACCAGCCGCGCGTCGGCCGGGTTGTCTTCCACCAGCAGGATGTGCATGGTCATGCGACCGCAAACGCCTCGGAGGCCGAGACCGGCAGCCGGGCCGGCAGGGTGAAGAAAAATGCCGACCCCCGGCCGGGTTCGGACTGCACGCCGATGCTGCCGCCGTGACGTTCGACGACCTTCTTGCAGATGGCCAGTCCGATCCCCGTGCCCTCGTACTCCGAGCGCAGGTGCAGGCGCTGGAACAGCACGAAGATGCGCTCGAAGAACCGCGCCTCGATGCCGATGCCGTTGTCGGCGACGCTGATGCGCCAGTAGCCCGCCTCCAGCGTGGCGCCAACGTGGATGGCCGGCGCCAGCGCACCCTTGAACTTGAGCGCGTTGGCGATCAGGTTCTGGAACAGTTGCCCCAACTGCCGGGCGTCGGCGACGACGGTCGGAAGCGGGTCGTGGGTGACGATGGCGCCGGCACCGCTCAACTGCAATCGCAACTGGCTCAAGGTGTCGGCCAGCACCGATTCGAGCGCGACCGGCGCCATCGGTCTGGCCTGGCTGTTGAGACGCGCCAGGCTCAGCAGGTCGCTGATGAGCGCCTGCGCCCGCCGTCCGCCATCGACGATGAATTCGAGGAACTCCCGCGCCTCGGCATCGAGCTGCGCCTGGTGGCGGCGCACCAGCAGCTGGCCATAGCTGGTGACCATGCGCAGCGGCTCTTGAAGGTCGTGCGAGGCGACATACGCAAAGCGCTCCAGCTCTTCGTTGGAGCGCGCCAGTTCGGCGGTGCGGGCGGCCAGCGTCGCGTCGAGAGCGCGCCGCTCGGTGATGTCTTCGATCGTCGTGACCAGGCCATCGCTGTAGTCGTCATGCAGCAATGGCGCCATGTGCCGGCGCACCCACACGGTCGTGCCGTCGGGGCGCCGGTAGCGGTGTTCGCTGACGCCCGGCTTGCCACTCACGACGGTGGCGTCCCAATCTGCCACCACGCGCCCGCGGTCCTGCGGGTGCAGCACCGCGCGGGCTCCCGCGCCCAGGGCCTGCTCGGCGCTGATGCCGGCGATGCGTTGCCAGGTCGGGTTGGCGTACAGGCACAGCCCCTGGCTGTCGCACACCGACATGCCCAGCGGCGACGACTCCATTACCCGGCGCAGCCGGCGTTCGGCTTCGCCGCGTCGCTCGACCTCGTCGCGCATCGCCCCGTTGGCGGCCAGCAGCGACTCGGCCATCGCGTTCACCGCGCGGCCCGCATCGCCCAGCTCGTCGCGTGCCGCGGTGTCGCAGCGCACCGACATGTCGCCGTGCTGGATCGCCGTGGCCGCCGCCTGCAAGGCTTTCAGCGGCAGCAGCACGCGGCGCCACACCACCAGCGCCAGGCCGACGATCAGCAGCAACAGCACGCCGGGGGCGGCCAGCACGATCGCGCTGAGCACCCGTTGTTCGCGCGCGTGTTCCGCGCCGATGGACGAGGCCCAGCGGTGGAGCGCCTCGACCAGCCCCTGGGTCTCGCTGACCAGCCGTTCGACCATCAACTCACGCCGGCGCTGCGCAAAGTCAGTGTGGTCGCCGCCATAGGCCTCTTCGAGCTTGTCGTACAGCGGCATCAGGTTGCGCACATGCCGGCGCACCTCGACCAGCGCCGGGTGGGGCGCGGGCTCGGTGGCGATGATCTCCTCGACGATTCTGGCCAGCTGCGCGTGGCGCGCGCGCCATTGGGTGCTGGCGCGTTCGCCGCCGTAGATGGTGTACTCCTGCGTCAGCGTGAGCAGGCTGGCCACATTGCGCGCGATCTCCCGGCTGTCGCCCTCGGCCCGCAGCGTGGCCGCGCTGCGCTGGGTCACGTAGGCCAGACTGGCCAGAACGGCCATGGCCACGATCGCCGAGCCCGCCACGGCGACGATCAAGCGGTCGCGGATGCGCATGCCCGCCTACTTGACCAGGGTGACGGCGTCGGGGGCCGCCTTGCGCAGGGCTTCGCGATCGACGAAGCGCAGGTAGTTGGGAATCCGGCTGCCCCGCGGCACGTGGCCCTCGCGCACGGCCCATCGGGCCTGCCCTTCGAGGGTGCTGACGAGCGACTGGTCAAGCGACATGCGGTATTCGTAGTCGCTCCAGGTGGCGTCGACATAGGCCTGGTCAACGTCGAGCGTCTCCTTCAGCATGGCCTGGGCTTGCAGCGGCCGCTCGCGAATGAAGCGCTCCGCCCGAACCAGTGCGCGCAACAGTTTGACGATGTCGGCGTTGCGCTCGGCGATGAGCTTGCGATCGGCGACGAGGTTGAAACTCAGTGTGTACAGGCGCGGGCCGGGAATGACGGCGCCATCAGCGGCCAGTTCGCGCATCGACTGGTGCGCGAACGGCTCCCAGATCGACGCCGCATCGATGCGCCCGTCCTTCAACGCCGGGCCGATCTGCTCGGGTGCCAGCATCACCAGCTCGGTGCGCTGGGGGTCCAGGCCATTGAACACCAGCGCGGCGTCGAGAAAGTAATGCGCGCCGGTGCCCTTGACGGTGCCGATGCGCTTGCCGGCGAGCTGCGCCACGCTGGTGATCCCGCTGCTCTTGCGGGTCAGCAGCTTGAGGTCGTTGGCCGAGGTCACGAAGGTGGCGATGATGGCGTAGTCGGCGCGATCGAAACTGCTGAACATCACCGACATCTCGGCCGCAGTGGCCAGCGGCACCTGGCCATCGAGCATCAGCTTGAGGCAGCGCGGGCCGCCGATGCAATCGAGCCGCTTGACGGCCACACCTTCGTCGGCAAAGTATTTCTGCGACTCCGCAACATAGAACGGCAGCGACAGCGAGGTGCGCGAGACGGCGACGGTCAGTTCCTGGGCCGCGCATGCGAATCCGGCGAGGGCCGCCGCCAGCCCGCAGACAAAACGCCGCATCGAACGGCGGGCCGGTGGGTTCGGGCGATGCAACGGCAGATGGCGCATTGGCGGCCTCTTGTGCGCCATGTCTGGCAATGCGCGAATTTTAGAAGCGGGGCGCGGGCCGCCGCAGTGGCGCGGCAGGCTTTTCGCACGCTTGCCGCGGGCCCGTCGCCGGCGCGGGGTGCGCATCCTCGATCGGCGGCGCGTCGAAATCGGTCCCGCAGGCGGTCTGCGGGCGCGTGCCGGGGTGCGGCGGCGCCGCTGCCTGATCGACAATCCGGCCACCCA
>JANORB010000054.1:0-55771 GCA_031415135.1 Methylibium sp.
GCGACGGCAAATTTGGCGCCGCTGATTCCGGTGCGCGATTTCGTTGCCGACCGCCAGGCCAGCGGCGGGCACCAGGTCTCGCCGGACGGCAAGAAACTGGCGTGGATGGGAGCGAACGGAATCCGACCCGCCGTCTGGGTCAAGACCCTTGGCGCCGACGACGCCAAGGCGTTTGACATCCGCGCCCGCGGCTTCAGGTGGTCGGCCGACAGCAAGCGCCTGGCACTTCTCGCGGACTCGGGTGGAGATGAAGACACGCACATCCACGCGGGCGCGGTCGACGGCCCGTCCACCGCGCTGGTCGACCTGACGCCGTTCGAGCGCACCGCGTCGCACATCCTGCGGGTCGTGCGCGGCGGCTCCGACATCGTCATCACCACCAACCGGCGCGACAAGAAGGTGTTCGACCTGTACCGGCTCGACCTTGGATCGGGACGCCTCGAGTTGCTGGCCACCAACCCGGGCGGCGTGGGCTGGTGGGGCGTCGACCGCCTGGGCCGGCTGCGCGCACGCGTTCTGCTCGACGGCGACAGCAGCCTGTTGCAACTGCCCGAAGCGGCCGACCCCGGCGGCTGGCGAACCACGGCCCGATGGAGCCGGTTTGACCAGGTCCAGCCCCTCGACCTGCCGCTGGACGGCGATGTCGGCTGGGCCTTGTCCAACCGCGGGCGCGACAAACTGGCGCTGGTCCGCTTCGACCTGCGCAACGGCGCCGAAACCGTGCTGCATGCCGACCCGGCGGTCGACCTCGGCCATGTGCTGATCAGCCAGAAATCGCACGCGCCTTTGATGATCCATTCGATGCCCGGCTACCCGCGCGTGGAGGTGCTCGACCCCGCCCTGCGCACGCGCCTGCAGGCCTTGGCCACCGACCCGCCGGCCGACCTCTACGTGACCAGCGCCGACGACGACGAGCGCACGCTGACCGTGGCGGCCGTGACCGACAAAGGCGTCCGGACCTTCCTCTTCTCCGGCGACTCGACCGAGCCCCGGCTGCTGGGCCAGAACAGTCTGGCGCGCCAGGCGGCCGGGCTGTCTTCGACCCGGCCGATCGAGTTCAGCAGCCGCGATGGCCTGGTCTTGCACGGCTACCTGACCTTGCCCGAGGGCGTCAAGCCCGCCGCGCTGCCGCTGGTGCTGTTGGTCCACGGCGGGCCGTGGGCGCGCGACCGCTGGGGCGATGGCAATACAAAGCAGTTCCTCGCCAACCGGGGCTACGCGGTCTTGCAGGTCAACTACCGCGGCTCCACCGGCTATGGCCGCGCGTTCACCGACAAGGCCATCGGAGAATTCGCCGGCAAGATGCACGACGACCTGGTCGATGGCGTCGAATGGGCGGTCAAGGCGGGCGTGGCCGACCCGGCCAAAGTGGCCATCTACGGCGCCAGCTACGGCGGCTATGCGGCGCTGGTGGGCGCCACGTCGACGCCCGAGGTGTTCGCCTGCGCGGTGGACATCGTCGGCCCGTCGCACCTGGCCCGTTTGCTCGAAACCGTGCCCGCCTACTGGGAGCTGGGCCTGCCGTGGTGGCGGCGCTTCGTCGGCGACCCGGCCCGGCCCGAAGACCGAAAGGCGATGGATGCCAGGTCGCCGCTGTTCAAGGCGGAGCGGGCGACCAATCCGATTCTGATCATGCACGGCGTCAACGACCCGCGCGTCAAGCTGGAGCAGTCCGAGCTGATGGTGGCTGCCCTTCGGAAGGCGGGCAAGCAGGTCGACTTCGTGACCTTCAAGGGCGATGGCCACGGCAACCAGAAGTGGTCGAACAACCTGACCCTGTTGCGCAAGACCGAGGACTTTCTGGCCGCCTGCCTGGGCGGCCGCAGCAGCGGTTTCGACTACTACCAGCTCGGCGCCTGGGCCTTTTGAAGCTGCCGCATCGCGCCAGCGCATCAACCCACAGGAAGTGAACATGAGCGAACAAGGTTCGACCCCGCCACTGGCCGGCGGCTGCCTGTGCGGCGCGGTGCGCTTCGAGGCGCGCCCCGACAAGCGCGAGGGCTGCTACTGCCATTGCCGCATGTGCCAGCTGGCGTTCGGCAACACCCGCGCGGCATTCATCAACCTGCGCCAGGACCAGGTGACCTGGACGGCCGGAACACCTGCGGAATTCGCGTCGTCGAAATTCGCCGTTCGAGGTTTCTGCAACCGCTGCGGCACGCCGCTGAGCTTTGCCTGCGCGGGTTCGAAGAACATCGATCTGGCGGTCGGCGCGTTCGACGACCCATCGGCCATCACACCGGTATCGCACTTCGCGGTCGAGTCGCGGGTGGCGAACTGGCATGCCGACGACGGCCTGCCGGGCGAGCGGCTCGACGCGTCCAACGCCTTGATGGCGCGCTGGAAAGCGGCCTATGGCGACGACGTGGTTCCGGGCCTCGATGCCACTCGCGGGCGCTGAACCAACGGGCCCGCCTGCGAGCGGGCCTGGGCCGAACGCGCTACGCTCCCGCTTCCTCAACCGAACATCAATCAACCACCATGAGACTCCTCCACACCATGCTGCGCGTGGGCAACCTCCAGCGCTCGATCGACTTCTACACGAACGTGATGGGCATGAAGCTGCTGCGCACGTCGGAAAACCCGTCGCAGAACTACACGCTGGCCTTCGTGGGCTACGGCAACAACCCGGACCATGCCGAGCTGGAGCTGACCTACAACCACGGGGTCGACCGCTACGACATGGGCACGGCCTACGGCCACATCGCCATCGGCGTGCCGGACGCTTACGCCGCCTGCGACAAGATCCGCGCCAACGGCGGCGCAGTCACGCGCGAAGCCGGGCCGGTGAAAGGCGGCACCACCGTGATCGCCTTCATCACCGACCCCGACGGCTACAAGGTGGAGCTGATCGAGCGCAAATAGCCCGCGCTATCCGGCGCGCCGCAGCGCACTCGCCTCTTGGGCGAGCCGGGTGATGCGGCCCCAGTCCTTGGCCGCCACCGCATCGGCCGGCGTCAACCACGAACCGCCGCACACCTTCACGTTGGGCAGCGCCAGGAACTGCGGCGCGGTCTCCGGCGTGATGCCGCCGGTGGGGCAGAACACCACGTCGGTGAACGGGCCGGCCAGCGCTTTCAGCATGGGGATGCCGCCGGCGGCGGTGGCCGGAAAGAACTTCAGGAACAGGTAGCCCTCGGCATTCGCCTGCATCACTTCGCTGGCCGTGGCCACACCGGGCAGCAGCGGCAGGCCGATGTCGCGGCAAGCGGTGCCGACTTCGGTGGTGTAGCCCGGGCTCACCGCGAACACGCAGCCTGCGTCCTTGGCGGCCCGGGCATCGGCGCGGTTGCGCACCGTGCCGGCACCGACGATGGCGCCGGGCACGGCCCGGGCAATGGCTTCCATGCACTTCAGCGCGATCGACGTGCGCAAGGTCACTTCAAGCACCTTGACGCCGCCGTCCACCAGCGCCTGCGCCATCGGCACCGCGTCTTCGAGCCGGTTGATGACGATGACCGGAACCACCGGGCCGTGGGAAACGAGATCGAGTGTGTTCATAGCGTTGTGTTTGAAGTCCGAGCCACTGAAATTACAGCCACGTGCAGGCGCCTTCTTCGGCCGTCAGCACATTGCGCCGCATGCCGGCGAACAGCTCGCGGCCCAGGCCGTGGCCGTTCACGTCGGCATGCGCGGCGGTCAGTTCGACGACGTTGCGCGACGACCAGACGGCCACGTCGACCAGCGCCTCCAGCGTGCCGGCCACCGCATCGAGCCGGATCACATCGCCGCTGCGCACCTTGCCCAGCGGGCCGCCGGCCAGCACCTCGGGGCTGACGTGGATGGCCGCGGGCACCTTGCCCGAGGCCCCGCTCATGCGCCCGTCTGTCACCAGCGCCACCTTGAAGCCCTTGCCCTGCAGCACGGCCAGCGGCGGCGTGAGCTTGTGCAGCTCGGGCATGCCGTTGGCGCGCGGGCCCTGGAACCGAACCACGGCGATGAAGTCGCGCTCCAGTTCGCCGGCATTGAAGGCCGCCAGCAGTTCTTCCTGCGCTTCGAAGACGATCGCCGGGGCTTCGACGATGTGATGGCTTTCGGGCACCGCCGACACCTTGATCACCGCGCGCCCGAGGTTGCCGGTCAGCAGCTTCAGGCCGCCCTCGGGGCTGAACGGCGCGGACGCGCTTCGCACGATGGTGTCGTCGCCGCTGGCTTCGGGCAGGGCGGCCCAGCGCAGGCCGGCGCCCGGCGCGTCGCCGGCGCGCGTGGGCAGCTTGCAGTATTCAGCCAGCCCGCCTTCGACCACGGTGGCAACGTCGGCATGCATGCCGCCGCTGGCCAGCAGCTCGCGGATCACGAAGCCGGGCCCGCCCGCCGTCTGAAACTGGTTCACATCGGCCACGCCGTTCGGGTACACGCGGGTCAGCAGCGGCGTGGCGTGCGACAGATCGGAAAAGTCGGTCCAGTCGATCAGGATGCCGGCTGCGCGCGCCACCGCCACCCAGTGGATCAGGTGGTTGGTCGAGCCGCCGGTGGCCATCAATGCGACCATCGCATTGACGATCACGCGCTCGTCGACCAGCCGGCCGATGGGTGTGAAGCGTTTGCCCGGCAGGATGTCCAGCACCGTGCGCACCGCCTCGCGGGTGAGCGCCTCGCGCAACTCGGCGTGCGGGTGCACGAACGCCGCGCCGGGCACATGCAGGCCCATCGCTTCGAGCAGCATCTGGTTGCTGTTGGCGGTGCCGTAGAAGGTGCAGGTGCCGGCGCCGTGATAGGCGGCCGACTCGGCCTCGAGCAGCTTGTCGCGCCCGATCAGCCCTTGCGCGAACTGTTCGCGCACCTTCGACTTGGCGGTGTTCGACAGGCCGCTGCTCATCGGCCCGGCCGGCACGAAGACACACGGCAGGTGGCCGAAGTGCAGCGCGCCGATCAGCAGCCCCGGCACGATCTTGTCGCACACGCCGAGCAGCAGCGCGGCGTCGAACACGTCGTGCGTCAGCGCTATTGCCGTGCTCATCGCGATGGTGTCGCGCGAGAACAGGCTCAGCTCCATGCCGGGCTGGCCCTGGGTCACACCGTCGCACATCGCCGCCACACCACCGGCCACCTGGGCGTTGGCGCCGAGGCGGCGGGCTTCGTCGCGAATCACGGCCGGGAAACCCTCGTACGGCTGGTGCGCCGAGAGCATGTCGTTGTACGCCGTGACCACGCCGATGTTGGGTGCGCGTTGCGCCACCACGCGCAGCTTGTCGTTGGCCGGCAGCGCGGCAAAGGCATGCGCCACGTTGGCGCAGCCCAGGCGGTCGGCGCCTCGCGCGCGGTGGATGGTGGCGTCCACCCGGGCCAGATAGGCGGCGCGCGTGGCGGCGCTGCGTTCACGGATGCGTTGAGTGACTTCGACGAGCGCTTGTTTCATGGGCCGGCTCCGATGTAACGACCTGGGCAATTGTGATGTAACCTGGTTACATCGTCAAATCATCGCGCGCCTGCAAGCCGCTGCCGCGATAGAGTGGCTGCATGCCGCACCAGCCCGCCGCGACGAGCCGCCGAGACCCCGCCGCCCTGTTGAGCCGCACGGTCAAGGAATGGGGCGGGCGCAGTGACCTGTGGGTGTTCGGCTACGCCTCGCTGATCTGGCGGCCGGAGTTCGAGGCGGCCGAGCGCCACCCGGCCGTGGTCTATGGCTGGCACCGCGCACTCGAGATGCGATCGCGCATCAACCGCGGCACACCGGAACGCCCGGGCCTGGTGTTTGCGTTGATGTCGGGCGGTTCGTGCCGTGGCATGGTCTATCGCATCCATCGGCGCAAAGTGGCGGTTGAACTCGAACGCTTGTGGGCGCGTGAAATGCCCACTGGCGTCTACGACCCGAAGTGGCTGGCCTGCCACACCCACCAGGGGCGGGTGCGGGCGCTGGGTTTTTCGCTCAGCCGTTCCAGCCCCAGCCACACCGGGCCGGTGGCGGACGAGCCCATGCTGGACATCCTGCGCAGCGCCAGCGGGCGCTATGGCCGCACGCTGGACTACGTTCTGGACACGGCGGCGTCGCTGCGCGCGCACGGCATACGCGACGAGCGGATCGAGCGGCTGGTGGCACTGGCCCGGCGCCACGGGCTGGCCGACTGACAGCCTCAGCGCGTTTGCAGCGGCGCCTCACCCAGGATGCGGCGCACGCGTTCCAGATCGGCCTCGGTGTCCACGTCGACCAGCACACCGGGATCGTCGAGTTCGAGCCCGAGCGCCGGGTAGCGGGCCACCAGCCGGCGCGCGCCCTCGTCGCCCGCCAGCACCACCAGCTCGGAGTACAGCTCCGGCGAGAACCCGACCGGGTGGCCGCGCCGGCCCTTGTAATGGGCGCACACCACCGCGTGATGCTCCAGCTGCGCCGCCGCTGCCACCAGCGTGGCGGGCCGCACCAGCGGCATGTCGGCGGGCAGGATCAACCAGCCGCCCGCGTTGGCGCGCGCGCTGACGCCGGAGGCGATCGAATGACCCATGCCCAGGTACGCGGCGCTGCCGGCACCGGCTTCGGGCAGCACGATCACATCGCGTGCGGCCACGCTGCGCCGGGCAATGTCGGCCAACGGCTCGGTCGTGACCACCACCACCGGCAAGTGGCTGGCGATCGCATGGCGCAGCGTCGTGCCCAGCACGCTGCCACCCGCCAGCGGCTGGCTGAGCTTGTGGGCCGAGCCATGGAAACGCTCCCCCTTGCCCGCAGCCAACACAATCACCGCCGGTCGCGATTTCATCGCCCTCCCCTTCAAAACTCTGTGTCGTGAGCATGGAATCCGATCGGTGATCGGGCCAGTCGTGTGAATACCTAAGGCCTTCCCCGTAAGCAATATTGCGGATGAAAAGTTTCATGCGGGTACAAGCGCAGTCGAGCCGCAAGCAAACCGTGGGCCGGGGGCGTCCTGTGCTCGCTGCCTATACTGAACCCATGACAAATATCGCGGACCTTCGCAAGAGCTACGAACGCGCCGAGCTCGACGAGGCCGCCTCGCTTGCCGACCCATTGCGGCAGTTCGGGCTGTGGCTCCAGCAGGCCATCGATGGCGAGCTTCCCGAGCCGAACGCGATGACCCTGGCCACCGTGGCCGCCAACGGCCGGCCGTCGACCCGGCTGGTGCTGATCAAGGGTTTCGATGAACGCGGCATCGTCTGGTACACCAACTACCAGAGCCGCAAGGGCCGCGAACTGGCGGCGAACGGGTTTGCGGCGCTGCAGTTCCACTGGGTCGAACTCGAACGCGTGGTGCGCATCGAAGGCCAGGTCGAGAAGGTCGACGGCGCTGAATCCGACGCCTACTTCCAGACCCGCCCGCTCGACTCGCGCCTGGGGGCCTGGGCCTCGCCGCAAAGCGAGGTGATCGGCTCACGCGCGGTGCTGGTGGCCAACGCGGCGAAGTTCGCGGCGCAGTTCCTGCTGCACCCGCCGCGCCCGCCGCACTGGGGCGGCTACCGCCTGCTGCCCGACCGCTGGGAGTTCTGGCAGGGTCGAAAGTCGCGCCTGCACGACCGGCTGCGCTACCGGCTGCACCAGGGCAGCTGGGTGCGCGAGCGGCTCGCGCCTTGAGGCGCGCACGGGCTCGACGCGCTCAAGCCGCGCGCGCCTTGCTCGCGAACGTCTTCCTGAACTTCTCGACCTTCGGCCCGACGACAAACGCGCAATAACCCTGGTTCGGGTGCTGGGCGAAATAGTGCTGGTGATAGTCCTCGGCACGCGAATAGTTGGCCTCGGGCAGCAACTCGGTCACCACCCGGCCGCCGTGGTGCGCGTTGGCCTCGTCGATCACGCCCTGCGCAACGCGCTGCTGCTCGGCATGGTGGAAGTAGATGCCCGAGCGGTACTGCGTGCCGCTGTCGTTGCCTTGCCGGTTCAGCGTGGTCGGGTCGTGCACGACGAAGAAGATCTCCAGCACGTCGCGCAGCGTGATCTGCGCGGTGTCAAAGCGCACCCGCACCACCTCGTTGTGCCCGGTGGTGCCACTGCACACCTGCTCGTAGCTGGGGTTCCTGGCCTGCCCGTTGCTGTAGCCCGACTCCACGCCGACGACACCGTTGACCTGCTCATACACCGCCTCGGTGCACCAGAAGCAGCCGCCGCCGAGGGTGATGGTGTCGATGGATGGGTTCATGCAAGTCTCCGCAGGCGGGTGGGTCCGGGCGCAATTTTCCGACAGCCCGGTTTTCAACGCGGCAGCGTGGGCCTTTGACCCCGCGCGCCTGTCATCGGTCGGCGCCACCGCGCCAGGCTTACAGAGAACCCTCTCGCGTCACTGCCATTCGTACTTCGCCGACAGCACCAGCATCCAGCTGCGCGGCAGTGCCGATTCGAAGAACCGCTTGTTGGCATCGTTGACGATCACCGACCCGGCATAGACCTTGTTGGCGGCGTTGTCGACCCGGACCAGCTGGTTGAACTTCCACGGCCCGCGGGTCTGCGCCAGCCCGGCCCGCAGGTTCAACACCGTCGCGGCAGGCGCGGCGTCTTCGTTCACGTCGTTCACATACAGCTTGCCGGTGTGCACCAGCTCGACGGCGCTGTTGAAACCGCCCCAGGCGTCTTTCGGCGTCCAGGCCAGTTCGGCAAAGGCGCTGCGCTCGGGCGTGCCGGCCAGCCGGCTGCCCGAGGGCACGGTCACCGCGGCGGCGCCGCTGCCACTGACAAAGCTCTCGGCAAAGCGCGCCTGCAGCGCCGTCAGGCTCAGCGTGGCGCGCCACTCGTCGGCCAGTTGCCCCAGGTAGGACAGCTCGACCCCGTTGCGGCGCGTGCGCCCGGCATTCTTGAAGGTCGATCGCCCACCGGCGTTGGTGTCGACCACGATCTCGTCGCGCGTGCTGATGTCGAACAGCGCCGCATCGACCCGGTGCCCTTCAATCAGTTTCCATTTGGCGCCGAGTTCGGCGTGCCGGCTGGTCGATGCGCGCAGGTCGGTGTTCAAGCCCGTGCCCACGGGCCGGTATGACAACTCGGTGAAGGTCGGTGTCTCGAATCCCTTGCCGGCGTTGGCGTAGACGTTGAGCGTGGGCCCGGCCCGCCAGCTGACGCCCAGCACCGGGCTGGTGGCGCTGTAGCTCAGGCTGCCGCTGTCGTCCGGGTTGCCGGCCGCGATGAAGTTGTCGGCGCTGCGAAAGCGCACGTGGCTGGACCGAACGCCGGCGGTGGCGGTCCATTGCGGGTGCAGGTCAAAGCTGGCTTGCGCAAAGACATCGCGGTTGTCGGCGCGGTTGCGCTCGTCGCGCTTGAGCGCGCCGCGCACACCGCCGTTGTTGATGAAGCCCTTGCGGTCTTCCTTGCTTTCATCGACATCGATGCCACCGACCAGCCGCAGCGCCTGGTCGGCGCCGAACGAGATGGCATGGCTGAGCTGGGCGCCGAAACCCATGTAGCCGCGCGCAAAGCTGACGACACCGCCACTCGACGTGGCCGGGGTCTGCGCCGCGAGCGGGATCGACAAGGCGTTGTCCAGATCGCGCTGGCCGAAGTAGAGCCGCGCGGTCAGCTGCGTCGCCTCGCCGAAGCGCTGTTCCAGCACCGTGCCGATCTGCTGCTGCAACACCGTCTTGCGCGCGTTCTGCGTCTTCGCCAGCGCAACCGCCTGCGCCGGGTTGGCCTCCCATTGCGCGCGCGTCAGCCCCAGCGGGTCGAGCGAGAGCGGTTGGTCGAGCGAATTCACCACCACGCTCAGCCGCGAGCCAGGGCCGAAGTCGTGCTGCCACTTGCCGTTGACCTGGTCGCGCCGGGTCTGGCTGTGCTCGCGGTAGCCGTCGGTGCGAAATGCCGAGGCCTCCAGGCTCACGGCATCGTCGGCGCCGCCGGCCGCGAACTTCAGCCCCGCCTTCTTCTGCTGGAACGAGCCGATCGCGCCAGTGACCGTGGTCGTCGGGCGCACGGTGTTCAGGTCGGTGAACACCTGCACCACGCCGCCCGCGGCGTTACCGTAGAGCTGCGCCATCGGGCCGCGCAGCACCTCGATTCGCCCGGCCGAGCCGAGCGCGATGTTGGAGGCCTGGCCCTGGCCGTCGGGCATGGAGGCCGGAATGCCGTCGACGATCAGGCGCACGCCGCGAATGCCGAAGGTCGAGCGCGAGCCGAAGCCGCGAATCGACAGCTGCAGGTCCTGCGCGTAGTTCTGCCGGTTCAGCACCGTGATGCCGGGCACGCGGTTCAGCACCTCGGACAGGTTGACCTGCGCACCGGCGTTCTCGATGGTCTCGCGCGTCACGGCCGAAATGGCGGCCGGCGCATCGAAGGTGGTCTGGCGCGACCGCTCGACGCTGATCACGACGGGGTCGAGCTGGGTCGGCGACGACGACTGGGCGAATGCGGGGTACGCGGCGGCCAACGCGGCGGCCAGGGTGCAAAGGGAAAAAGTGGTCTTCATGTCTCACAGGGGTTCGACGCGGGAGTAGCAGTCTATGAGTGCGCCTGACGCGGCTGCCTCATGATTTTCTTTGTTTTGCCGTGCGCTCAGGGCGGCGGCCTGGCCTCGACCACCAGCGACGAAAACCATTCCGCGAGATCGCGGATGTCGTCGTCGGTGAGGGGCTTGGCCATCACCGACATCACCTCGTGGCTGCGCTTGCCGCTGCGGTAAGCCTTCAACTGCTCGGTGAGGTAACGCTCGGGCTGGCCGGCGATGTGCGGCGTGTCGGGCGCGACGGCCACGCCCAGCGGGCCATGGCACACGGCGCAGGCTCGCGCCTTGGTCTTGCCGGCGCTGGCATCGGCCAGCGCGGAACCGGTGGCAAGCGCCAGCAACGTCAACATCAGAACGCGGGTTGGGTTCATGGGAGCATCTGTGGTGTCGCAAAAAAAATTCGGGCCGGTGAAAACACCGACCCGAGGGAGAGGCCCGAGCCAGCGGCCCGTCTTGACGGCGCCGATTCTTACTTGGCGGCTTCGCCCACGTAGGTCACACGGTACAAAGCACCCGCGAAGTCATCACTGATCAGCATCGAGCCGTCTTTCATCATCGCCACATCGACCGGGCGGCCGCGGTACAGGCCGGTGTCGGTGTCGAGCCAGCCGTCGGCGAAGACTTCGGTCTTGTCGGCCGTGCCGTCGGCCTTCAGGCTGGTGAACAGGATTCGCGCGCCGATCGGCTTGGTGCGGTTCCACGAGCCGTGCTGGGCCGAGAACAGGCCGCCCTGGTACTTGGCCGGGAAGGACTTGCCGGTGTAGAAGGCCAGGCCCAGATCGGCCGCATGCGCATCCGTGTAGACCTGCGGATCGGTGATGTTGGCCGGCAGCGGGTCCTTGTCGTAGCCCTCGTCGGTCATGCGCGTCTTGCCTTGTTTCCACGGGTAGCCGAAGAACTGGCCGGCCTTGGTGGCGCGGTTGATTTCGCCGGTGGGAATGTCGTCACCCATGCCGTCGGTCTGGTTGTCGGTGAACCACACCGTCTTGTCCTTCGGATTGAACTCGATGCCCACCGAGTTGCGGATGCCGGTGGCAAACACTTCACGCTTGGAGCCGTTGAACGGATCCAGGCGCACGATGCCGCCGATGCCGACCTTGTTGAAGATGTCGATCTTGCTGCGCGGCTGCACGTTGAAGGGCTGGCCGAGCGTGACGTAGAGCATGCCGTCCGGGCCGACGCGGCAGGTGCGCGCGTGGTGGTTGTACGACTCCTCCTCGACCGGGATCAGCTTGCCCTGGGGCACGGTCTCGATCACCGCCACGTCGCCGCCTTCATAGAAGAACTCGGCGGCGGGGAAGTTGAGCACGCGGTTGTGTTCGACCACGATCAGAAAGCCGTCCTTGGTCCAGCACACGCCGTTGGGCACGTGGAACTTGGCCGACGGCGCGAATGGTTTGACTTCGGTGGCCACGTCGCCGCTGTTGCGGTTGGTCACGGCCCACACGGTGCTCTTGCGGGTGCCGACGAACAGCATGTTGGTCGACGGCGCCACGGCCATGTGGCGTGCATCCGGAACCACCGCGTACAAGTCGATCTTGAAGCCCGGTGGCATCTTGATGCGCTTGAGGTTCTCGCGCAGCGCGGCGGCGTTCTTGCCTTCCTGCGGCACCGGCGGCATGCTCGGGTCGACCCCCGACACTTTCATCTGCTTCAGGTTTTCGATGTTCGGCGCCTGCGCCTGCACCGGCCCGGCGGCCAGCAATGCCGCCGTGACCGCGCCCAGCACGAATGTTGAAATCTCTTTCACACTTGTCTCCTCGGTTGAGTTTCGGAATGATGCGCAAGCGCCGTGGCGCGATGCGCAGACAGCAGCCGCTGGGGCCTATTGGTAGTGGCCGTGGCGCTCCAGCATTTCGATCTTGTATCCATCAGGATCCTGGATGAAGAAGAAGCGCGCGAGCAGTTCGTCGTCGCGCTTGAATTCCTTCACCGCGGCGGGCTGGTAGCCCTTGGCCGACAAGGCCGCCTGGGTAGCGGCTGCGTCGGGGATGACCACACCAATGTGCCCGTAGCCATCGCCATGGGAATAGGGTTCTACCCGTCCCTTGTTCCACGTCAGCTCGATCTCGAAATCGTTCTGCGGGTTGCGCAGATAGACGAGTGCGAAATCGGGGAAATCGAGCCGGTGCGCCTCATGCAAGTTCAGCACGTCGGCATAGAACTTCAGCGACCGCTCCAGGTCGAGCACACGGATCATGCTGTGAATGACTTTGGCCATGGGGTCCGGTGGTGCGGGGGTTGAAATGAGGCTCAGATGCGTGAAGCCAATGGAACGACTTTCGGTGCGACGCCCGTGACCGCGACGTTTGGGCGCACCCTCTCCGGCGTGCCGGCCAGGCGTTCGGCCTGTGTGAGTTTGCGGCGCAGGTAGCGCATCGACGAGACCCGCAGGAACGATGCGAAGTTGGGCACTTCGCCGCGGTGGGCCAGGATTTCATCGTGGAACTTGGAGATCAGCGCGTTGGTCGTGCAAACCTCTTCTTCGGCCATTTCGGCCAGCGTGTCCCACACCATGTTCTCCAGCCGGATGCTGGTCAGCACGCCGTGGATGCGCACGGTGCGCGAGCGCTGCTCATACGCGATGGGGTCTGCCTTGACGAAGAATTCGCACATGGTCGTCTCCGCTGTGGGGTGGGTGTCGGGCCGCGTCAGATCGCGCGCGCCGTCATCTGCTTGGCGATGTAGTCGGCCTGCCGGATGGCCAGCGTGACGATCGTCAACGTGGGGTTCTCGGCGCCGCCTGTCGTGAACTGGCTGCCGTCCGAGATGAACAGGTTGGCCACATCGTGGGTTTGCCCGAATCCATTGCACACGCTGTCCTTGGCCGAGGCGCCCATGCGACAGGTGCCCAGGTTGTGCGTCGACGGATAAGGCGGCGTGCGGAACGACTTGATGGCACCGGCGGCCTCATAGACCCGTTGGCCTTGCGTGAACGCGTGGTTGCGCATTGCGATGTCGTTCTCGTGGTCATCGAAGTGCACGTTGGGCGCTGCGCTGCCCCATTTGTCCTTCACGTTCGTGTTGAGCGTGACGCGGTTGGTTTCGCGCGGCATGTCTTCGCCCACCAGCCACATGCCGGCCATGTTGACGTAGTTGTCCATGTACCAGGAGAACTCCGAGCCCCAGCCGCCCGGGTTCAGGAACGCCGCCATGAACGGCACGCCCAGCGCCAGCGTTTCCAGCTCGTAGCCGCCAGCGAAACCGCGCTTGGTGTCGTGCACGGCTTCGTCGCGGATGATGCCCGCCATGGTGGTGCCGCGGTACATGTGCACCGGGTTCTTGAACACGGCGTAGACCGAGCCGGTCATGTGGCGCATGTAGTTGCGCCCGACCTGGCCGCTTGAGTTGGCCAGCCCGTCCTTGAACTTGTTCGAGGCCGACAGCAGCAGCAGGCGCGGCGTTTCGATCGAGTTGCCGGCGACACAGACGATGCGCGCTTTCTGGCGCTGCTCCTTGCCGTCCTTGTCGAAGTACACCACGCCGGTGGCCTTGCCGGCATCGTCGTGCTCGATGCGTGTGACATGGCTTTCGGGCCGCAGGTCCATGTTGCCGGTTTTTTCGGCCTTGGGCAGCTCGGTGTACAGCGTCGACCACTTGGCGCCGCTCTTGCAGCCCTGGAAACAAAAGCCCAGTTGCAGGCAGCGGCCGCGATCGTCGCGCGGCACGCTGTTGATGGCCATGTTGCCGGTGTGCACGTCCTTGTAGCCGAGCTTTTTCGCGCCGGCGTACATCACCTTGAAGTTGTTGTTGCCCGGCAGGCCGGGGATGCCGTTGGTGCGCGTGACACCCATCTTGTCTTCGGCCTTGGCGTACCAGGGCTCAAGTTCATTCAGCGTGACCGGCCAGTCCATCAGGCTCGCGCCCTTGATCTCGCCGTAGTGGGTGCGGGCCTTGAACTCGTGTTCCTGCAGGCGCAGCGACGCGCCGGCCCAGTGGGTGGTGGTGCCGCCCACGGTCTTGCAAACCCAGGCGGGCAGGCCGGCAAAGTCTTTCGCCACCCGCCAGGTGCCCGAGGTGGTGCGCGGGTCGAGCCAGGCGAGCTGGCTGAACGACTTCCATTCGTCGTTGATGAAGGTCGCGTTGGATTGCATCGCGCCGGCTTCGAGCACCACCACCTTGATGCCCTTTTGCGCCAGCTCGTTGGCCAGCGTGCCACCGCCCGCACCCGAGCCGATGATGACGACGACCGAGTCGTCGGTGGTTGCGAATTTGGCCATGTTGTGTCTCCGGGTTGTTGTCGGGCGGCGCGCTCAGCCCATGTAGGGCTTGGGGCTGGCTTCGGCGGTGGGCGCGGGCAACCACTTCAGGTCCTGGAACCCGCGCGAGATGTAGCCGCCCTTTTCCCACGCCGAGCCGGGGTAGCCGAAAGTCGCGTAAGCCATGTCGTTGTCGTACAGCGAGGTGACGCACTGGCCGCGCACCGCGCCGAAGAAGGGGTTGCCCTCCATGCTTTTGACGATCCCCAGGCGCTTGGCCTCGGAGGCCTTCGCGAAGCTGCCGCCGGCGCCGTCGTTGAGCGCCTTGATGCCATCGCGCAGCAACTTGGCGGTGGCCGGGTCGGCGGTGGCCTTGCCGTCCAGGTCTTTGGCCAGCAGCGCGTACACCGCGTCGGACAATTTCTTGTGCGGGTACAGCGTGCGTCCCATCTTCATCAGAGCTTCGCCCTCGGCCTTGCTCAAGGTCTTGAGCTCGACCGCCCACACCGGTGACGGCGCCAGCGCCGCCAGCGCACTGCCGGCGGCGATGCTGCCGATCAGGATGCCCGAGCCCTTGAGGAACTCGCGCCGGGCCAGCGGCAGGTCGAGCTTGGGCACCTCGCCCGAATCTTCGCCGCAGCCGGTGCCTGCGGATGCAGCGGCCTTTGCAATCGGAATGATGCGCATGGTTGTCTCCTGAATCGCCGTGTGGTCGGGCATGTGCGGGTCGTGGCCTGCACCTTGAAATCAGTATTGCACTCCCCTGCGCGGCGCAGGTGATAGATGACTACCTACCGGGTAAGCACCGATCGCTGCGAGCATCAAGGCTCGCCATCCCAGTAGTCGAGGTCGTCTTTCTCGCGGTGCATGCGCGCAAACCCGTAGGCATTGCCATCGCGCGCAGCCGACGCGAGGTACTTGCCCGAGTCGGGGTACTCCACCACCTCGGGGCTGTCGCGCGTGCTGATCGACAGGTACTTGAGCGGCGCGTTCGAGGTGTTGATGATCTGGTGCGGATACAGCGGGCCCGGCGGAATGAAGATCGCATCGCCGCTGCGAACGGGCAGCATTTCACCGGCCACGCGCAAGCTGCCTTCGCCTTCAAGAATCACGAAGGCTTCTTCCTGCGCGCAGTGAAAGTGGTAAGGGCACGAGCGCATGCCGGGCGCCACGATGTCGATGCTCATGCCGAGCTTGCTGGCCGCGGTGCCGACCGCGAGCCGGGCGCCCTCTGAGTCGTACAGCGGCGCGCGCTGCTCGCGGGTCTTGGGCGCGGTGTCGAAATTTCGGATCAGCTTGGCGCGAAGCTCCTGTGCTGGCTCACTCATGAAGACTCTCCGGTTGGGGTTCGTGCAATGAATCATGCATTCGGCCGGCACCTGCGGGCAAGCGGCCTGCAAATGCGGCGCAGACCGGCACAATCGCCGCCACTCTCAAATGGCCGAGCGCCCGCCCCCCTGTGAACAGCCTGTTCGTCCTGCTGGACCTCGAATCGTGGAAGCCCTTGTTGGGCGCCTTGCTGCTGCCTCCGGTGCCGCTGTTGCTGCTGGTGTTGCTGGGCGCCAGGCTGTTGCTGCCGCGGCGCGGCCTGGGCTGGCTGGTGATCCTGTTCAGCGTCACGCTGCTGTGGCTCAGTACCTGCGCCGGCACCGGCCAGTGGCTGTCGCGCATGCTGCTGCGTCCACCGCCGGCACTCGGCGCTGAACGCATTGCGGAGCTGAAGGCGCAGGCCCAGGCACGCCAGCCTGTGGCCATCGTCGTGCTGGGCGGCGGTGTCGAACCCTATGCGCCCGAGTACGGCATCAGCAACTTGAACCACGCCTCGCTCGAACGGCTTCGCTACGGCGTGTGGCTCGGGCGCGAGACCGGCCTGCCAGTGGCCTTCAGCGGCGGGGTGGGCTGGGGGCAGGCCGACTCGGTGGCCGAAGCGCAGGTCGCTGCGCGAATCGCCTCGCACGACTACGGCCGGCCGTTGCGCTGGACCGAAGACAGTTCGCGCGACACGCGCGAGAACGGCGCCAACTCGGTGGCTCTGCTGAAGCAGGACGGCATTCGGCATGTGCTCGTCGTGACCCATGGCTGGCACATGAAGCGCGGTGTGCGTGCCTTCGAACGCGCCGCCGCCGGCCAGATGCGCATCGAGGCCGCCCCGATGGGCCTGGCCAACACCGCCCAGTCCTTCGGGCTGGCCTGGCTGCCGTCGACCCATGGGTTCGTTCAGGTTCGCCAGGTGCTGCGCGAACTGGCGGGCCTGGCGCTGGGCGCCTGATTCCCGACATCGGCAGCGGGCCCGCGCGCCTCGCTGTCAGGGCGCTGAAGGCAGCAGGCGCTGGACCAGCGGGTGCGCCACCTTCTTCTCGGTGCCGATCGCGAAGAAGTGCTGATCGACGCCTTCGCACGGCCCCAGCCACTTCACGTCATAGCGCGCCATCAGCTCGTCATGCACCAGTTCGGTGGCCGGAAACACACCCATGCCACCGGCACCGAATGTCTTCAGCAACGCGCTGTCTTCAAACTCCCCAACCACCCGGGGCCGGACCCCCACGCGTTCAAACCACTGGTCGATCCGCACACGCACGGCGGCATGCGTGGTCGGCAACAGCACGGGCACCTTCGCCAGCGATGCCGGAAAGCCGCGCCGTGCCGCCGAATACCACGACATGGGCGCGTACCAGCCCACGGCCGACGAACCCAGCGCATGGCTGTAGACCTTCAGATTCGGGTTGGGCGGCGCGGCGCGATCGGCCAGCACCACGTCGAGCCGGTGCAGCGCCAGGTCGCCCAACAGCCCGGCAAACTGGTCTTCATGGCACAACAGGCGCAGGTTCGGCTCGTCGAGCACGGGCAACAACAGGCGCCGGACCGCCAGCTTGGGCAAACCGTCGGAAATGCCGACGGCCAGGCGCACGGCCGGTGAACTGATCGCGTCGCGCACCGCGGCCGGCAGTTGTTCACCGAGCTGAAAAATCAGGTCGGCCTGCCGCATCGCCGCCAGGCCGGCTTCGGTCAGCACCAGGCCCCGGCCGGCGGGCTTGAGCAGCGCGTGGCCGAGCGAGCGCTCCAGTTCGCGCACCTGCGTGCTCACGGTTTGTACCGCCATGCCCAGCCGGTCGGCCGCGCGCGCGATGCCGCCTTCCTTGGCAACGACCCAGAAGTAATACAGGTGCCGGTAGCTGAACGTCAGGCTCATGGTCAGTTTTATCAGAACTGTCGATTCGCCATTGTCTGCTTTATCGGGGTGTCTTTGCGGCCTATGGTTCAGCGGTGTTTCAACCGATGGAGACCTGACATGCAAGTCCTCTTCGAATCCCGCGACCCGCAAGGCGCGCAGTTGCGCGAGCTGGCCGAACGGCGCGTGAAGTTCGTGATGCGCCGGCTGACCTGGCTGGTGCCGCGCGCCAAGGTGCAACTGTCCGACATCAACGGCCCCCGGGGCGGCGTCGACAAACGCTGCCAGGTGGAGCTGAAGACCGACAGTGCGGGCACCGTGGTGATCACCTCGATTGCGCGTGACTTTCGCAGCGCGCTCGACAGCGCGCTGACCCGCGCGGCCCGGGCGCTGGTGCGCATCTGGCGGCGTGGCCGCGGGCACGACCGACCGCGCCAGCGCGCAATCCGCTTTGACCCTTCAACCTGAGGGACGACGACATGCAACCCATGACTCAAACGATGCGCGCGGACGCGGCGGCGGTCCCGCTGGTTGCGGTCCCGGCGGCCTTGCCCAGCGCCGGTGCGGTCAGCCGGATGCTGCGCAACACGTATGCGCTGCTGGCGCTGACGCTGCTGTTCAGTGCTGGCGTTGCCGCGGCGAGCGTGGCATTCAGGCTGCCGGCGCCGGGTATCCTGGTCACGCTGGCGGGCTTCTTCGGGCTGCTGTTCGTGGTTCACAAGCTTCGCAACGGCGTGTGGGCGCTGCCGGCGGTGTTTGCCATGACCGGCTTCATGGGCTACACGCTCGGGCCGGCGCTGGCCAAGACGCTGGCGCTGCCCGGTGGTGCGCAAGTCGTGACCCTGGCGCTGGCCGCCACCGGGGTGACTTTCCTGGCCTTGTCGGCTTGGGTTCTGACGACGCGGCGTGACTTCAGCTTCATGGGCGGTTTCCTGTTCGCAGGCATGGTGATCGCGCTGGTCGCCGCGCTGGGCGCGGTGTTCTTCCAGATCCCCACGCTGGGCCTGGTTGTGTCGGCCATGGTCGCGTTGCTGTCGGCCGGTTTGATCCTGCATGAAACGAGCCGCATCGTGCACGGCGGCGAGACCAACTATGTGCTCGCCACGGTGGGCCTGTACGTTTCGATCTTCAACCTGTTCACCAGCCTGCTCAGCCTGTTCGGCATCGGCGGGTCGGACGAATGAATGCTGCAAGGAGTCCCGTCATGAAATGCCCGACCTGCCCCGATACCGCGCTGGTGATGGCCGAGCGCCAAGGTGTGGAAATCGACTACTGCCCTCTGTGCCGCGGTGTGTGGCTCGATCGAGGCGAGCTGGACAAGCTGGTCGATCGTGCCGCCCCACCGACGCCGGTCCATCCGGCCGGCGCACGGTCCCGGCCCGACTTCGTGGATTCGGACCACCCCGGCGCACCGGGCCACGCCACGCGGCGCAAGAAGTCGTGGTTGAGCGACATCTTCGATTGATCGCGCCATCCCAAACCCAAGAAGGAACCCCACCATGCGCAGCTACCCACGCAACAGCCCGCAGGCCGCGGCCCGCATCGTCGCACTGGCGTTGTTGGCCGACGGCCACCTCAGCAAGATCGAACTCGACGTGCTGGACCGGCTCGGCGCCCACACCCAACTCGGGCTGGAGCGGGCCGTACTTCATTCGGTCGTGCACAGCTTCTGCGAAGACCTGCTCGCCAGCATGCACCTGACCTGGGAAGACGCCTGCCGCGTCGACCCGCGAACCATGGCGGGGTTGATGGCCGAAGTCGACGACCCGAACCTGCGCATCAAGGTGCTGCGGGTGTGTGTCGCGGTGGTCGAGGCCGACGATCATGTGGCCGAGGGCGAATCGATCGTGCTGCTGGCCGCGGTCGAACACTGGGCCCTGCATCGGGAGATGTTGCAAGGTGAGCCGCAACATGGTTGAAGCGCTGGCCTTGATCGGTGCCGGGCTGATGGTCGGCGCCTGGCGCGAGTTCAGGGCCGATAACCGGCGCGACTCGGCCCTGCTCGCCGCCTTCGGCGTGGCCACCACGCTGGCCGGCGCAACGGCCTGGCTCGCCTGAGCCAGGCCTAACCACCCCGTTCACTTTCGGAGAACCGCTTCGTGGAAGCCTTGCTGGAATTCATGCAGACCCCGTTCCTGGGCAAGGCCAGCTGGGTCTGGCTGGTCTTCGTGGGCACCGTGGTCACGCTGTTGGCGCTCGACCTGGGCGTGCTGCACAGGCAAGACCGCGAAATCGGCGTCAGGGAGAGCCTGGCGCTGTCCACCGGCTATATCAGCGTTGCGCTGTTGTTCGGCGCCTGGGTGTGGTGGTTTCTGGGCGCCCAAAGCGGCATGGAGTACTTCACCGGCTTCATGATCGAGAAGTCGCTGTCGATGGACAACGTGTTCGTCATCGCATTGATCTTCAGCTACCTTGCGATTCCGCGCCAGTACCAGCACCGGGTGCTGTTCTGGGGCATCCTCGGCGTGATCGTGCTGCGCGCCATCATGATCGGCCTGGGCGCCGCCTTGGTGAGCGAGTTCAGCTGGATGCTGTACGTCTTCGGCGCATTCCTGGTCTTCACCGGCATCAAGATGTGGATCATCGCCGACCACACGCCTGACCTGGGCCGCAACCCGCTGCTGAAATTCTTGCGCAAACACCTGCGGGTAACGCCACAGATCGAGGGAAATGCGTTCTTTGTTCACCGGCCGGACCCGCAGACCGGCCGGCCGGTGCGCTGGGCCACACCGCTGTTCCTGGCGCTGTGCCTGGTGGAGTTCATCGACCTGGTGTTCGCGGTCGACTCGGTGCCGGCGATCTTCGCCATCACCAACGACCCGTTCATCGTCTACACCAGCAACATCTTCGCAATCCTGGGCCTGCGCGCGCTGTACTTCGCGCTGGCCGCGATGATCCACCGCATCAAGTACCTGAAGTACGCGCTGGCCCTGGTGCTGGTGTTCATCGGCACGAAGATTTTTCTGGTCGGCATCATCGGCAAGATCCCGCCGACGATCTCGCTCACGGTGACTTTCGGCTTGATCGCCGGCGGCGTGCTGGTGTCGCTCTGGAAGACACGCGGCCAGGCGGTGACGCTAGCCCAACCATGACGGAGACGCAGGCCGACCGAGCCCATCCATGCAAAACTTTCCGGACCCCGCCATCCTGTTCTTCGTGTTCGGATTCTGGCTGGGGCGCTGAAATCCAATCTCGAAATCCCGCCGCAAATCTCGCGCTTCCTGTCGCTCTACCTGCTGATGGCGCTGGGGCTCAAGGGCGGCTTCGCGCTGGCCGAGTCCGGGCTCACCAACGAGGTGGCGGTCAGCCTGGCCAGTGCGCTTGCGCTGGCGCTGATCGTTCCGGCTCTGGGCTATGCGCTGCTGCGCCGATTCCTGAACGGCTACGACGCCGCGGCCATCGCCGCGACGTACGGCTCGGTCAGCGCAGTCACCTTCATCACCGCCGTGCAGTACCTCGACAGCCACGGCCTGGCCTATGGTGGGCACATGGCCGCGGCGATGGCGCTGATGGAGTCTCCCGCCATCGTCATGGCGGTGGTGCTCGCCAACATGGCGCGGCGCCGCGACCTGCGCGCGGGCGGTGCGGCGAATGCCGCGCCGCTCGGCAAGGTCGTGCACGAGGCGCTGACCGACGGCGCACAACTGCTGCTGCTCGGAGCCATGGTCGTCGGCATCCTGACGGGCGCGTCCGGCCAGGCGGCGATGCAGCCTTTTGCAGTCGATCTCTTTAAGGGCATGCTGGCCTTCTTTCTCCTCGACATGGGCCTGCTGGCCGCGCGCAACATGGGCCAGCTCAAAGGCAAATCGCCCTGGCTGCTGGCCTACTCCATCGGTGGGCCGCTCGCGCACGCCGGCCTGGCGCTGGCGCTGGCGCTGGCAATCGGCTTCGGCATGGCACCCGGCAACGGCGCGCTGTTGATGGTGCTGGCGGCCAGCGCGTCGTACATCGCGGTGCCGGCGGTGATCCGCCAGGCCATTCCAGAGGCCAACCCCTCGTTGTATTTCGGCATGTCGCTGGGCCTGACGTTCCCGCTCAACATCCTGCTCGGTATTCCTCTGTATGTGTTTGTGGCCCACCGTCTGCTTGGGTGACCCGACACCGATTCGCCATCCACGAGCCGAGGGCCAGGGGCATGAATCCACTCCACCCGAATCGGCGCCACGCGTTGCGCATCGCGGCCGGGCTGGGCGCTGCCGGCCTGGTGCCCCGGGTGGCCAACGCGCAGGCGCGGGCAACGTGGCGATGGCCGAGGTGGCGCGGGCCGACGAACTGCACACGCTGATCCTGGGCCACATCGGCACGCCGCGGTCAACCCGTACATCTTCGACAAGCTGCCCTGCGACCCGAACATGGACTTTCGCGCGCTGTCGCTGCTGGCCCGGTCGAAGCCCGGCGCATTGAACTACGGCTCGGCCGGCAACGGCAGCGCCGGCATCTTCGTGCTGCACGTGCCCTACCGCGGCACCGGCCCGCAGTTGACCGACCTGATGGGCGGCCGGCTGGAGGCCGCGGCCGTGGGCGCGCCGGCCGTGCTGCAGTTCATCAAGACCGGCAAGCTGCGCTGCATCGCCACCGGCAGCGCGCGGCGCATTGGCCAGCTGCCCGAGGCACCCGAGGTGCCCACTGCGGCGGAACTGGGTTTCCCCAACTTCGAGATGACGCAGGGGTACGGCCTGCTGGCGCCGGCCACGATGGCGCAAGCCACGGCCGACCGCCTGGCCACCACCGCGGCCAAGGCCGTCAAGGAGCCCGCGGCAGTGGAACGGCCCTACGCCGACGCGGCGATTGCCGTGGGCGGCACGCCGGCCGAATTCGCGGCATTCATTGCGCAGCAACAGCAGCGCTGGAAGCCCATCATCGCGCGCGCGAAGATCAAGCCCGACTGAGCAAACGGTCGAGTGTCCTGTGACGAACTGAAGGACCTGGGCGGCTGGAAGGCGCGGCTGATGTTCGACCGCAATACCAGGATTGCGACTGAGAATCTGTGGGTCGCGGCGCCTCGAATCGAGACCGGACGCGACCCCAACGCGCTCGATCTGTCACGTCTTCGTCGCGGCGCAAAAACAAGCGGCCTGGCATCGCTGCCAAGCCGTTGTTCTTACTGGTGGGCCCTGAGTGACTCGAACACTCGACCTACGGATTAAGAGTCCGCTGCTCTACCAACTGAGCTAAGAGCCCCAATTCTTCGTTGCGTCGCAGCTCTTGCGTCGCACTTCTTGCCTCGCACTTCTTGCGCCGCACTTCTTGCGCCGCGATCAACCTGCTTTGGTGGGTTGTGCGGGGCTCGAACCCACGACCTACGGATTAAAAGTCCGCTGCTCTACCAACTGAGCTAACAACCCGGCAAGCCTTTGATTATATCGAGCTTTCCGGCGCTGCCTTGACGCTTCCGGGGAGCAAGAACTCGAGCGCCTCGTTGGCCGCCACCATGCCGAAGGTGGCGGTCACGCTGACGCTGGAGCCGTAACCATGGCAGTTCAGGCTGCCGTCGCCGTCACGGGCATCCGCGGGCGCGGCCACCCGCTCGCGCGAAAACACACATCGCACCCCCAACGCGCCGTCGCGCGCGGCGCCCTGCCGCTTGCGCAGGCGCTGCCGCAGCGACGCCAGCAGCGGGTCGTGCGTGACGAGCGCCAGATCACTCACCTGCACCTCCTGCGGCCGGCGCTTGCCGCCCGCCGCGCCGACAGTGATGAGCCCCGTGCCCGCCTGCAACGCCCAACCGGCCAACGCCAGCTTGGCGCTGACCTGGTCGCAGGCGTCGATCACGACATCGACAGGTTGGGCCAGCAACCCGGGCCAGTTGGACTCATCGACAAACGCTTCAATGGCGGACACCTTGCATTGCGGGTGGATGTCGGCGATGCGGTCGCGCAAGGCCAGCGCCTTGGCCTGGCCAAGTGTGGTGCCCAGCGCCTGAACCTGGCGGTTGATGTTGGATTCGGCCACATGGTCCAGGTCGATCAGCGTCAGCGCGGCCACGCCGCTGCGCGCCAGCGCTTCGCAAGCCCAGGAACCGACGCCCCCCAGCCCGACGATGGCCACCCGCGCGGCGCGGATGCGCGCGTAACCCACATCGCCATAGAGGCGCCGCAGCGCGCCGAACCGGCGCTCCAGGTCGGCCACCGGCCATTCAGCCAGGTTCATGCGGCCCGCTCGATGCGCCAGATCTGGAATCGCAGCGCCACCACCGCGCCGGCGATGATGGACGCCAGCGCGACGAAGCTGGTCAGGCTCAAGGTCGAGATGCCCGACATGCCCTGGCCGATCGTGCAGCCCATGGCGGTGACGCCGCCCACGCCCATCAGCGCGGCGCCGACCAGGTGATTCGCCGTGTCCGCCGCATCGCGAAACCCCTCCCAGCGAAAACTGCGCGTCACCACGGCGTACAGCGCCGATCCCGCCACCACGCCGACCGTGGTCACGATGCCGATGGTGAGCAGCTTGCTCTTGTCGCTGAAGAACATCAGCCAGTCCAGCACATAGGCAATTGGAGCGACAAAGGTCAGCGATTCCATGCGTTGCGAGTTGGTGGCCACGAACGCTTCCTGCAAGGTGTTGGGATCCTCCGTCACGTGGCCCCAGCGGCCAGACACCCACCACAGGGCCACCACCACCGCACCCAGCCCCAGCCCCGCCAGCAGCGAATCGGCCGACCGGCCGGGTGCGGACGCGAGGCTCCAGGCCACCAGCAGGCCCCCCAGCCCCAGGCCCAGCGCAGTGGCCAGCACGGCTTTGGAGGCACCGGTGGCGGCCGCCAGCAGCGCGGGCAGGTCCTGACCCGCCGGTGTGCTGATGAACACTGTGTCCACCGTGGCCACCCGCAGCACGGCGGTGATGCCCTTGAGCGTGGCGAACGCGGCCACGCCCAGCATCAGGAACACCACCAGCGACTTCAGGTTGCCACCGCCCACACGCACCAGTGTCTTGCTGCCGCATCCCGACGCCAGCACCATGCCGAAACCGAACATCAGGCCGCCCGCCATGGCCGACAACCAGATGAAGCGCGGGCCGGCGTAGACGCTCTTGGACGCATCGACCCAGCCCAGCGCCACCATGGCGTTGAACCCGATCATCGCCACGCCGATGGCCATGGCCCACATGCGCATGCGGGTCCAGTCGCCGATGTTGACGATGTCGGCCACCGCGCCCATGGTGCAGAAGTGGGTGCGCTGCGCGATGGCGCCAAACACCACCGACAGGCCGAATGCGGCCCACAACACCTGGCTCGCCAGGGCCTTCATGTCAAGTTCTTGCATGCCGCATTCTATGCAGCGGACCAGCGCCCACACGGGCTTGCCGGCCGCCGTCACGCGGCGGCCGCAGCGCCTACTTCAACGACGCCAGCCGCTCCTTGCCCGCTTGCGCGGCCTCGGATTTCGGATAGGCCTTGAGCAACTCGTCGATCGTGCGCCGAGCCGCCTTGGCGTCCTTCAACTCGATCTGGCAGTTGGCCACCGACAGCAGGGCTTCCGGCGCACGCGGGTGGTCGGGCGCGGCCGCGAGCAGCGCCCGGAACGACGCGATCGCCTCCTTGTACTCGCGCTTGCCGTATTGCGCATTGCCGAGCCAGAACAGCACCGACTCGGCATAACCGCTGGCCGGGAAGCGCCGCTGGAAGCCGGCCAGCGCCACCGCTGCCTTGTCGAAATCACCCTTGCGCATCACCGCCATCGCCTCTTCGTACTGGCGCTTTTCCTCGGGGTCGGCGGCAAATTCCTTGTTGTCGACCACCACCTTCTGCGGTTCGAGCTTGCGCACCCGGTCTTCGACACCCTGCTGGACGTCCTTTTGCTTGCGCTGCACTTCGGCCACGTCGCGCGCCAGTTGTTCGTCCTGGCCGCGCAGCTTGGCGTTGTCGACGCGCAGCAATTCGATCTGGTTGCTCAGGTCCAGCATGCTGCGTTTCATCTGGGCCAACTGCTCGGTCAGCGTTTGCAGCTGTTCGGCCTGGCGGGCGCGCGCCTGTTCGTTGCTCTGCTCCAGCTTCTGGCGCAACTCGAGAATGGCCTTGCGCGCCTCGTCATCATCGAACAGGCCCGCGCGGGCCGCCGGTGCGCACAGCACCAGAGCCAGCGCGAGGGCCAGCGCGAACGCAGGCCCCAGGCGTGCAGCGCCGCGAAGGAAGGTGGCCACCCGCGTCCCCATCAACGGCTGACGAGTTCGGCGCGCCGGTTCTTGGCCCATGCCGCTTCGTCACTGCCCTGCGCGGCCGGCCGCTCCTTGCCGAAGCTCACCGCTTCCATCTGGTTGCTGCCCGCGCCCAGCAGCGCGAGCGACTTGGCCACCGCCTCGGCGCGCTTCTGGCCCAGCGCCAGGTTGTATTCGCGGCCACCGCGTTCGTCGGTGTGGCCTTCGATGGCCAGGCGCTTGGCCTTGTCGGCCGCCAGCATCTTTGCATTCGCTTCGACCACGCCGCGGAACTCGTCTTTCACGACATAGCTGTCGAAGTCGAAGTAGACGACCCGCGGCAGGTTGCCGGCCGCCACCGTGTCGGTCTTGGTCAGGTCCACCGGCGTCACCTGCGACTGCGCCGTGCCCGCGCCACCGGTGCCCGGCCCGGCGCCGCCGGGCAAGGTGCCGGTGCCGGTCGTGCGGCTCTCGATCGGGACGGGCGCGTCGAGCTTGGTGCTGGAGCAGCCGGCCAGCAATCCTGCGGCGGCGATGGCCAGCAGTGCGTGTTGAATCGACATCATGGTTGAGTTCCTCGTCTTCCCATTGAACAGTGAAGTGAAAGTTGCCTTGGCGGTTCAGGCCGGGACAGGGCCCTGTCAGCGCCCGAATGGGCTCCAGACCGGCTCGCGCACATCGGCGGTGGTCGACACCAGCCTGGCCTTGATCTTGCCATCCAGCGTGGTGGTCATCAGCACGTCGCGGCCCTGGGCGCGGGTCGCATAAATGAGCAATCGGCCGTTCGGCGCAAAGCTCGGGCTCTCGTCGTCGCTGGTGTCGGTGATGGCCTGGGGTTGCCCGTTGCCCGCCAGATCGAGCGTGTGCAGCCGGAACGCATTGCCGAGGCGCGAAATATAGGCCATGGTGCGGCCGTCCGGGCTGATCGCCGGGCTGATGTTGTAGCTGCTTGCAAACGTGATCCGCTCCACCGCTCCGCCGCTGGCGCTGGTGCGGTAGATCTGCGGGCCGCCACCGCGGTCGCTGACGAAATAGATCGTGCGTCCGTCGGGCGAAAACACCGGCTCGGTGTCGATCGCCGTGCTGGTGGTCAAGCGGCGCAGGTTGTCGCCACTGCGGCTCATCAGGAAAATCTGCGAGCCGCCTTCGCGCGACAGCGTGACCGCCAGCGTCTGCCCGTCGGGCGACCAGGCCGGCGCACTGTTCGTGCCGCGGAAATTGGCCACCGGCCGGCGCGCGCCGGACATCACGTCCTGCGCGTACACCACCGCCTTCTGGCTTTCGAACGACACATAGGCCAGCTCGCGCCCGTTGGGCGACCCGGCCGGCGAGATGATCGGCTCGGCGCTGTTCAGCGACACCTGGCCGCCTTCGCCGTCGGCGTCGGCCACGCGCAGCGTGAAACGCCCGCCGCCCTTGGTGACGTAGGCAATGCGGGTCGAGAACACGCCCTTGTCGCCGGTCAGCTTTTCGTAGATGAAGTCGGCGATGCGGTGCGCCGCCAGGCGCAGGTCGGCCGGCTCGACCGCATTGCTCTGCCCGCCCAGCTCGCTGCCCTTGACCACGTCCCACAGCTTGAAGCGCACGTCGAAGCGCCCGTCGGCCAGGCGCGCCACCGAGCCCGCCACCAGCGCGTCGGCGGCCCGGCTGCGCCACTCGCTCATCACCGGCTGGCTCGACTCGTCCAGCGTCGCCTGGTTGTCGACCGCGCGAAAAAAGCCGCTGCGTTCGAGGTCGGCGCGGATGATGGCCGAGACCATCTGGCTCGACTTGTCTTCATCCCGAAACTTCACCACCGCGATCGGCAGCTGCGTGGCGCCCACGCCCGAAATCTCGACCCGGAACTGTGCCGCGGCCGGCACCACGAACCCCAGCAAAAGCAAGCCGAGCGCGAGCATTCGGCGGGGCAGGGACATCAGCACATGCGGCATGGTTCGGGGCAGCGAAGGTTTCAAAGGGCAGCCAATTGAATCGGGGACAATGCACATGATAAAGGGCAAACCCTTAACAACCATGCAAGACGAGCATTCGCTGACCGTGGTCATCGTTGCCAAAAACGAGCAGCGCAACATTGCCGAGTGTGTGGCCAGCGCTTCATTTGCGGATGAAGTGCTGGTGCTCGATTCGAACAGCAGCGACGCCACCGTGGCCCTGGCCACGGCCGCCGGTGCGCGCGTGGTGCGGACCGACTGGCCGGGCTACGGGCCGCAGGTGGCGCGCGGGTTTGCGCTCGCCAAAGGCGCATGGGTGCTGTCGCTCGATGCCGATGAGCGCATCACGGCCGGCCTGCGGGCCGAAGTGCTGGCGGCGATCCGGTCCGGCGCCCACGACGGCTACCGCGTTCCGCGCCTGTCGGAGTTCTGCGGCCGCTTCATTCACCATTCCGGCTGGCGGCCTGACCACACGCTGCGCCTGGGGCGGCGCGACAAATCGGGGTTCACCGACCACTTCTTGCACGCCCACATGACGGTGGACGGGTCGATCGGCGCGTTGAACACCAGCCTGATCCACTTCAGCTACCCCGATCTTCACGACGTGCTTGAAAAGCTCGATCGCTACTCCACCGGCCACGCGCGCGACATGAAGGCCAACGGCCAGACCGGCGGGGTGTGGAAAGGCGTGCTGCATGGCTTGTTCGCATTCGTCCGGACCTATGTGCTGCGCCTGGGCTTCCTGGATGGAACGCATGGTTTGATGCTCGCCATCTACAACGCCGAGTACACCTACTACAAGTACCTCAAGCTGATGTTTCTCGAAGACCCGCCGCGGCGCCCGGAGTTCCCCGCATGAGCGAGGCTGCGATCGAACCGGCCCCGGCGCCCCCATCCCTCGAAACCGCCCGACCCTTTGCCGAACGCATGGCCCGGCTGGCCGAATACTTCCGTGGCGGGCAGTGGGGATTTGTGCTAGCCATCACCGGCTCGGTGATCGCCGCGGCCACCGAGCCGATGATTCCGGCGCTGCTGCAGCCCTTGCTCGACTCGGGCTTTCGCAAGGGCGCGTTGCCGCTGTGGGTGATCCCGCTGGCGGTGATCGGCCTGTTCGCGGTGCGCGGCATCGCCGGCTTCATCTCGCAATACGGGCTGGCGTGGGCCTCCACCCGCGGCATGCAGCGCATGCGCGAGGCCATGTTCGCCCGCGTGCTCGACGCCGAGCCGGCCCTGTTCACGCAGAACGCCGCCAGCAGCCTGGTGACGACCATCACGCATGAAGTGCAAAACGGCGCCACGCAACTGGTGTATTCGTTGCAGACGCTGGTCAAGGACTCGCTGACGCTGGTGGCCCTGATGGGCTACCTGTTGTGGCTCAACTGGCAATTGACATTGTTCGTCGCGATCCTGTTCCCGGCCGTGGGGTGGGTCATGCGCGCGCTCAGCAAACGGCTGCACAAGATCACCGTGCAGGCCCAGAAGGCCATCGACAACATCGCCTACGTGGTCGAAGAAAACGTGCTGGCCTGGCGCATCGTTCGGCTGCACCGGGCCGAGCGGCTGCAGGCCACGCGCTTCGGCGGCTTCAGCGATGCGTTGCGGCGGCTGTCGATGAAATCGGTGGTGGCGTCGTCGACGATGACCCCGATCACGCAAATGCTGGCCGCTTGCGCGCTGTCGGCCGTGATCGTGGCCGCGCTGTGGCAAAGCGGCCAGGGCAGCGGCTCGGTCGGCAGCTTCGTGTCGTTCGTCGTCGCGATGCTGATGCTGGTGGCGCCGATCAAGCACCTGTCCGAGGTGGCCGGCCCGATCACCCGCGGCCTGGCCGCGCTCGACCGCGGCATCGCGCTGATCGACGGCGTGGCGGCCGAAGCCGGCGGCAGCTTCGACCCCGGCCGCTCCAGCGGCCCGCTCGAATTGCGCGAGGTGTCGCTGCACTACCGCGCCGGCCAGGCTGCGGCGCTGGACCAGGTCTCGTTCACGCTGCGCCCGGGCGAAACCGTGGCGCTGGTCGGCCCGTCGGGCGCGGGGAAGTCGACGCTGGTGAACCTGCTGCCGCGCTTTCTGGAGCCGACCTCGGGCCAACTGCGGCTCGACGGCATGCCGCTGGCCGAATGGAATGTGCAGGCCCTGCGGCGCCAGTTCGCCATGGTCAGCCAGGAGGTCGTGCTGTTCAACGACACGGTGGCGGCCAACGTGGCCTTGGGCGGCGCGATGGACGAGGCGCGCGTGCGCGCGGCGCTGTCGGCTGCCAACCTGCTCGACTTCGCCGAAGCGCAGCCACAAGGCATCAACACGGTGATCGGCCACAACGGCGACAGGTTGTCGGGCGGGCAGCGCCAGCGCATGGCGATTGCGCGGGCGATCTACAAGGACGCGCCCTTCCTGATCCTCGATGAGGCCACTTCGGCGCTCGACGCGGAATCGGAGCGGCTGGTGCAGTCCGCGCTCGAAGTGCTGATGCGCGGGCGCACCAGCCTGGTCATCGCGCACCGGCTCAGCACCATCGAGCGCGCCGACCGCATCGTCACGCTGGAGGCCGGCCGCGTGGTCGAACAAGGCAGCCACGCCGAGCTGCTGGCGCGTGGCGGCCTTTATGCTCGCCTTCATGCCTTGCAGTTCAGGAGTTGAGCCATGACGCCGCCCATCAGCCGCTACCCCATCCCCGCCATCGACACGCTGCCCGACGACCTGCGGCAAAAGATCATCGAGGTGCAGGACAAGGCCGGTTTCGTGCCCAACGTGTTCCTGGCGTTCTCGCACCGGCCGGATGAATTTCGCGCCTTCTTTGCGTACCACGACGCGCTGATGTTGCGCCCGCCGTCCGGCCCGAACGGCCTGAGCAAGGGCGAGAAAGAAATGATCGTGGTCGCCACCAGCGGGGTGAACCACTGCCTTTACTGCGTGGTGGCGCACGGCGCGATCCTGCGCATCTACGAGAAGAACCCGCTGCTGGCAGACCAGGTGGCGGTGAACCACCGCAAGGCCGACATCACGCCGCGCCAGCGCGCCATGCTCGACTTCGCGATGAAGGTGTGCACCGATTCCGCCGCCATCGTCGAAGCCGACTTCGAAGCGCTGCGCGCCCACGGCTTCACCGACGAGGACGCCTGGGACATCGGCGCGATCACCGCACTGTTCGGCTTGTCCAACCGCATGGCCAACCTCAGCTCGATGCAGCCCAACACCGAGTTCTATTTGATGGGCCGGGTGCCCAAGACCGCGCCGAAGTGACTTGCGGAACTTCGCTTGCATGAGCTACACCATCGTCATACCGGTGTTGAACCAGTTGCACTACACGCAGCAATGTGTGTCGAGCCTGCTCGCTCACGGTGTGGACCCGGCTTCGCTGTTGATCGTGGACAACGGCAGCACCGACGACACGCCGGTCTGGCTGGCCGCCAACCCGCAGTTGCGCTCGGTGCGCAACCCGGTCAACCTGGGTTGCGGCGGTGCGTGGACCCAGGGCGCCCTGCTGGCGGCCACCGATTGGGTGGTGCTGCTGAACAACGACATCGTGTGCGCCCACAACTTCATTCACGCACAACTCGACGCGGCCGACCGGCACGGCCTGCAGGTGGTCAGCCCGGCGATGGTGGAGTTCGAACTCGACTACGACCCCGCCACGTTCACGCCCGAATTCCTGGCCAAAATGGGCGGCACCGTGCGCCGAGGCTGGTTTCACGGGGTCTGTTTTTCGGTCCGCCGTTCGGTGTTCCACAAGGTCGGCTACCTCGACACCGACCGCCTTTTGTATGGCCGCGAGGACGCTGAATTCCTGGCCCGCTGCACCCGCCATGGCGTGCCGGTGGGCACGGTGGGCGACGCGCTGATGCACCACTTCGGCATGATCACGCAGACCGCGATGAAGAAGGAGTCGGGCGTGGCCAGGTTCGGCGACCACCGCTACTTCTACAGCAAGATCGGCTTGAACTGGTGGGGGCGGCAGCGCGCCAAGTTCGCGCGCAAGTCGCAGACCCGCCACTGGGCCGATGCCGAGCGTGCGCGCACCGGCTTCACGCTGCACATGGTGCATCGCAACGGCCAGGTCGAGTACCGGTAGTGGCTGCCCGAGCAGCGCGCGCATGACCACCCGCCACCTCGACCTGGGCTGCGGCGCGTGCCCGCGCAACCCGTACCAGCGCGACGAAGTGCATGCGGTCGACCTGGCCGCGCCCGAGGGCATGGGAGCCCGGCTGTTCCGCCAGGCCAACCTGAGCCTGGAGCCGATTCCGCACCCCGACTCCAGTTTCGACTCGGTCTCGGCCTTCGACTTCCTGGAACATGTGCCGCGGGTGCTGGCCAGCGCGGACGGGCGTGGCACGCGATTCCCGTTCATCGAACTGATGAACCAGATTCACCGCGTGCTCAAACCCGGCGGGCGCCTGTATGCGCTGACGCCGGCGTTTCCGCGCCCCGAGGCGTTTGCCGACCCGACCCACGTGAACGTCATCACCGAGCAGACCTGGCGCTATTTTTGCGGCGCCGAGCCGATGGGGCGCATGTACGGTTTTGCCGGCCGGTTCGACATGCTGCACAACGAATGGGCGCTCTACCCCGAGGCGTTTGTGCCGAGCGCCACCCTGGCCTCGCTGGGCTGGCGCCGCCGGTACCGGCACTGGCGGCTCCACCGCAGCGGCCGCTTGTCCCACCTGAAGTGGGAATTCGCCTGCGTGAAACCACAGGCCTGAGGCGCGCACGAACATGGCCAGCTTCACCGATGCCTTTCGCGCCTGGCGCCGCAACGTCAAGGCCGCGCTGCCCTACGTGCGCCGGCGCGAGCACCGCATCCTTCAGCGCAAGTACAGCGCACTGATCGACGGCCTCGGCTGGACCGCGCCGCCGGCCACGCAAGCGCGGCTGCATGCCATCCAACCGCTGGCACCGGCGCTCGCCGGCGAGGTGTGTTTTTTCGTCAGCTTTGCGCCCCAGCCGCGGCTCAAGGCCCACGTGGCGACGCACATCCGGCACTTGCTGCGCGCCGGTGTGCGCGTGGTGCTGATCCTGAACACCGACCTCGCGCCGGCGCAAATGGAGATCGCCCCCGAACTGCTGGCGCAACTGAGCGGCGCCTTCGTGCGCGAGAACACCGGCTTCGACTTCGCGGCCTGGGCGCACCTGTTTTCGCTCTGCGAAGGCACGCACCGCTGGACCCGCCTGTTCCTCGTCAACGACAGCATCGTCGGCCCGCTGAACCCGGCGCATTTCGACCGCTTGATGGAGCGTGTGCGGGCGTCCACCGCCGACGTCGTGGGCCTGACCGAGAACCGGGCTCCGTTGCCGCACGTGCAGAGCTTTTTCCTGGTGCTCAACAACGGCGCGCTGCGCAGCGCCATCCTGCGGCGTGTGTTTCAACGCATGCTGAGCCTGCCGACCAAGTCGCAGGTGATCGACGTGTACGAAATGCGCCTGACCCAGGTGTTGACGCGGCACGGCCTGCGCTGCGAGGCCTTGTTCCCGCCCCTGTCGGACGACCCGCACAGCGCCAACGACACCTCGTTTCGCTGGGCCGAGCTGATTCGCGCCGGCTTTCCGTACATCAAGACCAGCATCCTCGACCGGTTTGCCGGCAGCGCCCAGGTGAAGGCCTTGGTCCCGGCCGAGTTCTTGCACCCCGACACCTGAAGTCCTGTCCACTGAAGAGCCACCACCATGCTGTCCAGCATCCGTGCCAACTTGTCCCGGCGGGTTGCCAAACTGAAGAGTTCGATCGTCAAGCGAACCCACATCGCGCCGCTGATGAACGGCGTGCCGCGCGATGCGGTGATCCTCGAGATCGGCGGCGGCTGCAACCCGCGCTATGTCAAGACAAGCCACCCCAACACCTACCACCTGGACCACTGCGGCACCGAGGAGCTGCGCGCCAAGTTCGCCGCCGATCCGGCCGTGGCGCACCAGGTCCACAAGATCCAGCCGATCGACTTCGTGTTCACCGGCACACCGATCGACACCCTGGTGCCGCCGGCGCTGCGCTTCGACCTGATCTACGGCTCGCATGTGCTGGAACACCAGGTCGACCTGATCGGCCACTTCCAGTCGCTCGAAAAACTGCTCAAGCCGGGCGGCCGGGTGGTCGAGATGATCCCCGACCTGCGCACCTGCTTCGACGCATTGCGCTACCCGAGCGTCACCTCGGATGCCCTGCTGGTGCACCTGAAGCACCCGCCCATCCACCAGGGCAAGCAGTTGTTCGATTACCTCTCGCGCGAGATCGACAAGAACCACGGTTACCGCATGCACGACGTGGACTTCGACGGTGTGCGGTTTCGCAGCAGCCTGCAAACCGCCCATGACGCGATGCTGGCCTCCGAACGGCCCGGCGCGCCCTACCGCGACACACACGCCTGGACCTTCACGCCGGAGTCGTTTCGCCTGTTGATGATCGAGCTGCGCCTGCTCGGCCTGACGCGGCTGGTGCCGACTTCGGTGTCGCCGCAGTACGGCAACCAGTTCTGCGCCGTGCTGGAACGCGCCGACACGGCGGCGTTGACAGCGCAGGCCGTGCAGGCGCTGGACCGCGAACGCCTGGCGCTGGCGCGCCAACTGCGCGTGTGACCCCGGCCCGCTTGCCGCTCAGCCGCGGGCGCCCCCGCGCACCTGGCGCTTGATCCAGGCCAGCATGCCGGTCTTGGGCGGCACGTGGTCGGCGAATGCCGCGCTGCCGACGCGGTGGTGCGTGGGTTCGGTCATCGGCCGCTTTTCAATCACGACCACGCTGTCGTAGTAGTGCACCGAATCCACCGAACGCGTGAAGTCCGTGACGCTGAGCAACCGGGGTTCTTTCGAATGCCAGGCATGCAGCGAATCGATGAAGTTCTTGCTGTACTCGATGAACGTGCCGCGGCGTCGAACGCCGCCGCCGAACTCGCGCCAGTACGAGGTGTGCAGGTCTTCGCACAGGTACACGCCGTTCGGCGCCACCTTCGGAAACAGCGCCTCGAAGGTGCGGATCTGCTGCTGCATCGTGTGCCCGCCGTCGTCGATCAGGATGTCGATGGGTGGAAGCGTCGCGGCCAGCGAGCGCAGGAACACGCGGTCGCCCTGGTCGCCGATGAAGATCTGCACACCGGGCTCTTCAAACTGCTTGCAGTTCGGGTTGATGTCGACACCGAACAGCCGGGCCGACGGCCCGAAATAGTGCCGCCACATCTGCATCGACCCCCCCTGTGACACCCCGAACTCGACGATGTTGACCGGCCGGCCGCGAAAGCGCGAAAAGTGGCGGTCGTAGATCTCGAAGTAGTGGTGCCACTTGTGGATCAGGCGGCCGGTGTGCTGGTTGAAAAATTGTTCGAGGTCGTTCATGTCAAAACCAGGGTCGGGGCGCAAGCGCCCGGTGCATTGCAGTGGAGCAAGGTCGTGCGCAGGACGCATCGATCGAAGCCCGGGCGCCGGGTGGCATGCAACTACTTGCGAGGCGCTGAGGCGCCGGGCGCGATGAACGGGCGCACCCCATCGAGCAGGCGCGCCACGTATGCCTGCTTCTCGCCCACCGGTGCCGCGCAGTGCAGCGCCTGTGCGGCAGCGTCGAAACCCGCGCCGCGCGCCATCATCCACGCTGCCATGTACTGCGAGGCCAGGCAACCGCCTGCGGTGGCGATGGGGCCGCGCGCATGGAACGGTGCCTCTTCGACCCGCACGCCGGCCTCGACCAGCCAGGGTTCGGTGGTCAGGTCGGTGCAGGCCGGCATGTCAGCCAGCAGCCCCAGCCGCGCCAGCAGCAGCGCCCCCGAACATTGCGAGCCGATCATCTGGCGCAACGGGTCGAGTTGCAGGCGGTCGAGCAGCGCGCTGTTTTGCGCGAGGGCTCGGGTGTAGATGCGCGTACGATCCCGGCGCCGCGTGGCCGAGCGAACGGATGCGCTCGGCCATCGGGTCGACCGCGTTCCACCGCTCGGTGTACTGCGCCATGAACATCAGGTGCAGCGTGTTGAACATCGGGCCCGTCACGTTCCAGTGGAAGTTGTGCGTGGTCAGGTACAGCGTGCAGGTGTCGGCCAGCGGGTGGCTCAGGCCGCCGGCAATCGCACCGCAGTCGGCTTCGCTGATGCCGATGTTGATGCGCGAACCCCGCGCCGGCGGGATGGCCTTGCTTTTTTTTGCCATCACAACTCCTCAGAAGTGAACACGACCCCGACACTGTAGCGAAGTGGCGGGGCCAAAGCGGTGACGCCGGCTTGACCACCCCGCGCCAAGCCGTCAGGCGATGGATCCGATTTGCCCGGCCCGGGTGGACTTTGACGCGCGAGCACCCGCACCGTCAGCCCGCACTATCGACCCCATTGGAAATATTTCGTTGATCGATGGGTGCTCAAACTCTAGACTCGGTGACGAACCGAATTTCATCATTCCACAGGAGAGAACCTTGACAACTGAATCCAAGTGCCCGGTCTCGGGCGGCGCGCGCAAACCCACGGCGGCGGGTGCCACAACCAACGCAGACTGGTGGCCCAACCAGCTGAACCTCAAGATTCTTAACCAGAACTCGCCGCTGACCGATCCCATGGGCGAGGCGTTCAACTACGCCGAGGCGTTCAAGAGCCTCGACCTGCATGCCGTGGTCAAGGACCTGCATGCCTTGATGACGGATTCGCAGGACTGGTGGCCTGCGGACTATGGCCACTACGGGCCCTTTTTCATCCGCATGGCGTGGCACAGCGCAGGCACCTACCGCATCGCCGATGGTCGTGGCGGCGCGGGCTCCGGCACACAGCGATTTGCGCCACTCAACAGCTGGCCGGACAACGGCAATCTCGACAAGGCGCGCCGCTTGCTCTGGCCGATCAAGCAGAAGTACGGCCGCAAGATTTCCTGGGCCGACCTGATTGTTCTGACCGGCAACGTCGCCCTGGATTCGATGGGATTCAAGACTTTCGGTTTCGCCGGTGGGCGCCCGGACGTCTGGGAGCCCGAGGAGATTTACTGGGGGCCCGAGTCCGAGTGGATGGGCGACAAGCGCTACAGCGGCGACCGCCAGCTCGAGAACCCTCTCGGCGCGGTCCAGATGGGGCTGATCTACGTCAACCCGCAAGGCCCCAACGCCAACCCCGATCCGGTCGCTTCGGCACGGGACATTCGGGAGACGTTCGCTCGCATGGCGATGAATGACGAGGAAACCGTGGCGCTGGTTGCCGGCGGGCACACCTTCGGCAAGTGCCACGGCGCGGCCGATCCGGGCCAGTATGTGGGCCCCGAACCCGAGGGTGCCGACATCGCGGAGCAAGGCTTCGGCTGGAAAAACTCCCTGGGCGGCGGCAAAGGCGTCCACACCATCACCAGCGGCCTGGAAGGCGCCTGGACCCCGACCCCGGTGACCTGGGACAACAGCTACTTCGACACGCTGTTCGGCCATGAGTGGGAGCTGACGAAGAGCCCCGCCGGCGCGCACCAGTGGACGCCCAAGGGTGGCGCCGGAGCGGGTACGGTGCCGGATGCACACGATCCGTCGAAGCGGCACGCGCCGATGATGGCCACGACGGACCTCGCGCTGAGGATGGACCCGGCCTACGAGAAGATTTCCAGGCGCTTCCACCAGAATCCGCAAGAGCTCGCAGACGCGTTTGCGAAGGCCTGGTACAAGCTGACGCACCGCGATATGGGTCCGTTGTCGCGTTACCTTGGCCCGCTCGTTCCGGCGCAGACGCAGCTGTTCCAGGACCCCGTCCCCGCAGTCGATCATGCCTTGATCGGCGAGCCGGACATGGCGGCTTTGAAGGCCAAGATACTCGCATCCGGCTGTTCCATCTCCCAACTGGTCACGACGGCCTGGGCTTCGGCGGCAACGTTCCGCGGCTCCGACAAGCGCGGGGGCGCGAACGGGGCGCGCATTCGCTTGGCACCGCAAAAGTTCTGGGAAGTCAACCAGCCGGTCGAACTGGCGAAGGTGCTTGAGAAACTGGAAGCGGTGCAGAAAGACTTCAACGCTGCCCAGTCGGGCGGCAAAAAGGTCTCGCTCGCTGACCTGATCGTGCTGGGCGGCTGCGCAGCCGTCGAGGCGGCGGCAAAGAAGGCCGGACACGACGTGAAGGTTCCGTTCTCGCCGGGGCGCACGGATGCTTCACAAGAGCAGACCGATGTGGACTCGTTCGCCGTGCTGGAGCCGACCGCGGACGGGTTCCGAAACTACCTGCGCAAGGGTCACCAGGAATCGGCCGCTGAACTGCTGGTGGATCGGGCGAACCTGTTGACCCTGACCGCCCCTGAGATGACGGTTCTGGTCGGTGGCATGCGCGCACTGAATGCAAACTTTGGGCAGTCTGAACACGGTGTCTTCACCAAGCGGCCGGAGACACTGACCAATGATTTCTTCGTGAACCTGCTCGACATGTCCACGAAGTGGAAGTCGTCCACCACCGCGTCCACCGGGTCCAAAGGCGCGTTGGAGGACGGTGGTCAGGAGACGACCGGCCTGATTGACATGAACACAAATCCGAACACCAGCCCGCCAAAGCCCACTGCGACCGAAGGTGTGCTGGTGGGGTGTGACCGGGCCTCGGGCGGGGTCAAGTGGACGGGTACCGTGGTCGATCTGGTCTTCGGTTCGAACTCGCAGCTCCGGGCCATTGCGGAGGTCTATGCGTGCAGCGACTCGCAGCCGGCATTCGTGCATGACTTCGTGGCGGCCTGGAGCAAGGTGATGAACCTTGATCGCTACGATCTTGCGTGAGCTCGCAGAAAAGGTTTAGCCGCCCTGCGCCGCGCAGCCGCGACCTGGTATCGGATTGTCCCGAACCAGGTAGCGGTTGCGCGTCCTACGCCACCAGGCGCGAGACGCCCCGAAGCTCGCAGGCGTAAATTGCGTTGCGCAGTGCCGCAATCGCCTCGTAGCGCGTGAACGTGCGCCGCCACGCCAGCACCACGCGCCGCGTCGGCACCGGGGCTGTGAAGGGCACGTAGACGACATGCCGGTCGGCATCTTTCGGGATGCAGAGTTGCGGCACCACCGTCAGGCCCACCCCGGAGGCGACCATGTATTTGATGGTTTCCAGCGACGAGCCTTCAAAGCTCTTGCGAATGCCCTCGGCATCGCTTGAAAAGCGTGCGTACTCGGGACACACCTCGATCACGTGGTCCCGAAAGCAGTGGCCGGTGCCCAGCAGCAGCATGGTTTCATTCTTCAGTTCCTCGGCACTGATGCGCTTGCGCTTGGCCAGCGCATGTGTCTTGGGCACCGCAACCATGAACGGCTCGTCGTACAGCGGGGCCACGGCCAGGCCGGTGTCCGGAAACGGCTCGGCCAGGATGGCCGCGTCGAGCTCGCCGGTGCGCAGCATGTCGAGCAGCTTCGCGGTGAAGTTTTCCTGCAGGATCAGCGGCATCTGCGGCACGCGCTCAATCGCCTGCTTCACCAGAACGGGCAGCAGGTAAGGGCTGAAGGTGTAGATCACACCCAGCCGCAGCGGGCCCGACACCGGATCCTTGCCGCGCTTGGCGATCTCCTTGATACAGGCCGCCTGCTCGATCACCGTCTGCGCCTGGCGCACGATCTCCGCGCCCAGCGGCGTCACGCTGACCTCGTTGGCGCCACGCTCGAACAGCTTCACGTCCAGTTCTTCTTCGAGCTTCTTGACCGCCACGCTCAAGGTGGGTTGCGAGACGAAGCAGGCTTCGGCGGCGCGGCCGAAATGTTTCTCCCGGGCGACGGCCACGATGTATCTGAGTTCAGTCAGGGTCATGCGCTGATTGTGGCGAGTCTTGCCCGTGCCAGTGCGAACAAGCCGTCAAGCCGATGAATGGCGCGGCCGGAAATGGGTGCACCGGGCCCAGGAACGCAGGACGCTGTAACGCTCACGTGACGCCCTTCGGTCTACAACCGGCTGACTCGAATCCACAGGCCAGCAGGAGGTCTATGCTGCAAATCACAAGCGGCCGGTTGGCGTCCGTTGCGACAAGATTTCCCATGTCCACCCCCACCCCCGCCCCTTTCCCCAGACTGCGCCTGATCGGCGAGCCGGTCTGCATCCACGGCGCCGGCCAGGTGCTGGTGCTGGAGCACAAGGACGCGCTGATGCTGGCCTATCTGGCCATCGAAGGACCGACGCCGCGCAGGGCGCTGGCGATGCTGTTGTGGCCGGACGTGGACAGCGAGCGCGCCAGGGCCAACTTGCGCCAGCGCCTGTTTCGCCTGCGCAAGGCGCTCGGCTTCAACCTGCTCGAAGGCGCTGCGGTGGCGAGCCTGCCGGCCCATGTGCAGGTCGATCTCGCAACGCCCGGCGCGGGTGCGCCGGAACTGCTGAACGCAATCACCGAGGCCGACGCGGGCGGTCTTGCGGCATGGCTCGCCAGTACACGCCAGCGCCACCGGGCCCAGCACATCGAGTCGCTCGCCGGTGTTGCGGCACGGCTCGAGAGCGCCGAGGAACTTGGCCAGGCGCTCGCCGTGGCACAACAACTGCTGGCCTGTGATCCGACCTCCGAGCAGGCCCATCGGCGGGTCGTGCGCCTGCACTACTTGCGGGGTGATCGCTCCGCGGCCCTGCTCGCCTTCGACCGCTGCGAACAGGTGCTGAAGGACGACGTCGGCGCCCGCCCTTCGGCCGAGACCCTGGCGCTGCTGCAAACCGTCGAGCAGGCAAAAGCGCCCGCCTGGACCCGCGGGCAGCCCTTGCCGGTCTCGGTGCTCAAGCCGCCCCGAATGATCGGGCGCGAGGCCGAATCGTTGGCAGCGGGCCACGCCTGGCTGGCCGGTGAGGCCTTCGTCGTGACCGGCGACGCGGGGGTCGGCAAGAGCCGCTTGCTCGCCGAACTGTTCGACGCGCGCGCCGATGTGCTGGTGCTGCGCGCACGGCCCGGTGACGATGCCGCGCCACTGTCCACCCTCGCGCGGCTGGCGCAGGCGCTGGCGGAACACTGGCCGGCAACGCTGGCCGGCACGGCATACGCGGCGCTGCTCAAACTTGCCAGCGGGTCGGGCCTCGATCCGCACGGTGCGATTCGGTCGGCCGTGCCGCTGGGGGCCGATCTGCTGCGGGCCGCACACGCCGGCGGGCTGAGCGGCGTGGTGCTGGACGATCTGCAATTCGCCGATGAGGCGAGCTTCGACACGTGGCGCGAATGGCTCGATGCGGCTGCGCTCGCCGGGCTGCATTTCGGTTTCGCCTGCCGCGTCGAGGGTGATGTGGCTCAGGTGCGCATCGAGCGCCTGCGCCAACGCGCCGACACGGTCGTGATCGGCGTGCCGCCGCTCGCCGCGGCGCAAACCCGATCGCTGGTGGAGTCCCTCGCGCTGGCGGGCACCGACGTGCCCGCCGTCGCCGCCGCGCTCGCGCAGCGCATCGGCGGCAACCCGCTGCACCTGCTGGAAACCATTCGCCGCGCACTCGAACACTGCGGCCGGCTGCTGGCCGACCGGCTGGACACACCGACGCAGGTGCTGGACTTGCTGGAGCAGCGGCTGCGCGCACTCAACCCCGAGGGCCTGCTGCTGGTGCGCATCGCCGCCGTTGCGGGCAGCGACTTCAGCCCCGAACTCGCCCAGGCCGTCAGCCGGCGCGACGTGCTCGAACTGGCCGATGCCTGGAGCGCACTCGAACGCCAGGGAATTCTCGACGAGCGCGGATTCGCCCACGACCTGATGCTCGATGCCGCCATGCGCCTGTTGCCGCTGCCGATCCGGCGGGTCATCCATCGGCGGGTGGCCGAATACATCGGCTCGCGCGGCGCGCCACCGGCCCGCCTCGCGCATCACTGGCTGCGGGCGGACGAACCGCTGGAGGCCCTGGCGCCACTGGTGGCGGCAGCCCGGCTGGCCTGGCGCGCCGGGCGTGGGCGGGAGACCGGCGAAGCCTTCTTCAAGGCGGCCGACATCGAGGTCGGCCGTGGCCAGCCCGATGCGGCCTTCGACCTGCTGTTCGAATCCGCCGAAGCGATGGCCCGGCTCAGCCCCGTCGCCGCCTTCGACACGGTCATCGCCCGCATCGTGCCGCTGTGCCGGACCGCGTCGCACCAAGCTCGCATGGCCCTGCTCGACGCGGGCAGCAAGTACCTGCACGGCGACCATGCCGGCTCGACCCGTGGCATGGCGGATGCGCAGTTGCTGGCCATCGCCTGTGGCGATGGTTTCGTCGAGGCCGAGTGCCTGTACGACAAGGCTTACCGCTCGTTCGCCGAGGGTCGGCTGCGTGACGCGGTGGAGCAAATGTCGGCCTGCGCAGCGCTGCAACGCTCGCTGGGCCTGGAACGGCTGGCCCTCGTCACCGACGCCTCCAAACTCGTGGTGCTGCGCATGCTGGGCCAGGTGCGGCCGGTGCTGGACGAACAGCAGCGCGGCCTGCCCTGGCTGGTCGACCATGGCGACCCGGTCGATCTGGCCACCGCACGCGTCGAGCAGGTGCTCAGCCGGCTGGACCTGGGCGATGTGGGCGCTGCCGATGGCGCCGCGCAGCAGGCCTGGCAAGCGATCCGCGACACCGACATGGGCGGCGAGGAACTGTGCCGCAACGCGAGCGCCATGTTGCGGTTTCACCGCCGGCGCGGCCGCTGGGACCGGGCCCTGGGCATCAGCGGCGAAGCCGCGCAGCGCCTCACCGCCCAGGGCGAGAACGCGAACCAACTGGCTTCGGAACGTGCCGATCTGTACCTCGACCTGGGCCGGCCCGAACTGGCCCGGCCGTACATCGAGACGCTGGAATCCGAGTCGGCGCATCTGGCCCATTCACGCTGGAGTTCAATGGCCTTGCGCTGGCGCTACGAATGCGCCACCGGCGCGGCCGTCGTGCCGCTGCAAACGCTTGAAGACGTGTTGCGTTCAGAGCAGTTCCTGATGGCTTGCGAACTGGTGCTGGTGGCGGGCCAGGCCTGGCCGCCACAACTGTCGGCCGCGCCGCTCGCCCCCTTGATCCAGGGCTGCGAGGCGCGCGAACTGCACGGCTACCTGCTGCCCTTGCGCGCCTTGCAGGCCTGGCTGCTGGCGCGCGACGGCGGTCTCGAAGCGGCGTCCTTCAGCGCGCTCGGCACGCAGGCGGCGCTCGCGCGCGCCGACCTCGGTGCCGCGCTTCCGGCCTGCGCGCTCTGGACGGCAAAGGCGCTTGAATGCGTGGGGCGGCCGGCCGCGGCCGCGGCGGTCACCCGGCAGGCCAGCGCATGGCTCGGCCAACGCCTGTCCGAGTCGGTGCCCGCCGAGTTCCATGCCAGCTTTCGTCTGCGCAACCCGGTGCACCGCGAACTGCTGGCGCTGGCGCAGCGGCTCGGCCGCTGACCCGCGCGGGCGCGCGAGTCAGGCCGGTGTGACGCTGGTGTGACGCCGGCGGGACTAAAACCCGATCAGACCTTGACTCATGTTCTTCGGGAGGCCCTCATGCAAACACCACAAATCGCACCCGGCGCTGTCGAACCCGGCCAACAAGCGCCACTGTCCATGCGCAGCAGGCGCATCGAGCGCCTCTCGACCTGGCTGAAGCGGACCCTTGCCGCCGTGCCCTTGCTGCTGGTTGCGTGTGGTGGCGGCGGTGGCGGCGATGGCTCCGGGGGAGCCGCCCCAGTCGCCGCATTCAGCCTGACCGTCGCGCCCGCGAGTCTCACCGTCGGGCAGGGCCAGGAAGGCGTGGTCGAGGTGAACCTGCAACGCGACGCCGGCTTCACCGACCCGGTGCGGGTGACGCTGAACCCGCCCGGCGCGGGCATCACGGCCGATACGCTGGTGCTGTCGGGTTCGCAGGCTCGTGGGGTGCTGCAGATTCGGGTCAGCCCGGAGCTGGCCGCCGGCAGCGTGCACAAGCTCGATGTCACGGGGACGGTCACAGGCACGGGCACCGGCGCGGGGGCGAGCCGGGTCGCTTCCGGCACCCTTTTGGTGAGTGCGCCGCAAGCCTCGACGCAGGCCAACATCGCCGCCGCGCTCGCCGCCGGTACGCTGGACCTTGAAACGGCGCTGCTGTACCGGGTCTATGCGCGATGGGGCGACAAGCGCCTGCCCGGTCCATTCGTGGGTGCCCACTCGGCCGAAGAAGACAGTGGCCTGTTCGACGAGGTGCGGCTGCGTCTGGCGAGCCTGAGCGCCGGTGCGCAAGAGGCATTGCGACCGTTCATTGTCCGGCCGGCCGATCCGCGCAGCGTCTGGAACGCATCGGCATCGGCATCGGGATCGGCATCCCCGGCGCGGGCGAACCTCGCGCGCAAGACCCGCGCCGCCGCGTCGCCGTCCGCCTGCCCCATCGCGCCTCAAAGCGGCTTGTCGTGGATCAGCAAGCGCAGCGCGAGCCACCCGCTGCGGGTGTGGGCGCAGTGCCGCGGCGAGCCCGGCCATGACGCCGAGAGCGTGGCCCTGGTCGACAAGACCCTGGCGCTGCTGAACAAGATCTACACGCCGATGACCGGGGTGATGCGCGTGCCGCGCCCCGATGTCGAGGGCGACGACGACGCGATCGATGTGTACATCGTCGACGATGGCAGTTATGTGTATCGGGCAGAACAGAACGTGCGGCCCGTCAAGCTGGCCACTGCCTTCGCAGAGTGCCCCGAATCAACGGTCGTCAATGGCTGCAGCGGCTTCATCACCCTGGTGCGCTCGCTGCCCTACAACAACCGCTTCAACATCACGCTGATCCACGAGTTCTTCCATGTGCTGCAGTACGCCTACAACGGCAAGTTCTCGATGAGACCGGACGCCGGCAAGCCTGATCAACCCGAGCACCACTGGTTCATGGAAGCCTCGGCGTCCTGGGCTGCGGCGTACTTCGATCGCACGCTCGCGCCGTGGGACGATGGCCGAGCCGCCTACGTGGATGTGCACCGCATGTTCAAACAATACTTCCAGCCGAGCTTCGATGCGCTCAACGCAAGCGGCGGCGCGCACGCGTACAGCGCCTACATCTGGCCCTACTTCGTCGAGCAGGAAACCAGCGGCCCGGCCTTCATGAAGAAAATCTGGATCGGGCTCGAGGGCGTCGGCACGTTCGAAGCCGCCGACAAGGCCATCGACACGGTCTATCCGTTCGCCGCCAACTTCAAACGCTTCGCGCTGCGCAACATCAATGCGGAACTCTTGCCCGGCGATCCGCTGCCCTCGAACAAGCGCCATGTCAAGCTCGATCCGGATCAATTCGTGGACGACAAGAAGGAGCCACCCTATCTGACCGGAACGCTTGCGGCCAACCAGGAGTACAGCCAGGACTTCAACCTGATGAACCTGAGTGCCCGCTACGTGCGCCTGACGGTGGCCGAGGCCAGCCCGGCGATCCGAAAGGTGGTGGTCGACATCAGCGGCCTGCAACCGGCCAGCGAGCTGGATGTGCAGGCGCTGGTGCGGACCGATGACGGATGGCTCGCGCTCGAGGAGCCGATTGAGATCAAGCCCGACAAGGTGACCTTCTGTTTCGACAAAGGCCCGACGACGGCAAGCCTGCGCGGCAGCTTCAAGGAGATCCTGCTGGTGTTGTCGAACCACGCCACGCCCAAAGGCACGAACGTGTCAGGCACGCTGAAGGTGCAACCGAAGTCAGTGCCCTGCGGCACGCTTTGGGAAGGCACGATCAGCCAGGTGGTGCGCAACGCCACGGCCCTCAGCACCTCCACCCTGACGAGCAACAGCAACGTGACCTTCGAGTTCGACGACACGGCCATTGGGCAGCCGGGTGAAGTGCGATTCCGGCTGAAAAGCGGCAGCTGGACCTATGACGGGCTGAACGACATCTTCGGCCGCAATCCAGCCTGCCGCGGCATCATCAAGGGGGCGGGCGCGCTGCCGCTCGGCGCCTATCAACCGCTGGTGCCCAGCGGGACTTCGGCGAGCCTGAGCATCTTCCCCGCAACCGGTCAGTTCCACGGCGGCGGCCTCAGCGTTGTGCAGATCAGCACGACCGACAACTGCAACGACCGCAACGTCGATGTGACCACCGTCGACCCGACCTACACCCACTTCTGGTGGAACGAGCAAAACCCGAATGGCGAGCTCTCGGCCGACGGCAACAGCATCCGCCGAACCTACCGGACGACCGTCCCCAACGACGTCAGCTACGACATTCGGCTCGACAAGAAGACAGAATGAGCGCTGCAAGCTCACATCAGCACGATGTCGTAGTGCTCCGGCGACCCGGTCGCCTCGGCCTGCAGCGAGATCGGCTTGCCGATGAAGTCGCTCAGGCCGGCCAGGTGCTGGCTCTCTTCGTCGAGCAGCATCTCGACCACGCTGGCCGAGGCGACGACGCGAAACTCCTTGGGGTTGAACTGGCGCGCCTCGCGCAGGATCTCGCGCAGGATGTTGTAGCAGACGCTGCGCGCGGTCTTGACCTGACCCTTGCCCAGGCAGGTGGGGCAGGGCTCGCACAGCATGTGGGCCAGGCTCTCGCGGGTGCGCTTGCGCGTCATCTCCACCAGGCCGAGCTGGGTGAAGCCGCTGACGGTGATCTTGGTGCGGTCGCGCGCGAGTTGTTTGCGCAACTCGGCCAGCACCGCCGCCTGGTGCTCTTCGCGCGCCATGTCGATGAAGTCGATGATGACGATGCCGCCCAGGTTGCGCAGGCGCAGCTGGCGCGCCATCGCCTGCGCGGCCTCCAGGTTGGTCTTGAAGATCGTGTCGTCGAAGTTGCGCGCGCCGACAAAGCCGCCGGTGTTCACGTCCACCGTGGTCAGCGCCTCGGTCTGGTCGATGATGAGGTAGCCGCCCGACTTCAGGTCGACCCGCCGCGCCAGCGCGCGCTCGATCTCTTCGTCGATGTTGAACAGGTCGAAGATCGGCCGCTCGCCCTTGTAGTGTTCGAGCTTGGCCACCGAGGTGGGGGTGAACTCGGAGCCGAATTTTTTCAGCAGGTCGAACTGCATCAGCGAATCGATGCGGATCGCCTGCGTGCCGTCGTGCGCCAGGTCGCGCAGCACACGCTCGACCAGGTTCAGGTCCTGGTGCAGCAGCGTGCCGGCGGCCGACTTGAAGCTGAGGTCGCGCACCGCAGCCCAGGTCTTGCGCAGGTAGGTGATGTCCTCCCGCAGTTCGGCGTCGGTCGCTTCTTCGGCATTGGTGCGCAAGATGAAGCCGCCACCGGGCCCGGCCCCTTCCGGCACGGCGGCCAGCAGGCCCATGCGCGCGCGCAGTTGCTCGCGCAGTTCGTTGGAGCCGATCTTCTGCGAGATGCCGATGCGGTCGTCCTGCGGCAGGAACACCAGCAAGCGGCCGGCGATGCTGATCTGCGTGGACAGGCGCGCGCCCTTGGTGCCGATCGGGTCCTTGATGACCTGCACGGTCAGCGTCTGCCCCTCGAACACCAGCCGCTCGATCGGTGTCGGCGGCGATGCGCCTGGGCCGTGCTCGCCACGCGGCGTGCCGTTGGCCCCGCTTCGGGGCGTGGCGCCGTTGACCTGCACATCGGCCACGTGCAGGAACGCGGCGCGCTCCAGGCCGATGTTGATGAAGGCCGACTGCATGCCGGGCAGCACGCGCGCAACACGGCCGGCGTAGATGTTGCCCACCAGGCCGCGCTCGAGCGCGCGTTCCACGTGAAGCTCCTGCACCGCGCCGTTTTCGACGACCGCGACGCGCGTTTCCTGGGGCGCCCAGTTGATCAGGATGTCTTGCATGTCAGTGCCCGGCCGGCCGCCTGGAAGGCGCCGAGCGCCCCATCGGGGGCGGCGAACGCAGGGGCCGTGGGGCTTGTTTCATGCTCGGATGGTATGCCAGCCGTTCAGGTGCTCAGGCCGGCCTGGCGCAGCAACTGGGCCGTCTCGAACAAGGGCAAGCCCATGATGCCGCTGTAGCTGCCTTCGATGTGCGCGACCCACGCCGCGAGCGAGCTTTGGATGGCGTAGGCACCGGCCTTGCCGAACGGTTCGCCGCTGGCCACATAGCGCTCGATCACATGCTCCGGCAGCAATGCAAAACGCACCCGCGAGACGCTGACCGCCAAGCGCTGGCGCCGGCCCGCGGCGACCGCCACGGCGGTGATCACGCGGTGGGTCCGGCCCGACAGCAGGCGCAAGGTGGTGCGCGCGGCGTCGGCGTCCGCCGGCTTGCCCAGGATGCGCCGGCCCAGCGCGACGGTGGTGTCGGAACACAGAATCGGCGCGTCGGGCAGGTGTCTGGCGCGCAAGCGCTGGTGCGCGGCGGCCAGCTTGGCGCGGGTGACGCGCTCGCAGTAGTCGGCCGGCAGTTCACCGGGCCACTCGGCTTCAAGGCTTTCGGCGTCTTCGCCCGCGCCGGGCAGCAGCAGTTCGAAGCGCACGCCGATCTGCGCCAGCAACTGCTGCCGGCGCGGGCTCTGCGAAGCGAGGTAGATGAAGTCGCTGCTCATGCACGCTCGTCATTCGCGGTGGTAGGGGTGGTTGATCGTGACCGTCCAGGCCCGGTACAGCGCCTCGGCCAGCAGCACGCGAACGAACGCGTGCGGCAGGGTCAGGTCGGACAAGCGCAGCGTCTCGTGCGCACTCGCCTTCAGCGTGGCGTCCAGGCCGTCGGGGCCGCCCACCAGCAGGGCCACGTCGCGGCCGTCGCCCAGCCACGCCTTCATGCGCCCGGCGAGTTGCAGCGTGGTCAGGCGGTCGCCGTGCTCGTCGAGCACGACACGCCGCGCGCCCTTGGGACACGCGGCCTGCAATCGCGCGGCCTCGGCGGCCATCAGTTGCTCGGGCGTGCGCGCGCCGCGCGGCTCGGCCTTGACGGCCCTCAAGACCAGCGGCATCTCGGGCGGAAAGCGTTTGGCGAAATCGCCATACGCCGCCTCCGCCCACGCGGGTTGGCGCTGGCCCACCGCGAGCAGCAGCAGCTTCAAGCGCGCTGCCGTACGCGCGGCCTCATGCGCGGCCTCATGCGCGGCCTCATGCGCCGCTCATGGGCGGGACGGGCTCTTCCTGGCGACGGTTTTTTTCACCGGTGTCCTGACGGCGGCCTTCTTCGCCACGGCCTTCTTGGCCGCCACCGTTTTTTTCGCCACCGCGGCCTTGGCGGCCGGCCGCTTGACGCCGACGACGCGCGTCACCACCGCCTTGCCCACCGGCGCAGCCCCCTTGCGGGGCGGCGCCTTGCTCGCGGGAGACTTGCTCGCGGGCACTTTCCGCGCCGGCGACTTCCTGGGCGCCGACTTGGTGGCGGCGGCCTTCCTGGCCGGCGGCTTCGGTGGCGCTGCCCTGGCCGGCGCCGGCCTGGACCGGCCCGGCTTGTCCGGCTCGGACGCCTTCACCAGCTTCACCGCCGCCGAGTTGAGCTTCATGTTGACCGGCTTCTCGCCCCAGATCTCTTCCAGGTGGTAGTACTCGCGAATCGACGGCTGCATCACATGCACCACCGCCGCGCCGCAGTCCACGATGATCCACTCGCCGTTGGCTTCGCCCTCGGTGCGCAGCACGGGGAAGCCGCTGCTCTTGACCGCGTCGCGCACGCTGGAGGCGAGCGACTTGGTCTGCCGGTTGCTCGTGCCCGAGGCGATGACCACCCGCTCGAACAGCGGCGACAGGTGCTCGGTGTTGAACACAACGATGTTCTGGGCTTTCACGTCTTCCAGACCATCGACGATGGCGCGTTGCAGTTTTCGGATGTCCATTCAGCTCCTGAGGTGGCCGGGGGGCGTGGCGGTGGGGTTCAATCTTCGTTTCAATATATCGCGCCACGGCGCATCGCACCATGGCCCGGCTGGCGCAGCGTTCCTATGGATGTGGGAGAACCCACTCGCGCGGGCGCAGAAAGTCGGTGTACAGCCGCGCCTCGGGCGTGCCGGCTTCGGGCTGCCAGTTGTAGCGCCACTTCACGATCGGCGGCATCGACATCAGGATGCTTTCGGTGCGCCCGCCCGATTGCAGGCCGAACAGCGTGCCGCGGTCAAACACCAGGTTGAACTCGACGTAGCGGCCGCGCCGATAGGCCTGGAAGTCGCGCTCGCGTTCACCGTAGGGCGTGCTCTTGCGGCGCTGCACGATCGGCAGATAGGCCTGCAGGAAGGCGTCGCCGACGGCGCGCAGCATCGCGAAGCTCTGCTCGAAGCCGAGTTCGGAGAAATCATCGAAGAACACACCGCCGATGCCGCGCGGCTCGTTGCGGTGCTTGAGAAAGAAGTACTCGTCGCACCATTTTTTGAAGCGCGGGTACTTGTCGTCGCCAAAAGGGGCCAGCGCATCACGGTTGGTGAGGTGGAAGTGCTGCGCGTCTTCTTCGAAGCCGTAGTACGGCGTCAGGTCCATGCCGCCGCCGAACCAGGTCACGGGCGCCTGGCCGGCCGGCAGCGCGGCGAACATGCGCACGTTCATGTGCACGGTCGGAACGTACGGGCTGCGCGGGTGCATCACCAGCGACACGCCGATCGCCTCGAACGGCGCGCCCGCCAGTTCGGGCCGGTGCTGCGTGGCCGAGGGCGGCAAAGTCTTGCCCATCACATGCGAGAAGTTGCAGCCGCCGCGCTCCAGCAGTTGTCCGCCCTCGATCAGCCGCGACAGGCCGTCGCCTTCGAGTGGGCCGCCCGGCTCGCGGGTCCAGCCGTCGCTGGCGAAGGGCTGGCCTTCTTCAAGCTCCATGGCGCCGATGATGCGGCTCTGCAATCCGAGCAAGTAGGTGCGAACGTCTTGGGTCTTCATGGCTTGATCTGGATCGGTGCCGCGCGCTCTGGCCGCCGCCCTTTTCGGGAAGCGAAGTGGTGCCGGATCTCGGCCATGTCGGCGTCCATGTCGCCGCTCAGCAGCATGAAATGTTCGACGCCGACCTCGCGCTGGCGGTAGTCCAGGAACACCAGGCCGAGCGGCACCTGGGCCGCCTGGGCCACATGATAAAAGCCCGAGCGCCAGCCCACGGCGTGCCGGCGCGTGCCTTCCGGCGCCAGCGCCAGCCACAAGAATTGGCCTTGCTCGCGTGCGGCCACCAGATCACGCACCATTTGCCCGACGATGCCGGTGGCCGACACACGATCGACCGGCACACCGCCGAGCCAACGCAACCAGCGGCCGAACAGCGGCAATCTGAACAGGCTGTCCTTGCCCCAGAACGTGACGCCGATGCCGATGCCCCACTTGGCAAGAATGCCGACGACAAAGTCCCAGTTCGACGTGTGCGGGTAGACGATCAGCACGCCCTGGCGCGCCGGCAGCCCGTTGAATCGCAAGCGCCAGCCGGCGAGCCGCAGCACAGCCTGGGCCGCGCCGCTGCCCTTCAGGTGAATCGGAAGGTCGGCGATCACCGTCTGATCGCCCGGTGCCCGATGTCCCGGCGGTATTGCGCGCCGTCGAAATGAATCCCGTGCAAGACGTCGTAGGCGCGCTGCTGCGCGAGCTTGACCGAGTCGCCCAGCGCGGTGACACACAGCACCCGGCCCCCCGCCGTCAGCAGCGCCGCGCTGTGCGCCGCGGTGCCGGCGTGAAACACCAGCGCATCGGCGGCCTCCAGCGGCAAGCCGGTGATGAGGTCGCCCTGGCGCGGGTCCAGCGGGTAGCCCGCGCTGGCCATCACGACACCGAGCGCGACGCGCCGGTCCCACTGCAGCGCCACCTGGTCGAGCGTGCCGTCGGTGGCGTGCATCAGAAGATCGAACAGGTCGCTCTTCAGCCGCATCAGGATCGGCTGGGTTTCGGGGTCGCCCAGGCGGCAGTTGAACTCCACCGTGCGCGGCTGGCCGCGGCTGTCGATCATCAGGCCGGCATACAGAAAGCCGGTGTAAACATGGCCGTCACGCGCCATGCCCTGAATGGTGGGGAGAATGATCTCGTGCATCACCTTCGCATGCACGTTGGGCGTGACCACCGGCGCCGGCGAGTAGGCGCCCATGCCGCCGGTGTTGGGGCCCTGGTCGTCGTCGAGCAGGCGCTTGTGGTCCTGGCTGGTGGCCAGCGACAGCACATTCTTGCCGTCGCACAACACGATGAAGCTGGCCTCCTCGCCTTCGAGAAAATCTTCGATCACGACCCGCGCGCCGCCGGCGTTGTGCCGCACGCCCAGCTTGTTGCCGGCATCGTCGCCGGCGAGCATCCAGTCGATCGCTTCATGGGCCTGGGCCGTGGTGGTGGCCACCACCACCCCTTTTCCGGCCGCCAGGCCATCGGCCTTGATGACGATGGGCGCGCCCTGGCCGTCGACATGCGCGTGCGCCGCGGCAGCGTCATCGAAGGTCTGGTGCGCCGCGGTCGGGATGTGGTGGCGCTGCATGAACTCCTTGGCGAACGCCTTGGAACTCTCCAGTTGCGCCGCCGCCTGGGTGGGGCCGAACACCCGCAGCCCGCGGTTGCGAAACCGGTCGACCACGCCGGCCGCCAGCGGGCCCTCGGGGCCGACCACGGTGAGGGTGATCTTTTCGTGCACAGCAAAGTCGGCCAGCAGCGCGAGATCGGTGATCGGCACATTGCGCAGGCGCGCGTCCGCCGCCGTGCCGCCGTTGCCGGGCGCCACGAAAACCGTCTGCACCTTGGGCGACTGCGCCAGCTTCCACGCCAGCGCGTGCTCGCGGCCGCCGTTGCCGATGACCAGGACTTTCATGCGTCAAGCACCGCGTTGTGGAACACGTTCTGCGTATCGTCCAGGTCTTCCAGCACGTCGAGCAGCTTTTGCATGCGCTGCGCGTCGTCGCCGGCCAGCTCGATGGTGTTCTCGGCGCGCATCGTCACTTCGGCCAGTTCGGGCTTGAGGCCGGCGGCTTCCAGCGCGAGCTTGACCTTCTCGAAGTCGGGCGGCGCGCACAGCACCTCGACGGCGCCGTCGTCATCGCTGACCACGTCTTCGGCGCCGGCCTCCAGCGCCACTTCCATCACCTTGTCTTCGCTGGTGCCGGGGGCCAACACGAACTGCCCGCAATGTTTGAACTGGAACGCCACCGAGCCTTCAGTGCCCATGTTGCCGCCGTACTTGCTGAACGCGTGGCGCACTTCGGCCACCGTGCGCACGCGGTTGTCGGTCATGCAGTCGACGATCACGGCCGCGCCGCCGATGCCGTAGCCCTCGTAGCGGATTTCTTCGTAGCTCACGCCTTCGAGGTTGCCGGCGGCCTTGTCGATGTTTTTCTTGACCGTGTCGGCCGGCATGTTGGCGGCCTTGGCCTTTTCAACCGCCAGGCGCAGGCGCGGGTTCATGCCCAGGTCGCCACCGCCCTGGCGCGCGGCCACGGTGATCTCGCGGATCACGCGGGTCCAGACCTTGCCGCGCTTTTCGTCCTGCCGGCCTTTGCGATGCTGGATGTTGGCCCATTTCGAATGTCCAGCCATGAAGGCTCCTGGTGCGCAGGTTTCACCACGGGGTGGCCAGCGTCGTTTGTTGGATAGACTGCGATTTTACGTGGCGGGTGTTGCAAAACCGCCCGGCGCGACCGCCAGCCCCTCGTTCGCCTCACGGAGCACCCCATGGCCGACCCCTTTCTGATCGCCAAGCACGGCGCCATCGAGTGCTTCATGCTGCCCGCACTGGCCAACCGCCACGGGCTCATCACTGGCGCCACCGGCACCGGCAAGACCATCACCTTGCAGACGCTGGCCGAGAACTTCAGCCGCATCGGCGTGCCGGTGTTCCTGGCCGACGTCAAAGGCGACCTGACCGGCATCACCCAGGCCGGCAAACTCGGCGACAAGCTCGCCGCCGTGCTGAAGGAGCGCGGCCTCGACGCGCCCGAGCCCAAAGCCTGCCCCGCCACGCTGTGGGACGTGTTTGCCGACGCCACCAAAGCGCAAGGCCACCCGGTGCGCGCCACCGTCAGCGACATGGGCCCGCTGCTGCTGGCGCGCATGCTGGCGCTGAACGAAACCCAGCAAGGTGTGCTGGCGCTGGTGTTCAAGATCGCCGACGACAACGGCATGGCGCTGCTCGACCTGAAAGACTTGCGCGCCATGCTGCAGCACGTGGGCGACAACGCCTCGCAGTTCACCACCGAATACGGCAACGTCAGCGCCGCCAGCATCGGCGCGATCCAGCGTGGCGTGCTGCAGATCGACGAACAGGGCGGCGACCGTTTTTTTGGCGAACCGATGCTCAACATCGCCGACTTCATGCAGACGGTGGACGGCAAGGGGGTGGTCAACATCCTGGCCGCCGACCAGCTGATGAACAGCCCGCGCCTGTACGCCACCTTCCTGCTTTGGATGCTGAGCGAACTGTTCGAGCAGCTGCCGGAAGTCGGCGACCTGGAGCAGCCCAAGCTGGTGTTCTTTTTCGATGAAGCCCACCTGCTGTTCAAGGAAGCCCCCACCGCGCTGGTCGAGCGCATCGAGCTGGTGGTGCGGCTGGTGCGCAGCAAGGGCGTCGGCGTGTACTTCGTGACGCAAAACCCGCTGAACATTCCCGACACCGTTCTGGCCCAGCTCGGCAACCGGGTCCAGCATGCGCTGCGCGCCTTCACGCCGCGCGACCAGAAGGCGGTGAAGGCGGCGGCCAGCACCATGCGCGCCAATCCCAAGCTCGATGTGGAGACCGCGATCACGGAACTGGCGGTCGGCGAGGCCCTGGTGAGTTTTCTCGACACCAAGGGGCGGCCCAGCGTGACCGAACGCGTGTTCGTCATCCCGCCGGGCAGCCAGATCGGCCCGATCAGCCCCGAGCAGCGCAAGGCGTTGATCGCCGGCTCACTCGTGGCGGGTGTCTACGAAAAGACAGTGGACCGCGAATCGGCCTACGAAAAACTCAAAGGCCGCGCGGCGCAGAGCGCCGACATCGCCAAGCAAATGGAGGCAGAAGCCGCACCCGCCGCCAAGGCAGGCGGTGCAGCGGGTGGCGCGGCGGCACCGCCGGCCGGCGGTGGCCTCTTCGGTGGGCTGAAAGACGTGCTGTTCGGCTCCACCGGTCCACGCGGCGGCAAGCACGAAGGGCTGGCCGAGGCAGCGGCACGCTCGGCCGTTCGGAGTGTGGGCTCAGCCGTGGGCCGCGAGATCATTCGCGGTGTACTCGGCAGCATTCTGGGTGGCGGGCGGCGCCGCTGAGTTGCCGAGTCGGCGAGACCCCATGCCGCACCGGCAAGCATCCCCCGGCAAGACCGGGGGCCCACCGCCGACTCGGGTTATTTCGGGGTTCGAAAGTGCCCCACCGACAGGGTCTGGTTGCCACCCGACTCGATCGCCAGAACCTCCCATGTGTAGGCTGAATCGCGCAGCAAGAATCCGGGTGGCACCGCCATGCTCGTTGCGCCGGCCGGCATCGTCACGTCGAGAATGATTTTGGGCAGCGCGCGAATGCCGGTGTTCGGTTTCACGACGAGCACCTGATAGCCGATGATCGGACTGCCGTTCGCCGGGCCGACCCCTTGCCACCTGACGATCAGGTTGTTCGCGTCCACGACCGCGTCTTCCACTGGCGACACGAGCACCGGGCCGGCGGGAATGTTGTGGGTAAATTTGGCCATACCGACCAGCCTCTCGCCGTTGATGCCCCGGCCCACGATTCGATAGTCGCCGGCCGGGAATCGCTTCAGGAACACATCGAGCGGCACGTCGTCGAGGCTGGGCTCGCCGCTCTCGATGAACAGCTCGGTCCCTCCCTGCCTGGCCATGCTGCCGCGTGTGGTCGCCCTGAAGACCAACCTTCCCGAGGGGTCGTAGACATCCATCGACTTCCACTGATCGGCGTCGATGAACAGCTGTACGCCGACGTCCCGGTCGGTCGCATTCATTTCGATCTTCAGCCGCGCGTCTTTCAGCGGGACCACCGGGGCGCTCCGGTCGTCGTCGTCGACGTCGGTGGCCCACGAGGGCGGCGTGGCAGCCGCCAAAAACAGAGCGGCGACCACCGCCGATGCGGCCGCCCATCGATACGAATGACTGTGCATTTGGATTCTCCTGTCTGCTGGTGATTCGATAACCCGGTTGCCACGGTGCAAAGGAATTGCACCGGGCACGACGAGGCTAAGCAGCAGACCTGAGCACAAGATGGTCCGATCATTGCCGTTCGGCCATCTGCGCAACGATGTGTGTCGCGCGAACGGGGAAAGGCGGGTCAGGTCGCAATACTGTTCGTTTAGCAAAGAATGGCGAATTTCCGCTTCGGCGGGAGCGATAGAGGCATCGCCCTCAGCATCTCGGGCGAAGTATCCGGGTGCGTGCCGGGCAGCTTTGTCGGGTCATGGCTGACATACGGCGAGTTGCGGCGTTTGACCATGCGCG
>JANORB010000055.1:0-30199 GCA_031415135.1 Methylibium sp.
CCTCCGTGCTGCGCACTTCGGTATTCGCCTTGGGGACGGCCCAGCGGCTCATCAGGCAACCTCCGTGCTGCGCACTTCGGTATTCGCCTTGGGGACGGCCCAGCGGCTCATCAGGCAACCTCCGTGCTGCGCACTTCGGTATTCGCCTTGGGGACGGCCCAGCGGCTCATGCCGGCGGGGGACTCAACAGGTGCAGCGAGACATAGGGCTGGTCGCCCTCGACCCAGCTGTCGTGCGGCGCCGACGTGATGTGGAAGGCTTGCCCCGGCAGCAGATCCAGCCGCTCGCCGGTTTCATAGCGCACCACCCCGTGACCGGAAATGACGACCCCGGTGTGAGGCGCATGGCACAGCGCCGTGCCGACCAGCGCCGAGTTGTGTTCGGACCATTTCCAGCCCGGCTGGTAGGTGGCGCGGCCAAGGCTGGCGCCCGCCAGGTGGACGATCTCGAAGCGCCCGTGTGGGAAGGTCCGCACCTCGTCGGGCTGGTCAAAATGCTTGAGCGTGGTCGCGTGCATGGACTGACTCCGTTGCTGGTGGTGGATCATGCCTGGGCCGACATGACGGTCAAGCCGGCGCGCGATAGACGTCGGTACTCAGGTAGCGCAGCCCCGAGTCGCAGATGATCGTGACCACGTTGGCACCCGGGCCCAGGCTGCGCGCGACCCGGATCGCCGCCGCCACATTGGCACCTGACGAGGTGCCGCCGAAGATGCCTTCCTCGCGTGCCAGTCGCCGGGTCATTTCTTTGGCTTCTTGCGTGGTGACGGGCTGGATCTCATTGACCTGGTCTGGGCGCCACAGCGGCGGGATGAAGCCGATGCCGATGCCTTCGATCTTGTGCGAACCCGAGGGCCCGCCCGACAGCACTGCGGATTCGGCCGGCTCGACCGCCACCACCCGGATTTTCGGATCGTGCCGCCACAGCGCCTGCGTCACGCCATGGATCGAGTGCGCCGTGCTGACGGAGTGCACGAAAGCGGCCACCTCGCCCCCGGTCTGGCGCCAGATTTCTTCGCCGAGCGGCAGGTATCCCTGGGTCGCATCGTGGTTGTTGAGCTGATCGCAGTACCAGTGCCCGGGCCGGCGGCTGATCTCGGCGGCCGTGTCGATCATGGCCCTGATCAGCGCCTCGGTGATCTGCTGGTCGTTGCTCGGCACCTCCGTGATGCGGGCGCCGAAGGCCTGCATGGTGCGGCGCTTCTCGTCACTGAAGGCGTCTGAGAAGACGATCTCGAGACCATAGCCCCTGGCGGCGCAGACCAGCGCCAGCGAGATGCCCGTCGTCCCGGCGGTGTATTCGACCACCGTGCCGCCCGCCTGCAGCCGACCGTCGGCCTCGGCATGGCGGATCGCCGCCGCGGCCATCCGGTCCTTCATGCTGCCGGTCGGATTGGTCCACTCCAATTTTGCGAACACCCGCCCGCATCCCACCGGCACGACCTTGCGCAATTCGACCAGCGGCGTGTTGCCGATGCTACCCAGGACGTTGTCGGGGACAGTTTGCATGTGCGTTCTCCATCGGGCGAAACGGGCACGCCTGCGACCCAGGCTGGGGCACACCGCATGCTCCACGCTTGTAGCCGATCGCCGCCACCGTGTCTCGGTTTGTGGGGCTGTTTCTCGTCCGCCGGCCTCGGCGTCAGGCATTTCGCCCGAGCGTCGATCGGCGTCGACGGACGTGCGTTGCGCCTGCCTTCACCTTCCTCAGACGCTCTTGCGCCGCGTTGCTGCCGTTTCGATCCCCACCACCCCAGCCGGGAGCGGGCCGTCGACGCAGTGCCTGGGAATTTGCGGAAGCGGAGTCGGCAGCCCCGCTCCCACCTTCATGGGCATCGACGTTTCAAGTCACCTGCACTCGCTATCGCCGGCCGTCAAACCCCGCCCTGCACACTCTTGAAGTCGAGCAGCGCCTCGATCCCAAAGCGCCCGTTCTCGCGCCCGTGCCCCGACGCGCCAAACCCGCCGAACGGGGCGGCCAGGTTGTGCGGCGCGCCGTTGATCACGACCTGCCCCGCCCGCAGCCGCGCGGCCACCGCTTGCGCACGCGCCGCATCGCGCGTCCACACCGCGGCCGACAGGCCGTAGGGCGTGTCGTTGGCGATGCGAATGGCGTCCTGGTCGGTGTCGAAACCCAGCACGCACAGCACCGGGCCGAACAGTTCGTCGCGCGCCACCGCCATTTGCGGTGTGACGCCCAGGATCGTGGGTGCGATGTAGTGGCCGCAGTCGAAGCCGGCGGCGCGGCCCGGGCCGCCGGCGATCAATTCGGCGCCGTCGGCCAGCGCGGCCTCGATCGCGTCGTTGACCGAGGCAAACCGCGCCGCCGATGCGACCGGGCCGACGCGCGTCGCGTCGTCTTGCGGCGGGCCGGCTTTCCAGTCGACCACCAGGGCCTGCAAGGCCGCCACGACCTCGGCGCGCAGTGCGCTGGGCACCAGCAGGCGCGTCTGCGCGCCACAAGTCTGGCCGGAGTGCAGCAGGCACGAGCGCAGCACGGCGGGCAGCGCGGCGTCCAGATCGGCATCGTCCAGCAGCAGCGCCGCCGACTTGCCACCAAGCTGCAGGAGCGTGCGTTTGAAACCCTGTGCGGCCGACGCGCCAACCTGTTGCCCGACCGCGCTGGACCCGGTGAAGCTGATCAACGCCACCTGCGGGTGCGACACCAGCGCCTGGCCGATCACCGGCCCGCCGGACAACACGTTCACCAGGCCGGGCGGCAGGTCGCATTCTTCCAGCGCTTCGCAAAACAGCCGCACCGTGCCGGGGGTCGCCTCGCTGGGCTTGAGCACGATGCTGGCGCCGGCGGCGATTGCCGCGCCGGCCTTGGCCACCATCTGGAACAGCGGCGCGCTCCAGCCGCAAATGCCGCCCACCACGCCCACCGGCACGCGCATCACCAGCGAGTGGTCGATGGTCTCGCGCCAGCGCACCTGGTCCAGGCCTTGCAGCGTGGCGGCAAAACTGTGGCGCGGCCACTGGCCTTGCAGCACGCGCCCGGTGGATGCCGGGCAACCGGCTTCGAGCGCAAAGCTGGCGATGAAGCTCTGCTCGCGCACTTCGATGGCCTTGCCCAGGCGCGCCAGCGCGTCCTTGCGCTGCACCAGGTTGCTGACCGACCACGACGGGAAGATGTGGGTGGCGGCGCGCACCGCCACGTCCACATCCTGCGCGCCGCACAGCCGCACCATGCCGACCTGCTCTTCGGTGGCGGGGTTGAACACACCGACCAGTTCGGCCCCGGAGCAAGCGCGCCATTGCCCGCCGGCGAAGAATTGTGCAAAGCGATTCATGCGTCCATTCTCGGTCGAGTTTGAAACATCGGCCTGGCGCAACCCGGCCAGGGCGGCACTTTTTTCGCCTCGTTGAGCCGGCGTGCGCAGACGCAAACGGGGCCGCCGGCGTGCCCCCGCGCGGGCACAATGGCGGCCTTGCAGCAACGAGAGCAGGGAACCGGCCGGTGCACTTCAAGCAACTCGGGCCCGCGTGGCGAGCCATCGCAGTGGTCGTGAGCCTGGGTCTGGCCAGTTGTGCCGCCAACGCGCCCGCGCCGCCCACCGGCAAGCCGTGTTGCTGCGCGCCGCAGAGCCGCGTGTTGCCGGCCGACACCTTGGCGTTGCCGAATGGCGGCGTCAGCGTCACGTCGGCAATGATCATCGCCGCCGCGGGCCAGAGCGTCAGCGCCAACGGCCAGACCTTCGGCGCCACGCCGGCCTATTGCCGCATGCTCGGCTTCATTGCGCCGGTCGATCCGGCCGCGCCCAAGATCAACTTCCAGCTCAACCTGCCGGTGCACTGGAACCGCAAGGCGATGCAGTTCGGCGGCAGCGGCTTCAACGGCGCGCTCGTCACCGGGCTGGGGCCCGCGCCGCTGGCGCCACCCGGTGCGCCGTTGCCGATCAGCCGAGGCTACGCGACCTTCGGCACCGATTCGGGCCACGCACTGGCGTTCGGTGTCGAGCCGCAGGCGTTTGCGCTGAACGACGAAGCGATGGAGAACTTCGCCTTCGCCGCGTACAAAAAAACGCGCGATGCAGCGATGGCATTGATCCACGACTACTACGGCGCCAAGCCCGAGCGCACCTACTACGTCGGCTCCGGCGAGGGTGGGCGCGAGGGCCTGGTGCTGGCCCAGCGCTACCCGGCCGACTACGACGGCATCTACAGCGGCGCTCCGCTGATCCAGTTCATCGGCCTGCAGATCGCGCGCCACCGCATGGGCACGGTCCAGCGCGGCGCCGGCTGGCTCAACCCGAAGAAGGTGGAATTGCTCGACCAGGCGGTGCAAAAGGCCTGCGACGGGCTCGATGGCCTGACCGACGGCATCGTCGGCCACTACCTGGCCTGCCCGGCCGCGTTCGATGTGCGGGCCTTGCGCTGCAATGGCGGTGGTGATGCCGGCGACCAGTGCCTGTCGGATGCGCAGATTGCCACGGTGCGCACGATCCAGTCGCCGCTGCCGCTGGGCTTTGCGCTGGCCAACGGCCTGACCGCCTACCCGCGCTGGGGGCTGGGCGGCGAAAGCCACCCGGCGCAGTGGACGCGGCTGGTCACCGGCGAGGCGCCGGCATCGTTTCCGGCCGGCCCGGGCAACGGCCGCAACTGGGTCCATGGCAGCGGCGTGGTGCGCTACTTCATCGCCCGGGATGCGGCGTTCGACCCGCACAGCTTTCGGCCCGAGCTGTACCGCGCCCGCATCCAGCGCCTGTCGTCGATGCTCGACGCCACCCGGCCCGACCTGGCCGCGTTTCAGGCCTGGGGCGGCAAGCTGATCGTTCACGAATTCTCGAACGACCACGCCCAGAGCCCGTACACCGGCTTCGAGTACTTCGATGCGCTGCAGCGCCGCATGAGCGCCCCGGTGGTCGACCAGTTTGCGCGCCTGTACGTCACGCCGGGTGCCAACCACGCCGGAGTCGGGCCCGGGGTGCCGGCCAGTGTGGATGTGGTGAGCCTGCTCGAGCAGTGGGTCGAAAAGGGCAACCCGCCGGCCGACGCGGTGGTTCAAACGCTGCAGGCGCCCACCCCGCCATTTGCCGTGCTGGCGTCGCGGCCGATGTGCCGCTACCCGGGCTACGCGCGCTACACCGGCGGCGGCGATCCCAAGGCCGCCGCGAGCTACGTCTGCAGCGCGGCGCCATAGCGGTTTGCCGCGGGCTGCGGTCCCGGCTGTTGCGATCGAGCGGCGCCATCGGCGCGCCGCCGCGGCGTGGCCTCGCATCCGATCAAACCCTGATTGATTTATTTATTGATGTGTCTAGTCTAGGCACTTCAATGTGACCCGTTTCGGATGTCCACCACCGCCACCATCGCCGACATCGCCGCCCGCGCGGGGGTGGGCACGGCCACGGTGGACCGGGTGTTGAACAAGCGCCCGGGGGTCAATGTCGACACCGTGCAGCGCGTCATGCAGGTGGTGGCCGAACTGGGCGCGCCGCCGCTGCGAGGGCGGCCGCGCAAGGGCGACAACTTTCGCTTTGCGTTCGTGCTGCCGGCGCAGGAGTCACCTTTCCTGGGCCTGGTAGACCGGCAGATCGCGCAGGCCGCGGGCGACTTCCGGCACCAGCACATCACCGAAATCACGCACCGGCTGGACGCCGCCGACCCGGCCGGTTTTGCCGCCAGCCTGGCCCAGGTGGCCGACTGCGAAGGCGTGGCGCTGATGGCACCCGACCTGCCGGCCGTCAAGCTGGCCATCAACGAACTGGTGCGCTCCGGCGTGCATGTGGTGACGCTGTTTTCAGACGTCGCCGGCTCGATGCGCGAGACCCACATCGGCGCCGACAACCGCGCTGCGGGGCGCACGGCCGGGCTGCTGCTGGCACGCATGGCGCAAGCCGACCGCGGCGGGGCGGCGGGTTCGGCGACCGGCCGCGACACCTTGCTGCTGTCGTCCCAGGCCACCCGGTTGTCGGCCGAGATCGAGCGCCGCATCGGCTACGTGCAGGTGATCGAAGAGCGTTTTCCCGGCCTGCGCATGCTGCGCACGCCCGACCTGCCGGCCGACGATGTGGGCGCGGGCAAGGCCATGCAGCGGTTTTTCAGGAAGGGTGTCGACCCCGCCCGGGTGGCCGGCATCTACAACGTGGGCAGCGGCAGCGCCGGGGTGGTGCGCGCGCTGGCCGGCGTGGGGCAGGGCGCGCACGCCGGCCCGGCCGCGCCGGTGGCCGTGGTCGGGCACGACTTCACCGACGAACACCGCTCGCTGCTGAGCGCCGGTGGCCTGTCCTACGTGCTGCACCAGGACATTCACTACTGTGTATTGACCGCGGCGCGCGTGTTGCGCGCGCTGTGCGAGAACGTGCGTGGCGCACTCAGCGTGGTGCAGCCGCGAATCGAAATCCTGACCGCCGAGAACCTGCATTGAACCCAGCCTCGGCAGCCGGATGTGTGTGCGTGAATCAACCCCTGAAGGAGACTTTTTCATGACATCGACGTTGAAATTGCTGCCGGGGGTTGCCACCCTCGCAGCCACCGCCGCGCTGACGCTGGGCAGCACCGGCGCCTTCGCGCAAGACAAGACCATCACCTTGTGCTGGGCCGCCTGGGACCCGGCCAACGCGCTGGTCGAATTGAGCAAGGACTTCACCGCCAAGAGCGGCGTGAAGATGAAGTTCGAGTTCGTGCCCTGGCCCAACTTTGCCGACCGCATGCTCAACGAACTGAACAGCAAGGGCAAGCTGTGCGACCTGATCATCGGCGACAGCCAGTGGATCGGCGGCTCGGCCGAAAGCGGCCACTACGTGAAGCTGAATGACTTCTTCGCCAAAGAAGGCATCAAGATCACCGACTTCGCGCCCGCCACCGTCACCGGCTATGCCGAATGGCCCAAGGGCACACCGAACTACTGGGCCCTGCCGGCGATGGGCGACGCGCTCGGCTGGACCTACCGCAAGGACTGGTTCGCCAAGCCCGAACTGCAGGCCGAATTCAAGAAGAAGCACAACCGCGACCTGGCCGCGCCCAAGACCTGGACCGAGTTCAAGCAGGTGGCCGAATTCTTCTCGGGCCGGCAGATCGACGGCAAGAAGGTCTACGGCACTTACCTGTTCACCGAGCGCGGCTCCGAAGGCATCACCATGGGCGTGAGCAACGTGCTGCACCCGATGGGCTTCAAGTACCAGGACCCGAAGAAGCCGTACGCGATGGACGGCTTCGTCAACGGGCCGGACGCGATCAAGGGCCTGGAGTTCTACAAGTCGCTCTACAAGTGCTGCACGCCGCCGGGCCTGACCAACTCGTACATGGGCGAGGGGCTGGACGCGTTCAAGAGCGGCCAGGTGGCGATGATGATGAACTGGTTCGCCTTCTTCCCCGGCCTGTACAAAGACCCGAACGTCGGTGGCGACAAGATCGGTTTCTTCGTCAACCCCAGCGACAAGGGCAAGGGCTCGCAACTCGGCGGCCAGGGCATCTCGGTGGTGTCGTATTCACCGAATCGCACCGAGGCGCTGAGCTACATCAAGTGGTTTGCCCAGCCCGATGTGCAGAAGAAGTGGTGGGCACTCGGCGGCTACTCGTGCCACAAGGCCGTGCTGCAGGACGCCGGCTTCAAGAAGAGCGCGCCGTTTGCGGCCGAGTTCCTCGACGCGATGGACCAGGTGGTCGACTTCTGGGCCGAGCCGAGCTACGCGCAGTTGCTGCTGGCCGAGCAGAAGCGGGTGCATGATTTCGTGGTGGCCGACAAGGGCACGGCGAAAGAAGCGCTCGACGGCCTGGTGGCTGACTGGAAGAAGGTGTTCAAGGAGGACGGGAAGATCAAGTAGTCGCCGCGCCCTCACCCCAACCCTCTCCCGCCACGCGGGAGAGGGGGTCAGGACCCCGACCCATGTCCGCACCCTCTCCGATTGCAACGCGCGCCGCGAATGCGACGCCGGCGCCACTGGCCACCCGCATGCGCGGCCTGTCCGACCGCGCCATCGCGTGGCTGTTCATCGGCCCGACGATGCTGCTGCTGCTGGCCATCAACATCTTCCCGTTGATCTGGACCGTGCGGCTGTCGTTCACCAACTTCCGCGCCAACCGGCCCAACGCCGAGATCCTGGGCGTGGGCATAGACCACTACGTTTCCATCCTGACCGACCCCGACATCTGGGGCCCGATGCAGGCCACCGCGCACTTCCTGTTCTGGACCATCACGCTGCAGACGCTGATCGGCTTCACGCTGGCCTACCTGATCGACCGCAAGTTCCGCGGCCATGGCTTCTGGACCACGCTGATCCTGATCCCGATGATGTTGTCGCCCGCGGTGGTGGGCAACTTCTGGGCTTTTTTGTACCAGCCGCAGATCGGCCTGTTCAATTACGTGGTGTCGTTCTTCACCGGCATCCCGCCGTCCAGCTTCGAAATGCTGGGCTCGGTCAGGCTCGCGCCCTGGGCCATCGTCATCGTCGACACCTGGATGTGGACGCCGTACGTGATGCTGATCTGCCTGGCCGGCCTGCGCAGCATCCCCGACTACATCTATGAAGCCGCCGAGGTCGACCGCGCTTCGCCGTGGCGCCAGTTCTGGAGCATCACCTTGCCGATGGTGCTGCCCTTCGTGATGCTGGCGGTGCTGTTCCGCGGCATCGAAAATTTCAAGATGTTCGACCTGGTGAACCTGCTGACCAACGGCGGGCCGGGCTCGACCACCGAGGTGGTGTCGATCACGCTGAAGCGCGAGGCGTTCGAGAAGTGGCGCACCGGGTATTCGTCGGCGCTGGCGATCATTTTGTTTGTTGCGGTGTTCGGGCTGGCGAACATCTATGTGAAGGCGTTGAACGCGGTGAAGAACCGATGAGACCCTCATGAGCAAAGGCATCAGCACCGCCCACTCGGTTGTCGAGCCAACCGCCACGGCCAAGCGCGTCGCGATGGCCGTGGTGGTGATCTACGCGCTGGTCACGATGGTGCCGCTGCTGTGGATTTTCCTCACCAGCATCAAGAGCCCACCGGACTCGATCAGCTACCCGCCGAAGGTCGTTTTCGAGCCCTCCATCGAGGGCTACTGCAACCTGTTCACCACCCGCTCGCGCCAGACCGAGGAGTACATCAAGAGCCTGCCGCCGGCGGCCGACACCTGCGAGCGCAACGCGCGCAAGAACAGCATGGTGGTGGTGAGCCGCTCCAACTACCTGCCGCGTTTTGCCAACTCGCTGATCATCGCGATCGGCTCGACGTGCCTGTCGGTCGGCCTGGGCGTGATGGCCGCTTATGCGTTCTCGCGCTTCAAGGTGCCGGGCAAGGACGACCTGATGTTCTTCATCCTGTCCACCCGCATGATGCCGCCGATCGCGGTGGCCATTCCGATCTACCTGATGTACCGCGAGATCGGCCTGTCGGACACCAAGCTCGGCATGATCTTGCTGTACAGCGCGGTCAATGTGTCGCTGGCCGTGTGGCTGCTCAAGGGCTTCATCGACGAGATCCCGCGCGAATACGAAGAGGCGGCGATGGTCGACGGCTACACCCGGCTGCAGGCGTTCCGCAAGGTGGTGCTGCCGCAGGCCACCACCGGCATCGTGGCCACCGCGATCTTCTGCCTGATCTTTGCGTGGAACGAGTACGCGTTCGCGGTGCTGCTGACCAGCGGCGAGGCGCAGACCGCGCCGCCGTTCATCCCCATCCTCATCGGCGAGGGCGGGCAGGACTGGCCGGCGGTGGCGGCCGGCACGATGCTGTTCCTGGTGCCGATCCTGGTGTTCACGGTGCTGTTGCGCAAGCACTTGCTGCGCGGCATCACGTTCGGGGCGGTGCGCAAATGAACCCGGCTCCCGACACAGGCTCGCGTTGGCCCAGATGGCTGCGCCGCGGCCGGATGGAAATGGCGGCGTGCATCGTCATCGCGCTGGGCATCTTCATGATGCTGCAGCCGTTTGCGCTGGTGCTGTTCACCTGGTCGTTCGTCACCACGCTGGCCGGTGTGGCCATGTTCACGATCGTCTCCAAGTTCCCTGAATGACTGACAGCCCCCACGTCGCTGCGCTCCTGCCCCCCGAGGGGGCGCAGCCCCCCTTGGGGCGGCCCTGCGGGAGGGCTGGCCATGGCTGAGATCCGCGTCCAGCAGTTGCACAAGGCCTTCGCCGAATTCGTCGCGGTGAAAGACTCCAGCTTCACCGTGCGTGATGGCGAATTCTTCTGCCTGCTCGGGCCCTCGGGCTGCGGCAAGACCACCACCTTGCGCATGATTGCCGGGCTGGAGCTGCCGACCTCGGGCCAAATTTTTCTCGGAGGTGAAGACGTGACGTTCAAGCGCGCCTCCGCGCGCGACATCGCCTTCGTGTTCCAGCTGTTTGCGCTGTACCCGCACATGAACGTGCGCAAGAACATCGCCTTTCCGCTGCTGTCGCAGGGCGTGCCGCGGGCGCAGATCAACCAGCAGGTGGAAGCGGCGGCGCGCACGCTGCGCATCACGCACCTGTTGAACGCCTCGGTCTCCGGCCTGTCCAGCGGCGACCGCCAGCGTGTGGCGCTCGGCCGCGCGATCGTGCGGCAGCCGCTTGCGTTCATGATGGACGAGCCGCTCGGCGCGCTCGATTCCGAATTCCGCGAGGTCATGTGCCAGGAGCTGCGGGCGCTGCACGACCGCCTGAAGGCAACCACCGTGTACGTCACGCACGACCAGCTGGAGGCCATGTCGATGGCCGACACCATCGCCATCATGAACCAGGGCGTGATCGAACAACTCGGCGCGCCGCAAGAGGTGTACGAGCGCCCGGCCAGTGTGTTCGTGGCCGACTTCATCGGTTCGCCGGCCATGAACTTCCTGCCGTTCGACGCCGCGCTGGCCGCCGGCGCGCAATCGGTGTGCATCGGCCCGGCGACGGTCGGCGTGCCCACCTTGCGCGAGGCGGTGTCGCAGCGCCCGCTGCTGTGCGGCGTGCGGCCCGAGCATGTGAGCCTGCGCGACGATTCGCCGCTGCGCGCCGAGGTGCTGGGCACCGAATACCTGGGCACCAGCCGGATCGTCACACTGGCCACCGCGCAGGGCGCCACCTTGCGGGCCAAGGTCGGTGTGAACTCCGCGGCACAGCGCGGCGACCAGGTCGGGCTGCAGTTCGACGCCGCCGCGGTGAGCCTGTTCGACCGCGCTTCGGGCCGCGCGCTGAAGACCGCGCGCGACGACCACGCCCATGTGCCGGCCCGCTCACTCGGAGCGCGCCATGGCTGATCTGGTGCTCGCCGGTGTCGGCAAATGTTTCGGCGCAACCCAGGCCGTGCAAGACCTCAGCCTGGACATCGCCAGCGGCGAATTCATCGTGCTGCTCGGCCCCAGCGGCGCCGGCAAGACCACCACGCTGCGGCTGGTGGCGGGGCTGGAGCAGCCCGACGTGGGCCGCGTGCACATCGGCGGGCGCGATGTGACCACGCTGGCCCCGGCGCTGCGCGACGTCACCTTCGTGTTCCAGCAGTACTCGCTGTACCCGCACCTGACTGTGTACGACAACCTGGCTTTCCCGCTGCGCTCGCCGATGCGCCGCCTTTCGGAAGACGATGTGCGGCGCAAGGTCACCGAGGTGGCGCGCATGCTGCGCATCGACGACAAGCTGCAAAACCCGGCCACCCAGCTGTCAGGCGGGCAGATGCAGCGTGTGGCAATCGGCCGCGCGCTGGTGCGCGAGCCGGCCGTGACGCTGATGGACGAGCCGCTGTCGTCGCTGGACGCCAAGCTGCGCAACGACCTGCGGCTCGAACTCAAGCGCATCCAGCAAGACCTGGGCGCCACGATGCTGTACGTGACGCACGACCAGATCGAAGCGCTGACCCTGGCCACCCGAATCGGCGTGCTGCAACAAGGCCGGCTGGTGCAGGTGGGCGCGCCGGCGCAGATCTACGAAAACCCGGCCAGCAGTTATGTCGCGGCGCGCCTGGGCTCGCCGCGCATCAACCTGCTGCCGCGCAGCGCCTTGCCGGGCCTGGCCGCGCCGGCGCATGCGCTGACCGTGGGCGTGCGCGCCGAGCACCTGCGGCTTCATGCCAACGGTGCGGGCGCCGCGGCGGCCGGCCATGCCACGGCCAGAGTCAGGCGCATCGAGCGCCTGAGCGACCAGCACCTGGTGCATGTCGGGCTGGATGCTGGGCTGGATGCGGGCCTGGACGGGAAGGGCACCGAACTCATCACCGCCGCGCCGGCCGGCAGCCATTTCGAACCCGACGACGCGGTGCGGGTCGAACTGCTGCGGCCGCTGTGGTTCGACGCCGCCGGCCAGCGCATCCCTTGAAGCGCGCCGCCGACGCGCCACTTCGCAGGAGCACGCCATGATCCACACCCCGATGATTCAACGCGCGACCCAGACGTTGATCGATCACGTCGACGAGTTGACCGCGCTCGACTCGGCCATCGGCGACGGCGACCACGGCCTGAACATGCGGCGCGGCGCGCTGGCGATCCAGGCCAAGGGGGAACTGCTGGCCACGCAGTCGCTCAACGAGGCGCTCAAGACCATGGGCATGACCTGCATGTCCACCATCGGCGGCTCGTCCGGCCCGGTGTTCGGCACCCTGCTGGTCACGCTGGGCAAGGAGCTTCCGGCACAACCAACCGCCGCCGACCTGGCCCGCGCGGTGGCGGCCGGCATCACCGCGCTGACGCGGCTGGGCAAGGCCGAGGTCGGGCAGAAGACGCTGCTCGACGTGCTCGACCCGGTGCGGCGAATGCTCGCCCAGGGCGGCGACGACATCGTCGCCCGCGTGCGCCAATGTGCCTTCGACAGCGCCGACGCCACCGCCAGGATGGACGCCATCAAGGGCCGCGCCTCGTTCCTGGGCGACCGCGCGCTCGGCCACGTGGACCCGGGTTCGCGTTCGATGGCATTGATCATCGGCGCGATCTGTGACAGCCTTCAATCCGCCAAAACCTGAGCCCACCCACCATGAAAAAACTGATCAACCATGTCGACACCGTGCTGGCGCAGTCGCTCGACGGTTTTGTGGCGGCGCACGGCGACGTCGTGACGCTGGGCGCCGATTACCAGTTCGTGCGCCGGCGCACGCTCAAACCCGGCAAGGTGGCGCTGATCTCCGGTGGTGGCTCAGGGCATGAGCCACTGCACGCCGGCTTCGTCGGCCACGGCATGCTCGACGCCGCCTGCCCGGGGCAGATTTTCACCTCGCCCACGCCCGACCAGATGCTGGCCGCCGCCGAGGCGGTGGACACCGGCGCCGGCGTGCTGTTCATCGTCAAGAACTATTCCGGCGACATGATGAACTTCCAGATGGCCGCCGAGATGCTCGACAAGGGCAACCGCACGGTCATCGTCAACGACGACGTGGCGGTGGAAAACTCCACCTACACCACCGGCCGGCGCGGCGTGGCCGGCACCTTGATCGTCGAGAAAATCGTCGGCGCCGCCGCCGAACGCGGCGACAGCCTGGACGCGCTGAAGGCGCTGGGCGACGCCGTCAACAAGGCCACCGCGTCGATGGGTGTCGCGCTCACGTCATGCACCGTGCCGGCGGCCGGCAAGCCCACGTTCCAGATCGGCATCGACGAAATGGAAATGGGCGTCGGCATCCACGGCGAGCCCGGCCGCCGCCGCGTCAAACTCACCAGCGCCGACGAGATCGCCGCCGAGCTGACCGGCGCCGTGCTGAAAGACCTGTCGTTCAAGCGCGGCCAAGAGGTGATCCTGCTGATCAACGGCTTCGGCGGCACGCCGCTGATGGAGCTGTACGTGATTGTCGATGCGGTGCAGAAGGTGCTGGCCGGCAGCGGCGTCAAGGCGGTGCGGCATTTGACCGGGTCATACGTCACGTCGCTGGAGATGGCCGGCTGCTCGGTGACGGTCACCGCCGTGGACAGCGCGGCCTTGGCGCTGTGGGATGCGCCGGTGCATACGGCGGCGTTGAGGTGGGGGATGTAGGGGGGCGGTGCGGTGGGCGCCTGAGGCTGCGCCGATCTGAGGCAAGCACTTTGCGCGTCTCCGAATTCAGAGTCCGCGCGAAGCCCAAGGTCAGGAGTGACGAGATGCCTCGACCCAATTCTGCATACGCTCAATCAACTCACCAATGGGAAGGGCTGCAATGTCAGCCGCGGAGAACCCTTCGTCTGTCAAGGCGTTGTAGTCGTCAGTCATGAACCTTGTGAAAGCTGCTTCAACGCGCGCTGGACCTACCGCTGCCGGAAGACAGCTGCTCTTCAGCCAGTTCCGCACCACGCCAATGACCTTGTACGGCTCGTCGTGGTGGCACTCGACGTCGGCGCCGGACAGGTCCGATATTGCCGCCTTGTATCTGTGAGGTATGGACTCCAGAACAAGTGTCTTCTTCTGACGGGATCTCGGCGATCCGAATAGCCTGCAGCCGAAGTCAAGACCAAGTTCGAAGGGCATGTTCAGCCGATACAACTCCCCGACCGCGCCGGCCTCGCTTCGGGAAAGATCGTGAACAGAATACTTTGACTCCCGAATCAATTGAACGATCTTGTCCAGCCGAGACTCACCTGAATCCGTGCGCTCGAGTGCGATTCTGGGATTGAGGTCCAAATAGATGATCGTGAACAGCAGCGGCCGCAGCAGAGGAAGGAACTGATCGTCAAAGGGACAGTTGACGAAGACGTTCCTCTCGAAGCCCATCGTCGTTACTTCTTGTCCCTCGGCGGCATGGGATCATTGCCGTAACTTCTCTTGTCCTTGATGGTGCCGTCTCTGCCGTGGATGTAGAGCTCAGTCCCGCTCTTTTTGGCGGCTTCCCGGCCATATCCAACGGCTTGCTGCTGAGTTTCAAACGTCTTGGAGGCTCGAACAGAGCCGGAGTTCTTTACAGCCCAGCCGCCCGAGGGGCTGGGCACGACGTGCTTGCTTGGTTTGCTCACAGGGCATCCTTTCGATCTTGGGCGATGCGGCTCGCTCTGGAACCACGAGACTCGCCCTTAGACATGGTACATGGCTCCCTGTCTTTACGACGCAAGTGCGAACCCGATTCGCAGCCTTGCTACTGCTCCCGCCTCGCTCGCGATGCTGCGGGCATCACCGGCTCATCACGTTCGATGCGCCCATCGATCAGCTCGATCACCCGGTCGCAGCGGGCGGCCAGGCGCGGGTCGTGGGTGACCAGCAGGAACGAGACTTTCAACTCCGCGTGCATGCGCCGCATCACCTCGAACACCTCGTCGGACGACTGGGTGTCGAGGTTGCCGGTGGGCTCGTCGGCCAGCACCAGCGGCGGCTCCAGCACCAGCGCGCGGGCGATCGCCACGCGCTGCTGCATGCCGCCCGAGAGCTCGCCCGGCCGCTTGCCCGTGGCCTTTTCCAGGCCCACCGACTTGAGCACCGCCAGCGCGCGGTCGCGCTGCTGCGGGGTGACGCGGCCCTCGCGCATCAGCGCCGGCAGGGTCACGTTCTCGAGCGCCGTGAAGGCCGGCAGCAGGTGGTGGAACTGGAACACAAAGCCCAGTGTCGAGCGCCGGCGCAGCGTCAACTTGGCGTCGCTCAGGCCGCTCGTTTCTTCGCCTTCGATGCGGTAGCTGCCGGCGCTGGCGCGTTCGAGCAGGCCGACGATGTTGAGCAAGGTGCTCTTGCCCGAGCCCGACGGGCCGATCAACGCGACGAACTCGCCGCGCACGATGCGGATCGACAGCCCGTGCAGCACCTCGGCCTCGTTGGGCAGGCCCAGGTTGTAGCTCTTGCGGATGTCGCTGAGCTCGATCAGCGGCGCGGCGGCTGTTGTCACCGGCCGCTCACATCCGGATCGCCTGGGCCGGGTCGAGCCGGGCGGCGCGCCGCGCCGGCGCCACCGCCGCCAGCACGCCGCACAGCGTGGCCAGCGCGGCCACCTGCAGCGCCAGCGCGGGGGCCAGCGTGATGACGAACAGCGGCAGCCCGTCGGAGCCCACGGCCAGGCGCGAGAACGCCCAGATCAGCGCCAGCGCCAGCACCACCCCCAGCGCCGAGCCGATGGCGCCGACGATCGCGCCCTGCAGCAAGAAGATGCGCAGCACCTGGCCCTGGGTTGCGCCCATCGCGCGCAGGATGCCGATCTCGCGCCGCTTTTGCACCACCGAGACCACCAGCACGCTGGCGATGCCCAGCACCACCACCACCATCACCACCGCGCGGATCACGCCGGTGCTGACCGACTGCGCGTTCAGCGCCGACACCAGCGAGGCGTTCGCCTGTTGCCAGCTTTCCACCTTGTACGGCAGGCGCTGCGCCAGGTCGGTGGCCAGGGTCTGGGCGGCCCAGATTTCGTCCAGCGTCAGGTCCAGGCTGGTGGCGCCACCGGGCAGGCCGACCAGGCTCTGCGCGGCGCGCAGCGGCACGATCACGCTGCGGCGGTTGAGTTCGCGCACGCCCAGATCGACCAGCGCCGTGACGCGCAACGAATCGCCCACACTGCCGGAGCCGGTGGCCAGCCCGATGCGATCGCCCACGCGCACGCCCAGGTCGCTGGCCAGTTCGCGGCCGATGATGCCCTCGCCGGGGCCGAGCCGCGCCTCGCCGGCCACGACCTTGGAGCGCAAGTGCACGACGCGGTCGTGGCGGTCGAGGTCCACACCGAGCAGGGCAATCGACTTGGTGGCCTCGCCGCGTGTGGCCAGGCCGGCACCGGCCACCGTGGGCGACACGCCGGCCACACCGGGCAGCGCCTCCAGCAGCGGGACCAGGGCCTGCCAGTTGGCGATCGAGCGCGGCCGCTGCGCGCGCGGCTGGGTTTGCACCAGCACGGTGGTGCCCGCCGCGGGCGCGCGCGCCGGCGCCACCACGTCGTCGCGCTCGCTCAGGGTCACATGGGCCTGCGCGCCCAGGGTCTTGTCCAGCGTGTTCTTCTGCAGCCCGGTGATCAGCGCCGAGATGTAGGCCACGACCGCCACGCCGGCGGCCACGCCGATGATGATCAGCAGCGTCTGCATGCGGCCCTCGCGCAAAAAACGCGTGGCGACACGGCGTTCGAATCCGAGGCCGGTGAACATGCGGTTCAGCGCCCGATCGCGTTGGTCATCGCCGCGCCGGCGTCTTCGCGCGCCGGCTTCAGGCCGGTGCCGGCCGACGCTGGCGCGGCAGCGACATCGGCACGCACCCGGCTGCCCACCGCGGGCGCCGCGCCGAGCAGCACGGTGTCGCCGGCGGCCAGGCCGTCGAGCAGCTCGGCGGCGTCGAGCGTGCGCAGGCCCAGGCGCACCTGGCGCTGTTCGACCCGGCCCGCGCGCTCGACCAGCACCGTGGCGCTGGCTGCGCCGTCGTCACCCCGCAACGCGCCCACCGGCAGCACCAGGGCCGCGTCGCGGCGCGCCGTCTCCACTTCCACCGACAGCGTCATGTCCTCGCGCAGAAAGGCCGGCGGCCGCTGCGGCAGCGAGAACTTGACTTCGATCGAGCCGCGCTGCGCATCGACCAGCGGCGCGATCGACTCCACCCGCGCGTCGAAACGCTGCCCCGGGAATGCATCGGCCACCACGCTGGCCATCTGGCCGACCCGCAGCTGTTCGAGAAAACGCTCGTCGGCCTGCGCCACCAGTTGCGGCGCGCCGGCCAGCGCCAGCGTCAGCAGCGCGCGGCCGGGCTGCACGATCTGGCCCGGCTCGACCAGGCGCGCCAGCACCCTGGCGTCGGCCGGTGCGCTCAGCACGGCCTGGGCCAGCCGGGCGCGCGCGGCGGCCGTGGCCGAGGCGGCCAGCGCCAGCTGGGCCTGGGCCTGGGCCACGTCGGTGCCCTGGTCGGCGTTGGCCGCGCGCTGCGCCTGGGCCCCGGCCTGCTGCGCTTGCGCCACCGCCACGCTGCGCCGCACTTCGTCGAGCCGCGCCGGGCTGATGAAGCCCTTGGCCACCAGGTCCAGCGTGCGTTGCAACTCGGCCTGCGCGGCGGCCAGCACCGAGTCGGTCTGCGCCAGCGCGGCCTGCGCGCTGCTGCGCCCGGTGCTGCGCAGGCCGGCCAGGCGCGCGGCGGCCTGGCGTTCGCTGGCCTGCGCCTGCGCCAGCGCGGCTTGCAGCTCATCGCTTTCGAGCCGCACCAACAGCGCACCGGCCTTGACCTCGGCCCCTTCGGCCACCGCCACCTGCAGCACGCGCCCGGTCAGCGTGCTGCCCACGTCGACGCGCGACGCGGCCGCCACCCGCGCCGAAAACTGCAACGTGCGAACCAGCGGCGCCACGCGCAGGGTTGCCGCGGCGACGGCCGGCGCGCGCCAGGCCCACGCCGCGAGCAGACCGGCGACGAGGACGCAGGCGGCGGCGAGCGCGACGATCGATCGGGTTTGCATTTTCACCTTGGTTCAACGACCTGCGCCGCCGTGGGATCAACGTCAGCGTCGGGCCCGTAGGATAAGGCCCGCAAGGTGCCGGGATTGCCCGTCTGGCGCGGGCAGGATCGGCTGCCCTACAGTCGTAACCAGTCGAGGCGAAGGCCGGCCGGGTGGCCGCGTCGCAGCGATGCAGACACGCCACCGGCGAAAGGCAGGCATGAACGAAAAGGACTGGCGCAGTTTGTTGCGCCTGATGGGCGACGGCTCGGTCGTGCCGGTGGTCGGCTCGCGCCTGCTTCTCGACAGCGACGGCAGCACGTCGCTCTACGCGCGGGTCGCGCGCAAGCTGCTGGCCGACAACGGCGTGGTGCTGGTCGATGAAACGCTGCCGCCGTTTCGCGAACTCAATGCCGCGGTGACACACCTCAAGGGTGTGCTCAAGCCGCAGAAGGTGCAGGACCTTTACGGCGATGTCGACAGTGCGCTGAACGAACTCAAGGCCGAAGGCCTGGCGATCCCGAAGCCGCTGCAGCAGCTGGCCAAGATCACCGACTTCCGCCTGATGGTGACGCTGACACCGGACGATTTGCTGCTGCGCGCGCTGCAGGCCGAAAAGCGGGCCGTCAACGAAGTGGTGCATTCGCCCAAGCTGCCCACCAGTGAACGCTCCGACCTGGGCGACTGGAGCCAGCCCGGCAGCCCGGTGCAGTTGTTGTACCTGTTCGGCAAGGCCAGGCCGACGCCGCTGTTTGCGATCCACGACGAGGACTTTCTCGAATACGCGCACAACATCATCGCCCACGGCAGCCACGCGCCCGACAATTTTCTCGGCGCGCTGCGCGAGCGCAACCTGCTGCTGATCGGCTGCAACTTCCCCGACTGGCTGAGCCGCTTCGTGCTGCGCGCCACGCGCAAAGGGCCGCTCTCGGACCAGCGCGACAAGCGCGAATGGCTGGTCGAGCGGCTCGCCAAGGAAGACCCGTTCATCGGGTTCCTGGGCGCCTACAGCCCTGAAACCGAGGCGCTGACCAATGTCGACCCGGCCCAGTTCGTCGACGAGCTGTACCAGCGCTGGCTGGCATCGCAGCCGTCGGCCGACGGTGCCGCCGCCACGCCGGCGGGCGAGGCGGAGAGCTTGCCGCAAAGCGCGCTGTTTTTCATCAGCTACTCGCGCACCAGCGACCTGGCGCCGGCCCAAAAACTTCACCAGGCGCTGCGTGACCTGGGCGTGGCCGACAACGAAATCTGGTTCGACCGCAAGACGCTGCAGCTCGGCGACGTGTACACGCAGCGCATCTTCGACGGCATTCGCAACTGCCGCTACTTCATGCCGCTGGTGTCGCGCGCCGCCACCGAGCGGGAACAGGCCTTTGTGTTCCGCGAATGGGACGCGGCCACCGCGCAGCTGCCGGCGATGAACCGCAAGTACCTGTTGCCGCTGGTGGTGGATGCGGACTACCGGCCCGAAACCTACCAGCAGGCATCGGTCGCGGCCTGGCGCGAGCGCAACATCAATTTCAACCATGCGCCCGATGGAGAACCCGATGACGCGACCCGCGGCGTCCTGAGGGACCTGGTTCGCAAGTCGCGCAAATGAGCCCGAGCATGCAAGCCGACACCTCCGCCCTGCATCTCGACGAAGACAACCCCTGGCCCGGGCTGGCCGCCTACGACGAAGGCTCGCAGCGGTTTTTCCACGGCCGCGAAACCGACAGCGCCGAGTTGCTGCGCCTGATCCGGCTGGCGCCGTTTGTCGCGCTGTATGGCAAGTCGGGCCTGGGCAAGAGTTCGATGCTGCAGGCCGGGCTGTTCCCGGAACTGCGGGCCGGGCGTTTTTTGCCGGTGTACCTGCGGCTCGATTACTCCGACACCGCGAGCCTGCCGCTGCTGGAGCAGGCCGCGCTGAGGCTGCGCCAGGAGATCGACGCGACGGGCGCGGACGCCCCGCCGCTGGCCCCGGGCGAGAGCCTGTGGGCCTACCTGCAGCGCCGCGAGTGGCCGATCTGGACCGCCGACAACTTTCCGCTGACACCGGTGCTGGTGTTCGACCAGTTCGAGGAGGTGTTCTCGCGTGGCGGGTCGGCCGCCCACATCAGCGCCGTGCTCGAAGGCCTGGCCGACCTGGTCGGCGACCGGCTCCCTGCGGCATTGGCCGAAGACCGTGAAGCGGTGCGGCGCCTCAACCTGCAGGCCCAGCAGTACCGCGTGGTGCTGTCGTTCCGCTCGGATTTCCTGGCCGATGTCGAAGGCTGGGAGAAACAGGTCAACCTGCCCCGGCGCGAGTCTTTGCATCTGACGGCGATGTCGCGCGAGCGGGCCGTGCAGGCGGTCGAATCGGCCGGTGCGGCGGTGCTGGAGCCGGGGGTCGCCGACCGCATCGTCGACTTTTTGCTGACCCGCGAAGGCGGCGGCGCGCCGGGCCGCGTGACCGATGTGGAGCCGGTGCTGCTGAGCCTGTGCTGCTACCAGCTCAACCGGCGCCGCCAGCGCCCGGCCAGGATCGACGCGGCGCTGCTTCAGACGGTCGGCGAGGGCATCCTGAAGAGCTTTTACGACGAAGCGCTGGAAGGCATGGCGCCCAGGGTGTCGGTGTTCATCGAAGAGAACCTGATCCAGGGTGAGCGCTTCCGCAACGCCTACGCGCTGGCCGCGGCGCTGGCGCCCGACCACCTGACGCAGGACGAGTTGAACACGCTCACGCAGCGGCGCCTGTTGCGCGTGGACCCGCAGGGCGGCGAGCCGCGGGTCGAACTGATCCACGACCGGCTGGTCAGCGTGGTGCGCGAGGCGCGTGATGCGCGGCGCGCGCTCGAAGCGCAGCAGATGGAGCGCGCCAAGGCGTCCGAGCAGGCCAAGCTGGTGCGTGACCGCGAACGGCTGGCGCGGACCGAGAGCGAACGTGCGCAGGAGGCGCGCTGGCGCAAAGGGCTGGCGGTGGCCGCCACGCTGCTGCTGGCGCTCAGCGTCGGGCTGATCTATTCGCAGCGCCAACTGTCGCAAGCGACGCTCGATGCGAATGCGCGCGCCGACGCCTTTGCCCAACAGCGCGCCGATGCGCTGGCCGAAGTCGCCAAGGCCAGGCAGGCTTTGAGCGAGCAGCAAAAGCTCATCGACGCGAAGGCATCGAATGCCACGGCCGAATCGCCCGCGCGCGCGGCCGCCGAGGCCTCGGCGAACGCCGCGACCCGCGACGTGCTCACGACCCTGGCCGCGGCCGAACAAAAACTGCAGGACCCCAAGGCCCAGGCCGGCCGCGACGAACCCGAGAAGCCGGCGCCGGCCGCGCTGCCCGCACCCGCACCCGCACCCGCGCCGCCGCCACCGGCGCCGGCTGCGCCTGCGCCGCCCAAGGACACGGCCACCGCGGCGCCGGTGCCAGCCGACGCCGCGACCTTGACGGTGGCCGACTGGCGCTTGAGCTCGGGCGGCTGCCTGCTCGGCGACGTGACGGTGACCGGCGAGGCGAAGTTCTGGATCGAGGAGGATGGCGGCAACATCGTCGTGCGCGAAAAATTTATCGGCAAGGGCAGCGGCGGCTTCACCGTCACGGTCGATGACATCCGCAAGCCGCAGCGACCGGGCCAATCCTCCTATGTCGTCGAAACCAAGGGCCAGTGGGTCGGCCCCAAGGGGCGCAAGTTCAGCTCCCGGGGCGAAGACCGCGTCTACGTCAAGGACGGCACGATACCCACGCGGGCCAGCGTGCAGAAGTTCAGGACCGAGTGCCCGGGGTGATGTGAAACGCGCGGCCGTGCCGGGCGGTTCCCGGTTCGTGTCGATGGCGCGCTCGTAGGACTCGTACTACCGGCAGCAACGGCCCGGTCCGATGTCGCCCCGGCCGCCCTGGTTTCACACTGCGGTCTCAATGGTCAACAGGGGACTTCCGATGAAGATCACCGTCATGTCATTCGTTGCCCTCGCCGTTCTGCCGCTCTATGGGTTGCTGATGTGGGCGTGGGTGGCGGCGTGAAGCGCCGTCGCGGTGCTGCGGTCGGCCGCGCCAAGGTGCCGGCCGCCGGCGCCAAAGTCGATGCTGCGAGCGCGCCGAAACTTCCCCACGAGAGGGACGAGTCGTCCGCGATGACCGGCGGCATTGTCGACCCGGTGACGCAGCAGGCCTTCGTGGACCTCGAGCGCGGTCTGCAAGACACCGGGCGTGCCGCTGAAGCCGACCGCACCTACGCCAGGCAGAAGTCCTGATCGGCCGCGCCGTGGCGTAGTCTGGCGCCGCGCTGTCGGCAGGTCTGGCGCCGCGCTTGCGTGGCCCGGGGCACGCTGTTATGGTGCCGGACTCGCCGCACTGCGGGAGTGGTTCAGACGCTCACTCCCATTGATGCAACCAGCCTGATGCGAGCACGCGGTCGTGCTCAAGCGCAAACGCCAATTGGTCATGCCTGCCCCGCCACCTGTACAGCCACAGCACCGCGTCCTTGCCGGTGGCCGTGGGTGCGCCGTCCGGCCCGCCTTGCCATTGAGCCTGTTCCAGCGCACGGGCGTGGGCGGCCTGCCCAGGCTTGAGCACGGCGTCTGGCTCGCCCATCAAGCGGCGCAGTGGGTCGGCGGACGGGCGCTGCCGCAGCACCTGCCCGGCCAGACGCTGCATCGCCACGTGCTTGCGGCCTTGCCAGCGGTCGATGTCGTCGTTCCACGGGCCACCGTCGAAGTGGCCTCTGGCGCCACGCAGCGCGCGGTACGTCAGGGCCGCCTCGTCGTCGGGCGGGGGCGAGGCCGCGGTGGGCGCGGCGGCCGACACCGATGCGCCGAACCACGCCGCCGTGGCCAGCGGCAGTTGGCGTCGCCGAATCGAAATGCCCATGTCTCGTGCCTCGCCGCGTACCGGGGGAACCGGGCGCTCGGCGCTTGTGCGCCGACGGCCCGCAGTGCGCCTTTCTAGCACCATTGCGCATCGAAGAGAGAACCATGAAAAGACCCATCGCCGTCGCCATCACCCTGCTCACCGCGCTCGCCGCCACACTGCCCGGCATGCCTTTGCGCGCCGCCACGGAGGACGTGCACACCAGGCACCGGTTGCTCGAACAGGAGAAGCAGTCGGTCAACCTCTACAAGGCCTACTTTCCGAGCGTCGAGCTCGCCAGAAAGGCGGCGATCACGTTCCACGCCCAACTGCTGGAGAGCAACTACGCGGGCGGCTACCTGATCTTCGAACTCGACGCGGCCGACATGGACAAGCTGCGCGGCTTCGGCTTCCGGTTTGAGCAGGCGACTGAATTCATTCAGCGGCGCGACCAGGTGTTGAGCCAGTTGCAAAGCCTGCAGGCTGGCCGCACCGCGACCACCGCCGCCGGCACCGCCGCGCCCGGCGACGTGAGCATCCAGTCCATCCCCAGCTTCAGTTGCTACGAAACGGTGGAAGAAACCTTTGCGGCCGCGCAGGCCTTCGTCACCGCCAAGCCCACGCTGGCGACCTGGATCGACGTGGGCGACTCGTGGGAAAAGACCCAGGGCGCGGGCGGTTACGACCTGCGCGTGCTCAAGCTCAGCAACAGCGCCGTCTCGCCCGTGCCTCTGGCCGACAAGCCCAAGCTGTTCATCAACAGCGCGATTCACGCGCGCGAGTACACGACCGCGCCATTGGTGCTGGAGTTCGCGCGCTGGCTGGTGAACGGTCATGGCACGAATGCCGACGCGACCTGGATCCTCGACCACCACGAAGTGCACCTGATGCTGCACGCCAACCCCGATGGCCGCAAGAAGGCCGAGGCCGGCCTGTCGTGGCGCAAGAACACCAACAACAACTTCTGCGCCAACACGAACACGCGCGGCATCGACCTGAACCGCAACTTCAGCTTCAGCTGGAACAGCACCGCCGGCCAGGGCTCCAGCGGCAACGCCTGCGACCTGACCTACCGCGGCCCGTCGGCCGGCTCGGAGCCGGAGATCCAGGCGATCCAGACCTACGTGCGCAGCCTGTGGACCGGCCGCCGCGGCCCCCTGCCCACAGACGCCGCCCCCGCCGACACCAGCGGCATCCACCTGGACATCCACAGCTACAGCCAGCTCGTGCTGTGGCCCTGGGGCACCACCAGCACGCCCGCGCCCAACGGCACGGCGCTGCAGACCCTGGGCCGCAAGTTCGCCTTCTTCAACGGCTACACGCCGCAACAGTCGATCGGCCTGTACCCGACCGACGGCACCAGCGACGGCGTGAGCTATGGCGAGCTGGGCGTGGCGGCCTACACCATCGAGTTGGGCACCGCCTTCTTCGAGACCTGCGCCACCTACAACAACACCATCAAGCCGAACAACCTGCCCGTGCTGATCTACGCGGCCAAGGCGGTGCGCACGCCGTACATCACGCCGGCCGGGCCCGACGTGACCACGCTGACGCTGAGCAACGATGCCTCGGGCGCCGGCGTGCAGGCCGGCGTGAACGTGGCGCTGGCGGCGTCGGTGACGGACACGCGCTTCAACAACAGCAACGGCACCGAGCCGACACAGGCGATCGCAGCCGCCGAGTACACCCTCGACACGCCGCCCTGGCAGGCCGGCGCCGCACCGGTGGTGCTGGTTGCCAGCGACGGTGCGTTCAACAGCAGCACCGAAGCGGTGGGCGGCGCCATCAACACCGCCGGCCTGCCGCTCGGCAAGCACACGGTGTTCGTGCGTGCGCGTGACGCCGGCGGTGCGTGGGGCGCGGTGTCGGCCGTGTTCCTGAACATCGTCAGCGCGGCACCGCAGCCCGGCAGCGTGACCGAGACGACGGCCAACAACAACACCCGCAACTCGGCGCAACTCATCACGCCGAACCCGGCGTTGGTGAATGGCAGCCTCAGCGCGTCCAGCGACACCGATTACTACCGCGTCACGCTGGGCGCCGGCAAGACGCTGACCGCCACCCTCACGCCGAATGCAACGTCGGACTACGACCTGCGGCTCTACAACGCCAGCGGCAGCGTGATCGCCCGCAGCGAGCAGGGCACGGGCCTGGTGGACACGGCCACCTTCACCAACACCGGCGCGGCGGCCATCACGGTCTATGCGCGGGTGCTCTACTTCAGTGGCGGCACCGGCGCCACCAACGGCAAGTACACGCTGGGCTTGTCGCAGTAGAAAACCGTCGATCGCGGCTCAACGGCGACACGCAGCGCCGCCTCCGGGCGGCACTTTTGCTCAGGCGTAAAGTTTCACCGCTCGTCCGTAGGCCTTGAGTGCAGCGTCGGCTGTCCACAGCGTGAGGCTTTCGACCTGGGCCTGAGCGACCAGCAGGCGATCGAAGGGATCGCGGTGGTGCCATGGCAAGTGCGCGACCTGCAGCACGTGGCTCGGGGCGATCGGCAACTCGGTAAAGCGCTCGGACAACAGCCAACGGCGCAAGTCCGCTGCGTCCACGTTGAAGTCGGGCCGGCCCAGCGAGGTCTTGATCGCCACCTCCCACAGCGAGGCGACGCTGAACGCCGCGTCGGCATCGCGCAAGCCCAGAAGCTTGGCGGCCCTGGCGGGCAAGCGCTGCGGTTGCAGCGCAGCCCACAGCACCAAGTGGGTGTCGAGCAGGACCACGGTCGTCAGGGCTTGCCTTGGAACAGCGCGGCGATGTCGTCGGCAAAGGGTGCCTTGATGTCGTCGGGCATCACGTACTTTCCCGCCAACCCGCCCAGCGTGCGGCGGCCGTCGACGGGGCCGATCGCCACCACCCGCACCATCGGCTTGCCGGCCTTGGCGATGATGAATTCCTGTCCCTTGGCGGCCTGGTCCACCAGCCGCGAAAGGTGGGTCTTGGCTTCGTGGATGTTGACGATGGTGGACATACCGCGCCTGTGAGGTGGACTAATCTGAGTGAACCAAGTCTAGCACCACCGACGCTTCCCCATCTGCTGCCGGAATCGCTACTTCGTTATCAACCCCGGCAACCACAACGAGATCGCCGGGAACGCGCACAGCAGCACCAGCCTGACCACGTCGACCGCGATGAACGGCATCGTGCCGCGGTAGATGCGCCCGAGCGGGATATCGCGCGCGATCGAGTTGATGACAAACACGTTCATGCCCACCGGCGGGCAGATCATGCCGAAGGTCACGGCCATCACGATGATGACGCCGAACCACACCGGGTCGAAGCCGAGCTGCATCATCGCGGGGAAGACGATGGGCACGGTCAGCAGGATCATCGCCAGCTCGTCCATCACCGCGCCCAGGATCAGGTAGCCGACCATGATCAGCGCCAGCACACCGTAGGCGCCGATCGGCAGGTGGGTCAGAAAAGCGACCGCCTTTTGCGTGAACTGCGTGATCGTCAGGAAGTAGCCGAACAGGTAGGCGCCCACGACGATCAGCATGATGGCCGACGAGACGCGCAGCGCGTCGATCAGTGCAGCGCGGATTTGTGGCCAGCGCAGCCGCCCGCGCAGCATGCCGATCACCAAGGTGCCGGTGGCGCCGATGCCAGCGGCCTCTTGCACCGTGAACAGCCCGCCGTAGATGCCGCCGAGCACGAACAGGAACAGCAGCAGCACGGCGGGCTGTTCACGGTGCAAGAGGCCGCCGGCATCGGCGCCACCGGCACCCTGGTGATCGGCATGCTGCGCGGGCGGCTGCGCTGGCCGCAGATCCGCGCCGCGCTGATCGACGCGCTGCGGGTCTCGTCGGCCATCATGCTGATCGTCGTCGGCGCCTACCTGTTCGGCTACTTCCTCACCATCACGCAGTTCACGCAGAAGGCGGTCGGTTTTCTCACCGGGCTGCCGATCGGCGCTTACGGCGTGCTGGCACTCATCATGGTCGGCTACCTGATCCTGGGGGCGGTGATGGACGAGCTGGCGATGATCCTGCTGACCGTGCCGATCGTCTTCCCGGCCATGATGCAGCTCGGCTTCGACCCGGTGTGGTTCGGCGTGATCATCGTGATGGCGGTGACCTTCGGCATGATCTGCCCGCCGGTGGGCATGAACGTCTTCGTCATCAGCTCGATCGCGCGCGACATCGGCCTGTCGCGCATCTACCGCGGCACCATGCCCTTCATCGCGGTCGATGTGATCCGGCTGGTGCTGCTGTGCGCGTTCCCGGCGCTGTCGTTGTGGTTGCCGGGCTTGATTGCGAAGTAGCGGGTTGGCGGGAAATGCTGTGAAGGGGCTGCCCGATCCAGAACGCGCAAGAGGCCGCCGCAGACGCGCTGAGCGCCCGCTTCAAGCCCGCTGCGCCTGCATCAGATCGGCAGCGGTCAGCGGCAGCCGAGTGATACGCACGCCGGTCGCGTCGCGCACGGCGTTGGTCACGGCAGCCGCGGCCGCGACGATGGCGGTTTCACCGGCACCCGTGGATGCGTCGCCGTCGTCCACGATCAGGACCTCCATCGCGGGAACGTCGGCAAGGCGCGGAATGGGCGAGTCGGCAAACGTGCTGGCCGCGATGCGCGAATCGGCCACCGGCAGCCGCTCCGTCAACGCCATGCCGATGCCCCACACGAGGTTGCCTTCGCACTGCGCGCGCACCTGGTCGGGGTTGATGACACGCCCGCAATCGTGGGCGCACCACAGCCGGGTGACCCTGACCTGGCCCGTCCGCGCATCCACATCCACCTCGGCCACCACGGCCACGTAACTCGCCGCCTTGTAGATGCCGCAGGCGACACCGCGGCCTCGCTTCACAGTGCCTTGCGCTGACGCTGGCCTGCCGTTCGCACTCCAACCGGCAGCCTCCGAGGCCCGGCGCAACACCCCGGCCAGACGCGGGTCGTCGATGTGGTTCAGCCTGAACTTCACAGGGTCGACCCCCGCCTTGCGCGCGCATTCGTCCATCGTGCTTTCGATGGCAAAGCCGTTCGGCCCGGCGCCCAGCCCGCGCCATGGGCCGGTCAGCACCGGCAGGCGCACCAGGTCGAATTCGATGCGCTGCGCCGCCGCGCGGTACGGCAGCAAGGCGCCACGCGCCACGCCGTCGTCGCCGATCACGTCGGTCAGGCGCTGCATCCACGCCGGCACGACGGCGTTGCTGAAAAAGATGTGGCTGCTGGCAAACGCATGCCACCAGTCGGTGAGCCGGCCGTCTTTCAGCCGCGCGCGCAGGCGGTGGCTCGACGGTGGCCGGTGAAAGCCGAGCTGCAATTCCTGCGCCCGCGTCCACTGCACTTTGACCGGCCCTTGCGCGGCACGCGCCAGCAGCGCGGCTTCCAGCTCCACGGTGCAGATCGTCTTGCCACCGAACGCGCCGCCCACACGCAGGCCGTGCACCGTGACCCGAGCTTCATCGAGGCCGAGCCGCTTCGCGATCACATCGCGTTGGTAGAACACGTCTTGCGTGCCGGCCCACACCTGCAGGCTGCCGTCGGCGCTGAACGCGGCCACCGCCGCGCGCGGCTGGAGGGCCGCGTGCGCCGCCAGCGGGATGTCGATGCGCAGGTCCACGTCCCAGGGCGTGTCGGTGGCGAAGCGGTCGCCGCGCAAGCGCTTGTGCAAGGCGCCTGCGGCCAGGCGCCGGTCGATGTCGATGGCGGTGTCGATGTCGGCCTGCTCGAACGGGCCCTCCACCTTCCACTGTGGCGCCAGCGCCGCCTCGATGCGGTCGAGCGCGCCGGGCGTGCGGGCCACGATTCCCAGGCCCTCGCTGGCGGTCAGCGTGAGCCACGGGTCGCGCACCAGCAGCACGAATCCGGGTACGGCCTGGGCGGCGGTTTCATTGACGGACACCAGGCTCGACACCCGTTCCGGCGACGCCGGTGCTCTGAGCACCCGGCCGAACAGCATGCCGGGCAGGCGCACGTCGGCCGCATACACCGGCTCACCGCGCACGATGGCCAGGCCTTGCTCCAGCGGCGCGGCCTGCCCCACAAAGCGGGTGTTGCTGCTGAACGATCGCAGGGCAGACACGGGCAATGGCTTCGCTTCGAGCGTACCGCTGCGGTGTCCGTTCGACAGGGCCTCGCGCAAGGTGGCGCAGGCCTGGGCCAATGGCAGCGCGTAGTCCTTGATCGACTCGCTGCCCACGGTGGCCCGCACCCGGCGGATGCTGGCCGTGTCGTGCAGGCGCACGTCGAGCCGGGCCCACTCGATGCCCAACTCTTCGCAGGCGATCTGCTTCAGCGCGGTGGCGATGTTCTGGCCCATCTCCACGCGCGGAATGAACAGGGTGTAGCGGCCGTCGGCGTAGCGAATCCACGACCGCGCATCGTCTGCATCGGGTGCCGGCCGCTTGGGGATGACGGGCAGCGCGCAGCCGGTGACGAAGGTGACGGTGAGGCCAGCGACACCGGCCCCGGCGGCCGCCAGAAAGCCGCGCCGCTTCATGCCTGCCCCCGACCGGCGCGCTGCACCGCCAGGCGAATGCGCTGTTGTGTGCCGCAGCGGCACAGTTGGCCGGCCAGCGCTTCGTCGATCTGCGCGTCGGTGGGCCGGGGGGTGGTGCGCAGCAAGGCCACGGCGCACATCATCTGCCCGGCCTGGCAGTAGCCGCATTGCGGCACGCGTTCGTCCAGCCAGGCTTGTTGCACCGGGTGCAGCGTGCCGGCCGGTGCCAGGCCTTCGACGGTGGTGACACTGCGCTGGCCCACATCGCGAACAGCCAGCAGGCAGGCGCGCTGCACCTGGCCGTCTACCAGCACGCTGCAAGCGCCGCACTGGCCCGCGCCGCAGCCGAACCTGGTGCCGACCAGCCCCAGGTGTTCACGCAGCACGTTCAGCAGGGTTTGATCGGCCCACTCGGGTGCAATCGGGTGCGGGTGCTGGTTGACGAGCAAGTTCATGGCGCGATCCTGGGAGGGGGTGGCGGGGGCGAGGCAGCGAACACGTCATGATCCCGTGCCATGCTGGCCCTGTCGTTATCTCTTGATAAGTCTCCGCATGAACAGTGAACCCTTGGCCGCCCAGGGCCTGCTCTTCGCACTGGCCGGCGCCGACTTGCCGGGCTGGAACGAGTTTGCGCAAACCGTGCGCCTGCGCCGGGTGGCGCGTGGCGGGCAGCTGTTCGCCCATGGCGTGCCGAACCCGTTTGTCTACGTCGTGAGGCGCGGGCTGTTGAAGCTGGTCTACGTGGCGGAGAACGGCGACGAGTGGGTCAAGTCTTTCATCGGTGAGGGGCAGTTCTTTGCCAGC
>JANORB010000056.1:0-1751 GCA_031415135.1 Methylibium sp.
GTGGCCTTCACGCGCGATGCCGGCACCGGCGAAGACCTGTTCAACGGCGAGTTCCTCGTCAACGCGCAGGGCGAGGACGTGGTGGCCGGCACCCGCACGCCGCAGCAGGTGTCGCTGGTGGGCTCGCGCCGCTGGGCGCAGTTGGCCCTGGTGAGCGAGGAAGACCGGCGCGGCAAGTACCCGTCGCTGGAAGAGCTGATGCCCGACCTGTACCGCCAGTTGCTGCATGCCCAGACGACGCTCGAGAACCACTTCAAGGACATGCAGGACCTGGAGTTCACGATCCAGGAAGGCAAGCTGTGGATGCTGCAGACGCGCAACGGCAAGCGCACCGGCGCGGCGATGGTGCGCATCGCGATGGAAATGCTGCGGCAAGGCATGATCGACGAGAAGACGGCGCTGCTGCGCGTGGCGCCGGACCGGCTGAACGACCTGCTGCACCCGGTCTTCGCCGCCCAGGCGCTGAAGGACGCGCAGGTCATCGCGCGCGGCCTGCCGGCGTCCCCCGGCGCGGCCACCGGGCAGGTGGTCTTCTTTGCCGACGAGGCCGAGGAATGGGCCCGGCAAGGCAAGGCGGTGATCCTGGTGCGCCAGGAGACGTCGCCCGAAGACCTGCGCGGCATGAGCGTGGCCCAGGGCATCCTCACCGCGCGCGGTGGCATGACGTCGCACGCCGCCGTGGTGGCGCGCGGCATGGGCAAGTGCTGCGTCTGTGGCGCCGGCGCCGTGCACGTCGACCCCAAGGCGCGCACGATGACGATCGGCCAGAAGGTCTGCGAAGAAGGCGCGTGGCTGTCGCTCAACGGCTCCACCGGCGAGGTGTTTGCCGGCCGCATCGCGACCACCGACGCCGAACTCAGCGGCGACTTCGGCGCGCTGATGGCACTGGCCGACCGCTACAAGCGGCTGGAGGTGCGCAGCAATGCCGATACGCCGGAAGAGGCCGCGGTGGCGCGCCGCTTCGGCGCCACCGGCATCGGACTGTGCCGCACCGAGCACATGTTCTTCGAGGGCGAGCGCATCAACGCCGTGCGCGAGATGATCCTGGCCGACGACGAGGCCGGCCGGCGCAAGGCGTTGGCCAAGCTGCTGCCGATGCAGCGCGGCGACTTCGAGGGCCTGTTCCGCGAGATGAGCGGCCTGCCGGTGACGATCCGCCTGCTCGACCCGCCGTTGCACGAGTTCGTGCCGCACGACGAGGCCGGCCAGGCGGTGATGGCCACTCAGATGAAGGTCTCACCGGGCAGGATCAGGATGCGTGTGGAACAGCTGCATGAGTTCAACCCCATGCTCGGCCACCGCGGCTGCCGGCTGGGCATCACGTTCCCCGAGATCACCGAGATGCAGGCGCGCGCGGTCTTCGAAGCCGGGCTGAACATGCAGGCCCAGGGCGTTGACGTCAAGGCCGAGATCATGGTGCCGCTGGTGGGCACAGTGCGCGAGTTCAACACCCAGGCTGCGGTGATCCGCGCCACCGCCGCGCAGGTGTTTGCCGAGCGCGGTGCGTCCCTGCCGTACCTGCTGGGCACGATGATCGAGACGCCGCGCGCGGCGCTGGTGGCCGAGAGCATCGGCCGCCAGGCCGAGTTCTTCTCCTTCGGCACCAACGACCTGACACAGATGACGATGGGCTTCTCGCGCGACGACGCCGGCAAGTTCCTGCCCGACTACCTGAAGCGCGGCATCTACGAACACGACCCCTTCCGCACCATCGACCAGAAGGGCGTGGGCCTGCTGGTCGAGATGGCGGT
>JANORB010000057.1:0-2705 GCA_031415135.1 Methylibium sp.
ACCGGTGCGCGCGAGGAGCGGGCCGAGCGCCGGGCCGCTCCCAAGCCGGCCCGCACCCCCCCGGGGGGTCGACCGCTGTACCCAGCGGGCGGGGGGCTCCATTGACCACCTTCATCAAGGCCACCGAATACTGGGTGCCCAGCCGCGACCGCGGGCACCTGGAGTACGGCGGTGGCCTGTACGGCACGGCCACGCGCTTCGGCGCGCTCAGCCGCACGCTGTGCTTTGCCCGCGGCGAAGGCCTGCCGGGCCAGGCCTGGGAGGCCGGCCACCCGATCGTGCTGCGCCAGTTCGTCGGCTCGTACTTCCAGCGCACCGCCGCAGCGCATGCCGAAGGCCTGACCTGCGCGATCGCGATGCCGATCTTCGCGGGCGACTTCCTCACCTCGGTGCTGGTGATCTTTTGCGGTGACGACGACGAGCACGCCGGCGCCATCGAGCTGTGGCACAACGACCCGGCGAAGTCCAGGGACATGACGCTGGTGGACGGCCACTACGGCAACACCGGCGACGCGTTCGAATTCATCTCGCGCCGCACCAGCTTTCGGCGTGGCCACGGCCTGCCCGGCCTGTGTTGGGAGCGCGGCCTGCCGGTGTTCATGCAAGACCTGGGCAAGGCGAGCGGCTTCCTGCGTGCCGACAGCGCGGTGAGGGTGGGCATCAACCGGGGTTTTGCGCTGCCCTGCCCGGCAGGCCGCGGCCAGACCTATGTGCTGGCCTTCCTGTCCGCGCTGGCCACGCCGATCGCGCGGCGGGTCGAAATCTGGGAGCGCGCGGAAGGCGCCGAGCCGCCGCGCTTGCACCGCACGTCGGGCTTTTGCGAGACCGCCGGCGCGCTTGCGCCATCGCCCGGCACGCCGGTGCTGGAGCGCGGCCAGGGCACCCTCGGCCAGGCGTTTCTGTCGGGCGTGCCCGGCATCACCAGCCAGGCCGAGGCCGAACCCGCCGGGCTGGGGACCGAGGTCCGGCAGGCCGGGCTGCGGTCGCTGGTGGCGGTGCCGGTGGTTCGCGATGGCCGCCTGGTGGCGTGCATGGGCTGGTACTTCTGACGCTGCGCGACGAACGCCCGATGGCGCTCGAAGGGCGCAGCGCCAGCGGCATCAGCCCCCCATGATCACCTGCAGGCTGCGCTCGTACATTTCGGTCAGCGTCTCGAACAAGCCCAGCAGGGATTCGCTAGCGCGCGCGAGCGCCTGCCGGCCGCCCTGGCTGCGTGTGTCGCGCAGGGCCTGCGCCATGCGCAGCCACTCGGCGCGCGCGCTGGCCAGGGTCGCGCGGATCTCGGCCGAGCTGAGTGGCACCTGGTCCAGCGCATCGAGCGCCTGGCTGAATTCCTGCGCGGCCTGGCGCACCCGTTCGCGCGCGGCGGCGTCGTCCAGCAGGGCGTCGAGCAAGGCGTCCTTGGCCAGCCGCTGCACCAGCATGCGCTGGCGGCCCGACAGGTTGACGATGTGCACCGCCTGCCGGCCGCCGGACGCCTCGATCGCCGCGGTGAGCCGTTCGGCGCAGCCGAGCAGCGCTTCGGCCTGCGCATCGGCTTCCAGCAGCGCGGCCGGTTTCGGCGCCGCCACGAGCAGCGGCTGCAGGCGGCCCCAGGCCTGCGCGACCGCGGCCAGCGACGGCGCGACGGCCGCCACGGCCATCAGCGGCTGCAGACGTTCCAGGTTGTCGCGCACGCGCCGCTGCGACTCGTCCAGCAACTCGCGCGAGCGCCGCGGCTCCACTCCCGCGGCGCACTGCGCCAGCAGCCGCACGAGGCGCTGCGACAGCATGCGCAACTGACCGGCGCGGTTGACGCCATCGGCGCGCTGCGCGGCTTCGATGACATTGCGCGACACGTCGCCGACCCGCAGGTTGGTGTGCATCGACGCGCCGCGCAGCAAGCGGAACGCGTCGTCCTCGCTGATCCGGCGCGCGGCCATCAGCACGCCTTTGGCGCGCTCGACCCATTTGCGCTCGTCCAGCCGCGCCAGCGCGTCGGCCAGCGCGGCGCGCGCGGCGGCGTCGCGGGCAAAGCGGGCGTGGGTCAAATGCAGTTCGGCGCCAAGCCTGCGCCGCTGCGCTTCGCGCGCTTCGCCGGTCGCGTGCCACTGCCATCCGGCAGCGCAGCCCTGTACACCGGCGTCGAGTGCGCGCATCACGGTCGCGCCCGTGCACTCATTGCTGATCAGCAGCACCGGCAAGGGCGCCGTGGCCGCCAGTTCGGCGAGCGCCGCGAGCCACACGTCGTCGGCGATCGGCATTGCGCAGACGACCAGTTCCGGTGCCAGCCGGCCCGCCTCGTGCACCAGTTGAGGGATTTCGCAGCGCCCGAGCAGGCGACTGCCCAGCGCCGCGAGATCGGCGACCAGCGCGTCTTCTGCGCGAGACGTGGCCGAGGAAGGTTGAACAGAGCCCACAAAGAGCAAGGAATACACGGCGCAGGGCAGGTTGGGGTGCGGCAAGGAGGGCAAAACAGTCTAGCTGAGGGTTTGTACGGTACGCGGGCACGATGTTTGCGTAGTGCTGGGTGCGCAGTGTGACGATGCACTGCTTCGGTACCCGATTCGCAAAGAACAGACGGTCGCGACCTTCACGCCTGTTCATCGGTTCGCGCCGGTCCGCAGTCCCGCTGCGGAAGCATCCAGCCCCTGTCCCACTTCAACGATCCGATCCCGGCGCCCGCGTCGGGCCAGTCCCGTCCACGACCTCGCCCCACCGCACGC
>JANORB010000058.1:0-36552 GCA_031415135.1 Methylibium sp.
ATGGCGCCCTCGATGCGACACGTCTGAGCATTTCGAGGGACAAGGTTGCCGCTCTTTTGGAGATGGGCGTCGACCCTGCCGACATTGACGAAAGTAGCAAGTACTACGGCGATCTGGATGTGTCTCCGGAGGCTCACTTGCGCTGGGTCTTTGACGAAGGAGGCCAACGCGGAAAGGCCCCATCTCGCTTCACAGACGGAAGCTTCCCCGTTCTCTACACGGCGCTGGACTTGAGCACTGCGACGGCCGAAATGGCTCATTGGCTGTCCCCATTGCCTGGGGTGTCAGTGTATTTCCGTTCGTTGACAGTGACCTTCTCGGGAAAGTACAAGGATCTCAATCAAGCGGAAGATTTGCCCGCCTTTCTGACCGGCCAGCAAGAGGATGGCTGCTATGTTGATTGCCTTGGAATTTCCCGAGAAGCAATGGGTGCATCGCTCGATGCGTTCAAGGCACCATCTGCTCGCTACTCGGAGGGCGTTTGTTTTCCGATCCTTTCCAAGGCCTCGGTTCGCTCATTGGTTCCGACTGGGTACCTGCGTTTCACTTTCGACTTGGAGTCTGGGGCTTGGAGGAGCAAGGCCGTTTAGCCCGGAGCCCAAGCCTAGCTTTAGATCTTCATAGGGACCCGATGAGTTTGGAGGCTTTGCCGATCAGGTCGTCGATGACGATGGGTCCGCATGGATAGAGCCTCGCCGTCGGGCATCAATCGTGACATCGATTGATGTGACTTTTTGAGCTTGTTCGCTCAGGCCGATAGCTGCTGGGGGGCCGTCAACTTCATATCGATGTGAACCGCCTCAAAAGGGCACTCCACCCCACCACTGTCCGTTCGCTCGACCAGCCCCAGCTCAGCGAGCACCTCCACATCGTCATGAACGCGCCGCACGTCGCGCGCCACCCGGCGCGCCAGCTCCCGCACCGGCATCGGCCCCTGCCCTTGCAGCGAATGAACCAGCTCCCAGCGCCGCTCGGTCAGCTTGCCGAAGAAACTGCCCGCACTCTCGAAATTGAGCACCTCGCCCTGGTAGCTGCGTGAGGTGGCGCGTTGGCCAGCAGCGCGCAGCGCGGCGCGCCAGTCGGGCGTCATCGTGATCATCAAGGTCCGCTTCGTCATGTCTTGCTCCTGGCCGCATCGACGGCGGCGATGAAATCCTCGATCAGTCGCTCGATCGAGACGAACTTGTAAGGCCGCTCGACACCGTCGACATGGCAGTGGTCGCCCTTGCCGCGCTCGTTGTCGAAGCCGACCACCCGGACACCACCTGTCGAATAGGCCGCCCTGTACTTGAATCCATGGTCGCTTGGCGGAACGGGCTCGGGCACGCGCCACACCACCCATTCGATCACGCCACCCTCAGGGGTCACATCCTTGAAACGCGTGATCAGCTTGGCCTTCATTGTTGACAAGAATGCCATCGGATGATGGTGTTGTCAAATCAGACAACAAACGCTGGAAAATCCCGGCGCGCGAAAGCGCGTCATGCCCGACGCCGCTTCGGCTGTGAGGGGTATCGCTGATTGCCGGTTGATGAGCGGCTGCTACGCTGCCCCGGCGTTCCCGACCCCTTTCGCCCAAGGAGTGTCCCGATGGATGTGCAGGTCAAAGACGGCGGCTACCGCAACGACGCCCTTCTCCTCGGCTTCAGTGACCTGAGGCGCCTGCGCACCGAGCGCCCGCTGGTGTTCGAGCGCGGCCGGGGCATCTTCATCTTCGACGAGCACGGCAAGGACTACATCGAGTCGGTGTCGTGCTTCTACTGCGTCTCGCTCGGCTTCAGCGAGGAACGCCTCGTCGAGGCGGCGGCACGGCAGATGCGAGCGCTGCCCATGTACTCGTCGGCCATCCACCGCACCGTGCCCGCGGTGATGGAGTTGACCGAGCGGCTCGCCCGGCTGTCGCCGGTGAAGAACCCGCGCATCTACTTCTCCACCACCGGCTCGGAAGCCAACGACCACCTGATCAAGTTCATGTGGTACGCCAACCGCTTCGCCGGCGAGCCCGAGCGCCGCAAGGTGATCTCGCGGCAGGCCAGCTACCACGGCTCCACCATCGCCACCAGCGCGCTGGGCGGCTCGGCCGACCTGCAGGAAAGCTTCGGCATCCCGATGGGCTTCTCGGTGCAGGTCAGCCACCCGAGCTGGCCCAACGCGGGCCTTCCGGGCGAGACCGAAGACGGCTTCACCAGCCGCCTGGCGGAGGAACTGGAAGCCGCCATCGTGAAGGCCGGGCCCGAGACGATTGGCGCGATGATCGCCGAGCCGGTGTCGGTGTCCTCCGGCATGTTCCCGCCGCCGGCGAGCTACTTCCCGAAGATCACGGCCGTGCTGAAGAAATACGGCATCCAGCTTTTCATCGACGAGGTCGTCACCGGCTTCGGCCGCTCGGGCCGCATGTGGGCCACCGAAGCCATGGGCCTGGAGCCCGACTGCCTGACCTGCGCCAAGGGCATCTCCGGCGCCTACATGCCGATCGCCGGCATCTTCATGGGCGAGGAGTTCAACCGCCGCATCGACCTCGGCAACGAGGCCAAGGGCTGGTTCGCGCACGGCGCCACGCACCACGCGCACGTGGTCTCGGCGGCGGTGGCCAACGAGGTGCTGAACATCTTCGACGAACGCAACATCCTCGGCCACGTGCGCGACGTGATCCCGGCCTGGAACCGGATGCTCGACAGCTTTCTGGGCCATCCCCTCGTGGTCGGCAATCGGAAGTGGGGCCTGGCGGGTGCCATCGAAGTGGCGGCGCCGGGCGAAGCGCGCGGCGGCCCCGCTGCGAGCCTGAAGGTCGGCGGCATCACCAAGGCCGTCTACGAGGCGGGGTTGGACCACGGCATCATCGTGCGGCCGCTCGCCGGCTGCTTCGTGATGGCGCCGCCGCTGATCATCACCGAACCCGAAATCGCCGAACTCGGCCGGCGCCTGAAGGCGGCGCTCGACCAGGTGCTGGCCCAGCTTCCGGAATAGGGGGCGCCAATGCGGCATGTGCTCGGGATCGACGTGGGCGGCACGTTCACCGATTTCGTCGCCTACGACCCGGCCACGCGCCAGGTGACGGTGTGGAAGGAGCTGTCGACGCCGGGCGACCCGGTGGCGGGCATCCTGGCCGGCCTGGCGCAGCACCCGGACGTGGCTGCAATCGACAACCTGCGCATCGGCACCACGGTGGCGACGAATGCGATCCTCGAGCGCAAGGGCGCGACGGTGGCCTACGTCACGACGCAGGGCTTCCGCGACGTGCCGTTCATCCAGCGCGGCAACCGCAAGTCCCACTACGACATGAGCTGGGTGAAGCCCAAGCCGCTGGTCAAGCGCCGCCACTGCTTCGAGGTGGTGGAGCGCATCGACGCGCACGGCGAGATCGTGACACCGCTGGACGAAGCCAGCGTGAAGCGCGTGGCCGCGCGGATCGCCGAGGCCCCCGAGGTCGACGCGGTGGCGGTGTGCCTGCTGTTCAGCTACCTCAACCCGGTGCACGAGCTGCGCGTCAAGCAACTGCTGGCCGATGCACTGCCCGGCAAGCCGCTCTCGATCTCCTACGAGGTGCTGCCGAAGTGGAAGGAGTACGAGCGCGCGTCGACGACCATCGCCGACGCGTACCTCAAACCCGTCGTGAGCCGCCAGCTCAAGGCCATGCGCGGACGGCTGAACGAAGCCGGCGTGACGGCGCCCGCCGTCATCATCCGCTCCAACGGCGGCGAGATGACGCTGGAGGCCGCCTCCGAGGCGCCGGCGCAAATGGTGCTCTCGGGCCCGACCGGCGGTGTGATCGCGAGCCGCTTCGTCGCCGAGCAGATGGGCATAGCCCACCTGGTGACCATCGACATGGGCGGCACCTCGACCGACGTCTCGACGGTGATCGGCGGCAAGGAAAGCTTCACCACCGCGTTCGAGATCGAATGGGGCGTGCCGATCCAGGTGCCGATGATCGACATCCGCACCATCGGCGCCGGCGGCGGCTCGATCGCGTGGATCGACAAGGGCGGCATGCTGCGCGCCGGCCCGCAGAGTGCGGGCGCGCGGCCGGGGCCGGCCTGCTACGGGCGCGGCGGCACCGAGGCGACGGTGACCGACGCGAACCTGCTGCTGGGCCGCATCAACCCGGACAACTTTCTCGGCGGGCGCATGAAGCTCGACGTGCCGGCGGCGCATGCAGCCGTCGAGCGCGTGGCCGCGGCGCTCGGCCAGAGCCCGGAGGCGACGGCGCTGGCCATCACCCGCATCGTCGACAACAACATGGTCGGCGCGCTGCGCTCGGTGCTGATCGAGCGCGGGCTGGACCCGCGCGATTTCACGCTCTGCGCCTTTGGCGGCGCGACCGCCTTGCACGCCTGCGCGCTGATCCGCGAGATGGGCATTCCGCGCGCCATCGTGCCGGTGCACCCGGGGCAGTTCTCGGCCTACGGCTTCATCATGACGAACGCGCGCGTGGACCGGCAGCGCACGACGCAGCTCACCTCGCTGCGCTTCGACGCGGCGCGCGCCAACCGCGTGATGGACGAGCTGGTCGGCGAGTGCCTGGCCGAGCTGAAGGGCCAGGGCTACGAGCGCGACATCGAGCTGCACCGCGCGCTCGAGATGCGCTACCTTGGCCAGAACTACGAGCTGGAACTGGCGCTGACCGACGCGCGCTTCGAGGCCGCGACGGTCGATCGCCTGTGGGCGCTGTTCCACCAGACGCACAAGGCCCGCTTCGGCTTCAACAACCCGGGCGACATCATCGAGATCGTCAACTACACCGTCACCGCGATCGCGCACACACCCAAGCCGGAGATCACGCAACTGCCGGCCGGCACCGGCGAGCCGGTGGCCAAGGAGCGGCGCCCGGTCTGGTTCATCGGCGGCGCGCGCGAGGTGCCGGTGTACGACCGCGAGGCGCTGCTCGCCGGCCAGGTGATCCACGGCCCGGCGCTGGTGGAAGAAGCGGCCTCGGTGACGGTGCTCGAAGCCGGCTACCGGCTCGCGATGCACGAGTTCGGCCACCTGTTGATCTCTCTCGAAGGGTAAGCCATGCGGTTCTCGGACAACGGCTACTACATCGAGAAGTACATCAAGTGCGCCAACTGCGGCATGCTGGTCTACGGGCCGGGCCAGACGCATGAAGTCGCCGGCAAAACGCAGCTCTTCTGCAGCGGCTGGTGCACCGAATGGGCGACGCTGCGCGCGGCAAATGCCGGGTACTTCTCGCTGCCCATCGTGCACCCCAAGTTGCCGGTGGAAGAAGCGCGCGGGCCGCGTGCGGCGCGGCTGGCGCCGCCCGACCTCGTGACGATGAACATCCTCGACTCGACGATGGTCTCCATCTGCCGCGAGATGGGCATCCTGCTGATGAAGACCTCGTATTCGACGATCTTCAACGAGGGGCTGGACTTCACCTGCGCGCTGGCCGATGCGAAGGGCGACATGATCGCCTGCGCCGAGTTCTGCCCGACGATGATCGGCGGCATGCCGCTGCTGATCAAGACCTGCGCGTCGGAGATCCCGTTCGAGTCGCTGGTCGAGGGCGACGTGATCGTGCACAACGACCCCTACCGCGGTGGCCTGCACTGCCCGGAGCACACCTTCTTCAAGCCCTTCTTCGTCGAGGGCGAGCTGACCGGCTTCGCGGTCTGCATCGGCCACGTGGCCGAGATCGGCGGCATGGTGCCCGGGGCCTTCTGCGGCGAGGCCACCGAGATCTTCCACGAGGGCCTGCGCGTGCCGCCGGTGAAGATCCGCAAGGGCGGGAAGGACGTGGAGGAGGTGTGGAAGCTGATGCTGGCCAACACCCGCACGCCACGGCAGAACTTCGGTGACCTGTCCGCCATGATCGGCAGCGTCGACCTCGGTGTCGAGCGCATCGCCGGCATCGTGCGCAAGTATGGCCAGGCCGTCTTCACCGAGACCTGCGAGGACCTGATGGACTACGCCGAGCGGCGCATGCGCGCCGAACTCGGCGCGTTCCCGGACGGCAAGTACAGCTTCGAGGACGTGCTGGAGGACGACGGCATCGAGCGCAAGCCCTACACCGTCGCGATCGACATGTACGTGCAGGGCGACGAGGTGGTGGCCGACTACAGCCGCTCCTCTGGCCAGGCCAAGGGGCCGATCAACGCGACGCTGGGCGTGGCGATCGGCGCGGTCTACAACGGCATCCTGCACCTCACCGACCCGACGATCCCGAAGAACTCGGGCGCGTTCCGGCCGATCCGCGTGGTGTCGCCGCCGAACAAGGTGACGAACGTGGACTACCCCGGCCCGCTGGTGGCCGGCAACACCGAGACGCACCCGCGGCTGGCCAACATCACCATCGGCGCGATGGGCGCCTGCGTGCCCGAGCGCGTGATGGCCTCCGAGAGCTGCACCGGCACCAACTTCGTCTTCGGCGGCCACCACCCGGACCACGACGAGTACTTCGCCTGCTACGACATCATGTCCGGCGGCTGGGGCGGGCGCTTCGGCCACGACGGCAACGACTGCGTGATCGCGATCAACGGCAACTGCCGCTTCAACCCGACCGAGGTGTTCGAGACACGCTTTCCATTCCGCGTCGAGAACTGCGAGATGACGACCGACTCGGGCGGCGCCGGCAAGTGGCGCGGCGGCCTGGGCTACGAGCGCACGCTGCTGGCCACCGAGGTGGACATCACCGGCAGCCAGTGCAGCGACCGCCACGAGGTCAAGCCCTGGCCGATCTTCGGCGGCGAGCCCGGCGGCAACGGCGCCACGCTGGTCATGCAGGCCGGCAGCACCGAGTGGAAGACGGTGCGCGAGCTGTACGGCAAGGTCTCGTCGAGCAAGTACGCCAACATCACCTTCCATCCCGGCGACCGGATCAAGCTCGTCACGCCGGGGGGCGGCGGGTATGGCGATCCGAAGGAGCGTGACCCCGCCGCGATCGTCGAGGACGTGGCCGAGGGGTATGTGTCGGCTGCGGCGGCGAGGCGGCGTTACGGGGAGCGGGGGCGCTGAGCGTTGTCCCGATGGGCCAGCGCTCGGCGCGACACGGCCCCCAGCTCTGCACGGCTATCCTTCGCACCCCACCCTCCGGGAGCGCCAGATGTCCACACATCGTCCCCGCCAGAACACCGGACACGAGCGTGTGCCGAACGTGAAAAGTTTCGTGCGGGCCGCTTCGTTCTCCGCCTCGCTCAGCGAAGCCGAACTCGAACGCGTGGAGCACGACCTGCATGAGCGCAGCTTCGCGTCCGGCGGGCACGTGGCCTGGAAGGGTGACGCGGTGGAGCACTGGATGGTGGTGGCGGGCGGCATGGTCAAGGTCGAGGCGGCGGCGGCCGATGGGCGCAAGACCACGCTGATGGGCATCACCGGCGGCGGCTGGTTTGGCGAGACGGCGCTGCTGCGGGGCGAACGCTGGCCTTTCGATGTGATCGCTTCGCAAGCGACCACGCTGGGCCTGTTGCCGCGCGCCACCTTCGAGTGGCTGCTGGGCAGCAGCATCGCCTTCAACCGCTTCGTGCTGGAGCAGGTGAACGCGCGGCTCTGGCAGTTCGTGCAGCGCTGCGAGCACCTGCGCTTTTGCGAGGCTGGCGAGCATGTGGCGCATTGCCTGGGCGAGCTGTTCGACGAGCGGCTGTACCCGCGCACCGCGCGCCGCCTGCCGCTGTCGCAAGACGAGGTGGCGCAACTGGCCGGCATCTCGCGCCCGACCGCGAACCGCGCCTTGCACGCGCTGGAGCGCCGCGGCGTGCTGAGCGTGGCCTACCGAACGGTGTTGATCCACGACCCGCGCGAACTGCAGCGCCTGGGGAGCCTGCATTGAGCGGCCGGCAGCGTGCGGGCGCTGCCGGCGTCCGCTTGTGCTGGGCCGGCCGGGCTCAAGGCGCGGTGCAGTCGTAATTCCGGGCCAGGTTCACATCGCCTTTGCCGTCGTAGCGCGGGTAGGCCGGGTACACGCACAGCGGGCGTGTCAGCAGCGTTTCGCCGGTGACGGCATCGACGCGCCTGGCCTTCAGCGTTTTCGGCGCGTGGCCCTTGCTTACCCAGGCGTCGAGCGCGCTCAGCAGATCGACCGAGTCCGCGCCCGGCCCGCCGGCGCAGTGGTTGACGCCGGGAGCAATGTAGTAGCGCACGAACTGGTCGGCGTTGGCCCGGCCGCCCACGGCGCTGACGACGTGCTGGAAGTAGTCGGTGGTCGCCCGGTAGCTCAACGCGGCATCGTTGCCACCGTGCCAGAGGATCAGCTTGCCGCCTGCGCCGAGGAACGGGTGCAGGTTGGCGTTGGTGGCGTCGTTCAGGGCCGACATGGCGCCCAGCGCAGCGGGGTTGCTGTTGTAGTCGTACAGCAGCGAGTTGGCCAGCGGGTCCTTGGCCAGGTAGTACTTGACCGTGGTGTCCTGGAACAGGAACTGCAGCGCGGGCACGCCGCTGGTCCACGCGTCCCACGCGCCGTTGACGTTTTCGTTGCCGGTGAGGGGCCAGCCGCTGTAGCGGTAGGTGCCGCCGCCGAAGCTGGCCGGCTGGGTCCATGAGTTGACGACCGCGAGCTGCGGGTCGGACAGGCAGGCATCGCCGGTGTCGGCGCCGCCGGCGCAGCGCAAGGTTGCGGGATCGAAGCCGCAGGCCTGCGGGTTGGAGACCACGCCGTCGGCCACGCCGTCTTGTGCATCGCAGGCCGCCAGCACGGCGTTCGACAAGGTGGCCACCTTGGCCGCGCTCATCGCGCCGCCGGGCGCTGCCAGCGCTTTGGCGGTGCGGTTGAAGGCGCCCATGATGCCGACCCAGTTGTAGGCCGGCGCGCGCGAGATCACGCCGTCGAACAGGCCCGGGTAGCGCTGCACGTTCATCAGCGCCTCGCGGCCGCCGTTGGAGCAGCCCTCGAAGTACGCACGCTTGGCGCGCTGGCGATAGTGCACACGCACGATCTCTTGCGCCGCTGCGGTGACGGTGGGCACCGACAGTGAACCGAACAGCTGCGCGGCGTGCGGGTCGTTGACGATGAACGATGCATCCAGCCCGCTGCCCTGGTGGCCCGAATCGCTGCTCACCTGCGCGTAACCCTGGCGCAACGCGGCATCGTTGGCCGGGGGGATGGCGCCGTTGTAGCCGCCACCGCCGCCGTAGTGCAGTTTCTGGTTCCACTTCCTCGGCAGGCGCAGTTCGAAGTTCAGCTTGGGCTCGATGAGGCCGCGCACGCGGCAGTGGCCGGGCGCCGTGACGGTGGCGGGCACCACGTCGGCAGCGCTCAGAAGCGCGCCTCCGATGTTCTTGCCCACCAGCGCTTCACATCGGCCCGAACGATCGTGCCAGTCGCGCCAGTCGCGCCAGTCGCCTTTGCCGTCGCGCTCTTCTTCGTGGGCAGCTGCGGCACCCACGATGCAGACGGCACCGAGCGCAACGGCAGCGCCTCGTGTCCAACGCGTTCGGTTCATTGGCTTGTTCATGTTCTCGAGCTCCTGTGTGGCGAATGCTGGCGCTGCGTCACGGCCCACCGCTGCAGGCAGGCCACCGCGCCAGTGTGGGCGCCGGCCCACGCCGCAACTGTTGCTGGCTTTACAGTTTGAGCACCGGGTTTTCCCGGGCCAGCGTTCCTTGAAGGAGGCCGCGCGGCAGCTATGCGGCCGGCAACCCGATGCGCTGCCCCGACGCCAGCAACTCGTCCACCAACGTCATCACCAACGCCCCCGGCGCCGAATACGGGTCGAACTCGGGGTGCTTCATCTGCACCATCACGTCCTCGTCAGACAGGTTCACCAGCGCCATCGACCACTCCGCGTAGCGCCGTTGGGTGATTTCTTCGAGATGCAGCATCTCCACATCCTCGTGGCGCGGGTCCGGAATGATTCGCGCCTACAACGCGTGCACGGCGCTTCGTTCACCCTCCAGCACCTGAAGGTACAGCCCCTGGCCCTGGCACAGCACGCCGCTGATTCCGTGGAGCCGGTTGTACGCCTGGGCTGTGGCCAGGATCGCAGCGGTGACCGTGCCGGTCTGGGGGCCCACGGCACGGCTGACATAGAGCATTCGGACTTGCATGGAGCGTTACTCCTTGAGGGCCCGCGAGACGCGAATCAGCTTGGGCAGGTTGGCCATGGCCGCCGCAGCCTGCTCTTTCAGGCGGGCCATGATGGCCTGCTTCTCAGTGTCTTGCGGGTCGATGCCCGTCATCAGCTTGCCAAAGCCGTCGAGCCGGCTGGCGCGGATCCACTGGCGCAGTTCCTTGTCTTGCCCCCACTGGAATTGATTCCACATGTTGGCCAGCATCGCGCGCGGGTAGTCGTCCAGCGTGTGCGGGAAGGGCACCGTGCCGCACAGGCGGTTCTTGTGCTGGTCGCCCTCATGGTGCGCCTCAACATAGGCCACCAGCGCCGCGCTGAAGGCGGGCTGCGGCAGGCGGACCATCTGCAGCACGATCCTGTCGCCCTGGAAGATGGGTTGCAGCGGCCGCGGCTCCACCGCGGACGCGCTGCAGTCGATGAACAGCGTGTCGGCCTCGACCGGCACGCGCCCGTGGTCCAGCACCATGTGGTCGGCCGTGATGCGCTGCACGCGGCCCAGACGGATCACGTTGCGGATGCGTTGCAGCACCTCCGCCTCGCCCGGCGCGATGGTGGCCAGGTGGAACATGGTGGGCCGCTGGTCGCGGTGAATGCGCAACAGCGCGCCGCAGGCCTCCAGGCGCAGGAACAGGTCTTCGGTCGACGTGGCCTCGGCAAAGGCCTGCATCTGGTCGGCCTGGCCGCCGATGGCCTCGTTGAAGAACTCCGGCGCCGGTTGGGTGGTGATGCGGTTCACCAGCCACGAGTCGCGCGGCGTCACCCACTGGATCGCTTCCGGGTCGGCCCCGGCAAGGATGAGCCACACACCGGCATCCATGGCCGTTTTGCCCGCGCCGACGATGACGAAGCGGCGCGGCAAGAAGCCTTGTTGCCGCCCATTCCACAACTGCGGCAGCGCGTTCGGCGGCACCCGCCGCACGCCCGGCGCCACCTCGAAGCGCGCTGTGTGGGTGGACGGGACCGAGGGGCCGAGGTAGGCCGCGTCCACCACCTTCTTGCGCACGATCACCTGGGTTTGCCGGCCGGACAGCAGCGACTCGAACCGCCCGTCGCCAAGGTGATTGCACATCGGGTGGTAGGCCACGCGGCCGCTGGGCAGCAGCTTGTGGTTCATCACGCGGTCGAAATAGCCGCTGACCTCGGCGCCCGAGGCCAGTTCATACAGGCCCTGGTTGAGGCCGATGCTGTCCTTGCGGCGGCTGCCCAGCTCCATGGAGTTGACGCCGTAAAAGGCCGACGGCTGGTGCAGCGTGACGAAGCCGTAGGCGTCGTTCCAGTGCCCGCCCGGCTTGGCATGGCGGTCGACCAGCGTGACGTGCGCGTTGGGGCTCTCGTCGATCAGCGTGTCGGTGAAGGCCAGGCCGGCGGTGCCGCTGCCGATGACCAGGTAGTCGGTCTCGATTTGGTTCACGTTGGTTCGTCGGGTGGTGGGCGTGGTGGGCGTGGTGGATGATGCCAGCATGGCCGACCAACCCTGTCGCGCCGGCTCAGCCTCAGGCCACCAGCACCACCGCCCCCACCGTCCCGCGCGACTCCAGCCGGGCATGGGCCTGCGAGGCCGCATCGAGCGAACAGCGTTCGATCATCGGGCGCTTGAGCGTGCCGTCATTCAATGCGTCCCAGACACGCTGCGCGCGTTCGGCCAGCGCGCTGTGCGTGGCGGTGTAGGCAAACACCACGGGGCTGGAAAAGGTGGCCGACTTTTGTTGCAGCCAGCCGGGGGAGATGGGTTGCAGCGGGCCCGCCGCGTGCCCCAAGCTGATCCAGTGGCCGCAGGCTGCGAGGGCATTGAAATTCTCTTCGCGCGCGGCCTCGCCCAGGCCGTCGACGATGACATCGGCGCCGCCAAAGTGGCGCTGCACTTCGTCCGCAAAGCGAGGATCGCTGGTGACGATCACATGCTCGCAGCCGTGCTCGCGCGCGATGCGCGCCTTTTCTTGCGTCGACACGGTGCCCACCACGCGCGCACCCAGCTTGCGCGCCCAGGCGCACAACAGCAGGCCCACACCGCCGGCCGCGGCGTGCACCAGCCAGCGCGCGCCGGGGCGCACGCGGCCCACGTCGCGCAACAAGCAGTCGGCGGTGATGCCCTTGAGCAGCGTGGCGGCGGCCACGTCGTCGTCCACCGCGGCGGGCAGGCGCAGCACCCATTCGGCCGGCACGCTGCGCACGCTGCAGTAGGCGCCGGGCAGCGGGCCGAGGTAGGCCACGCGGTCGCCGGGCATGAGGCCGCTGACGCTTTCGCCCACGTCGAGCACGCTGCCGGCGGCTTCCATGCCAGGGGTGCCGCCCACGCCGAGCATGGCCGGGATCCAGCCGCGGCGCAGGTACACGTCGATGAAGTTGACGCCGATGGCGCGCTGGCGGATGCGCACTTCACCCGCTTGCGGGGCGGGCGCCTCGCCGTCTTCAGCCCGCAGCACTTCGGCATCGCCGTAGTGATGCACCTTGATGCGGCGCGTCGGCAGCGGCAGCGCCAATGGCATGGGCGAAGCGCCGCGCGCGTGCATGTCGCCGCCCACACGCAAGTGCCGGCGCAGGTTCTCGAAGCCGGCTTCGTAAACGCCCTGGGCCACCATGTCGCGCAACTCGCGCTCCATGCCGGGCGGCGTGGCGAAGCTCGATTCCCAATGCCAGAAGGTGCGGTTGCCGTCGGTCACCGGTTTGAGCGTGACGCTGGCCACGTAGCGTTGCAGCGGCACGCTGGCTTCGACGATGCAGTAGGTGCTCTTGTGTTCGCGGTCGTCCAGCGCGAGCAGTTGCTCGCGAATGCGGTTGCCGTCTTTCAAGCTGAAGCTGCGCACGCAGCCCACCTGGTCACCGCGGTCGCCACCTTCGATGCGGCTGCTGTCGACCACGCCGTGCCACTGGTCGTGGCTGTTGAAGTCGCGCAGCACGGCCCAGACGCGCTCGATCGGCGCGTCGATGACCGTGGAGCGAACGACTTTTTGCAGCACTCGCCTACTTCTTGAACTTGAGTTTGGCGCCGTCGAAGGTGGTCACCTGCGCGGCCATCAGGCCGTCGCGCGTGACGTAGGCGTCCGAGCCCTTGTACGGTTCGGCAGGAAAGTCGCCCTCGGCGCGCCACATCACGTTGAGCGTGTTGCCGACCTTGAACGAACTTTCGCTGGTGAACTTCAGTCCCTTCAGGCCGTCGGGCCTGGCCTTGCAGAAGCCGGCGAACAAATCGCCCACCTTCTCGCGGCCCTTGATCACCACGCCGTCGGGCAGGTGGATCTCGACATCGTTCGGGTACTGCGCCATCAAGCGGTTCCAGTCGCACTGGTTGAGCGCATCGAAGTGTTCATCGAGCACCATTTGCACCGTGGGTTGTTTCTTCAACGGCGGGAGTTTCATCGGGTCGGCGGCCGCGGCATGTTGCGACACGAGGAACAAGGCCACAGTGGCCGCAAGCAGAGGGAATCGAGAGTGCATTCTTGTCTCCGTGGGTGATGGAAAAGCCGCAGTACCACCGCGGGCAGCGGTCAGCGCAGGTTGCGCTTCAATGCATCGAAGCCCGCCTGGAACACGCCTTGGCCGATCGTCTGCGAGAGTTCGCGCTCGCGCCCCTCGGCGCAGTCGAACTCGGCGCTCCATTCGGCGAAGCTGCGGTTGCCGTCGGTGATCGGCGTCACTTTCAGCGTGGCGACGTAGTTGTCCACGCCCATGGCGCTTTCGAGGATTTCGTAGGTGCAGCTGAAGTCGTAGTCGCTCAAACCCAGCAGCCGCTCGCGGATCAAACCGCCGTCGCGGGTGTGGAAGTGGCGGATGCAGCCGACCCGGTCGCTCGACTCGTTGTTCTCGATCCGGCTGTCGGCGATGGCCGGGTGCCACAGCGGCAGGCCGTTGAAGTCACGGATGCGCTGCCACACGGTGTCGGCGCTGGCGTCGATGACGCTGGAGACGTAGACCTTGATCACGGCCTACTCTTTCGCCGCCGGCGCCGCGGGCGGAAAAACGGCCGTGGCGCCGCTCACGCCGCCCACCAGGCGCTGGATGTCGCCGCCCTCGATGCCGATCTCGCGCAACAACTGGTCCACCAGCGGCGCCTGCGCGCGAAAACGCAAGGCCGAGTTGACCACGCCGTCGGCGAAGCTGGCGCCGCCAGCCCCATCGCCGCCGCCCCCCGAACCGCCCAGCCCGTCGACATGCAGGATCTTGATGCCCTCGATGCGCTCCATCGGCTTGACCGATTCGCGGATGATGCCCTCGGCCTTTTCCACCAGCTTGAGCCGCAGCGCCGACATGCGCGCCTCGGGCGACAGCATGTTGTGCGCGTCGTTCATCAGGCGCAGCGCCTCGGCTTCGATCTCGGCGCGCACGCGCATCGCCATCGACTTGATCTTGTCGGCATCGGCATCCGCCTCGGCCTGCGCGCGGATCGCAAAACCGCGGTCGGCGCTGGCGTCCTTTTCGGCCTGCGCGGCAGACGTCAGCCGCAAGGCTTCGCGCTCGGCGGTCTGGGCCGCGCCGATCAGGTCGATGGCCTTCCTGCGTTCGGCCACCTCCACCTCGCGGGCGGTGAACACCTTTTCTTCGGCCGACACCGCCAGCGCGCGCGCCACCTCGGCGTCGGCCTGCGCTTCGCTCTGCGTCTTGCTCTCGCGCGCGATGGCGATGGCGCGCTGCTGCTCGGCCAGTTCCAGCGCCATGCGGCGCTCGATCTCCGCACCCTGAATCGCCCGCTCCTTGCCGATGCGCTCTTGCTCGATGCTTTGCTCGGAGCGGATGCGCGCATGCTCGATGGCCTGCTTGGCGGTGATCTGCGCGCCTTCGGCCGCCTGCTCGCGCAGAGCCCGCTCGGTGGCCACCTCGGCACGCTGGCGGGCACGCGCGATCTCGACCTCGCGCTGCTGGTTCAGGCGCGCGTACTCGCCTTCGCGGTCGATCTCGAGCGACAGCTTCTCCGCTTCGAGGTTCTTGTTGCGGATGGCGATCAGCGTGTCCTGCTCGACATCGTTGCGCTGCTTCTTGCGGTGCTCGATCTGCTCGGTCAGGCGCGTCAGGCCTTCGGCGTCGAACGCATTGCTGGGGTTGAAGAATTCCATGCCGGTCTGGTCGAGTTGCGTCAGCGACGCGGCTTCGAGCTCCAGGCCGTTCTTGGTCAGGTCCTCGGCCACGGTCTCGCGCACCTTGCGCACGTAGGCGCCGCGCTTTTCGTGCAGCTCCTCCATCGTCATCTCGGCGGCCGCGGTGCGCAGCGCGTCGACGAACTTGCCTTCGACGAGTTCCTTCAACTGGTCCGGCTCCATCGTGCGCAGGCCCAGCGTTTGCGCGGCCGCGGCCACCGCATCGGGATGGGCGGCCACGCGCACGTAGAACTCGGCGATCACGTCCACGCGCATGCGGTCCTTGGTGATCAGCGCCTTGTCGCGGCCGCGGCTCACCTCCAGCCGCAGCGTGTTCATGTTGACCGGGATCACGTCGTGCACGATGGGCAGCACGAACGCGCCGCCGTCGAGCACCACCTTCTGCCCGCCCAGGCCGGTGCGCACGAACGCGCGCTCCTTGGAGCTGCGCAGGTACAGCCAGTGCAGCAGCCACACCGCAATGGCCACAACGATCGCCACGACGATCAAGCCGAGGATGAATCTGCCGAAATCCGCGCCGGTCATGTCTGTTCTCCAACTCAAGGGTTGCCGGCGGTCGCCACCAGGCGTTTCGCGTCGGCCACGATAAACACGGAACGGAGGTGCAGCGTGGGGGCCTCGGGCGTGCCCGAGAACGCCAGCCACAGGTCGAGGGTAGGGGCGTAGAACGCGTCGCGCGCCACGGCGCCGCTGAAGCCTGTGACGGCCACCCATTCGTCGACGACCGCGTTCGCGCGTTCGGTCACCTGAGCCGGTGGCGCGACGGTGCCACAAGCCGTCAGGTGAACGGCGAGCGCGAAGATCCAGGTACGGCAGCGCAACATGGCGGCTCAGGGTGCGCCCGTGGAAAGCCACCAGCCGTTGCCCACGCACCAGGCGGTGCGGCCGGGCGCGTCGCCCCGGTGCAGCGACTTCACGGCCCTGATCGACTGCGTCTCGAGCGCCCGCGTCAACGCGGCTGAAGCCGCATCGTCGCGTGCGCCGATGCAGGGGATGAAAGCCACGCGAATGAGCGCTTCGGCGGCGTAGCGCTGCGTCCCGAGCCGGGTCACCTTCAGCATGCAGCCGAAGCCTTCGTTGGGCGTGAGCGGGAAGATCAAGCGGCCGCCGCTGTCGAGCGCATCAAGCCAGCTCGCCAGCGGGTGCGTCGCACCGGCGCTCACATAGATCGCGTCGGCCGGCGGCAACACGCCTTCGCTGCCCGAGCTGGCCAGCACCTTCACCTGCGGCAGGTGCCGCAGGTTGCGTGCGGCGGTGACGGCGAGGTCGGCCTCGATCTCGCAGGCGATCACGCTGCCGGTCGTTCCAACGAGTGCCGCCAGCACGGCGCTGTAATAGCCCGTGCCCGCGCCGATGTGCAACACCTGATCTCCCGGCCTCAAGGCCAGCGCGGCAATGCAGTGCGCATGCAGCGTGGGCTGGCCGTTGTTGATGCCGCGGTCGGTGGCCAGGCCGACCAGCACGTCCTGGTAGAGCTCCTGCGGGTCGCTCGTCGGTGTGGGCAAGTACCCGCCGCCGACGAAGATCGGCCACGGCCCCGGCCCCATGTAGTGTTCGCGCGGCGTGTGCGCAAAAGCGTCGATCAGCGCGGCATCCTGACTGCCCGCGCTCTTGACGATGAACTGGGCGTAGAAATCGCGGCGGTCTTGCAGTGTGGCCATGGTCAGGGCTCCATTGCAACAAAGCGCCGCGTGGTGTCGGTGAGCGCGGCCTCGGTGGGCAGCCGCTCCATCGAACTGGCGCCGTAGAAGCCGTTGCAGCCGGGGCAGTGCTTCAGGATGAATTGCGCGTCATCGGGGGTGGCGATGGGGCCGCCGTGGCACAGCACGATCACGCCGGGGTTGACCGAGCGCGCCGCCGCCGCCCAGGCGTTGATGGGGGCGACGCAGTCGATCAGCGTCAGCGCGGTTTCGGCGCCGATCGCGCCGCCGGTGGTCAGCCCCAGGTGGCAGACCACGATGTCGGCGCCGGCGCGTGTCATGTCGCGCGCATCGGCTTCATTGAACACATAGGGCGTGGTCAGCAGGTCCAGCGCGTGCGCGCGGGCGATCATGTCGACCTCCAGCGCGTAGCCCATGCCGGTCTCTTCGAGGTTGGCGCGGAACCTGCCGTCGATCAGGCCGACGGTGGGAAAGTTCTGCACGCCCGAAAACCCCAGCGTGATCAGGCGCTGGAAAAATTCTTCCGGGATCATGAACGGGTCGGTGCCGTTGACACCGGCCAGCACCGGTGTGTGCTTGACCACCGGCAGCACCTCGTGCGCCATCTCGCAGACTATTTTGTTGGCGTTGCCATAGGCCAGCAAACCGGCCAGTGAGCCGCGCCCGGCCATGCGGTAGCGGCCCGAGTTGTAGATGACGATCAGGTCGATGCCGCCGGCCTCTTCGCACTTGGCCGACAGCCCGGTGCCGGCACCACCGCCGATCAGCGGCCGGCCGGCGGCGATCTTGGCGCGGAAGCGCTCCAGCAGTGTGGTTCGGGCGATGCGGGGCATGGGAGTCCTGGCAGAGGTCAGGCGCGCCGCGCGCTGGCCGGGGAGCGCGACGCCTCGCGCCACGCGGCCACCAGCGCGTCGGCAAACGCGTCGTCGTTGATGTGAAGGGGCAGCCGCTGCAGCCGCCGGTCGGGGCCGGGGCGGAAGGTCTGCTCGAGGGTGGCGAACAGCACGCGGTCGGCCTCGGGGTCGTGAAACGGCTGGCCGGGTTGGTCGATCGCCGAGACGCCGCGTTCGGGAATCAGAAAGCGCACCGGGCCCTGCATCGCGTTGAGCTTGGCCGCGATGAATTCGCCGATCGCGCGGTTTTCATCGGCGGTCGTGCGCATCAGCGTGACGGTCGGGTTATGGCGGTAGAGCTTGCGGCTCTTGAAGCGCTCGGGCACCGTGTCCCAGGCGCCGAAGTTGACCATGTCGAGCGCGCCGCACGAGCCCACGTACGGCAGCGCCTGGCGCGCAAACACATCCATGCGCGTGGGCCCGGCCGACAGCACGCCGCCGCCGATCTGATCGGCCACCTCGGTGGTGGACACGTCGATCACGCCGGCCAGCAGACCCGAGTCGGCGAGCTTTTCCATCGACTGGCCGCCCACGCCGGTGGCGTGGAACACAAGGCAGTCGTATTCGTCCGACAGGCGTTTTGTCACCGCCTGCACGCACGCCGTGGTGACACCGAACATCGTCAGGCCGAGCGCCGGTTTGGTGATCGCGCTCTCGGCCACCGGGTGCGCGATCATGCCGGCCAGCGCATGCGCCGCATTGCCCAGCACCTTCTCGCTGATGCGGTTGATGCCTTGCACATCGGTCACCGAATACATCATGCAGATGTCGCTCGGGCCCACGTAGGGGCGCGTGTCTCCGCTGGCCATGGTCGAGACCATCACCTTGGGGCAGCCGATCGGCAAGGCGCGCATCGCCGGCGTGGCCAGCGACGTGCCCCCCGAGCCGCCGGCGGAAATGATGCCGCCCAGGTCGCGCCGCGTGCGCACGAAGTTTTCGAAAGCCAGTGCCATGCCGGTGACGGCGCTGCCGCGGTCGCCGCTGAACACGGCCGCTTCGCCCTGCGGGTGGTGGCGCGCCACCTCGCGCGGGTGCACGCTGGCGGGGGACGGTTTGCCGGAGGTGGCCAGGTCGACAGTGACGACGCGCAGGCCGAGCTTTTCCAGGCACTGGCGCAGGTAGAAGAGTTCGCGACCCTTGGTGTCGAAGGTGCCGGCCACATAGGCGGCGCGGGTGGCGGTGGCGGCGACGGGGAAGTCGAGGACTCGGGCCTTGCCGCCGCTTCCGCGGGTGTCGATCCCTCTCCCGGCGGGAGAGGGGGAAACACCAGCGTCCCGGGCGATGTCGGCAACCGGTGCCGCGGTGCCACCCACATTCCAGCGGTTGTAGCCGCGCACGGCGCGCGGCGCCAGCCCGTCCATCGTCGGCGCGCCGTCGCTGTAGGCGCGGCGCACCGTGAGCACCTGAGGCGGCGCGGGTTCCGCGGTGACGCCGACCGCCGCGCTGGCGGCCTGCGCCGGCGGCTCATCATCAACGCCGGCCGAGCGAACGCCCAGCAGCCGCTCCTGCAAGTCGCGGTCGGCCGCGAGTTGCGCCGCCGGCAGTTCCTGCGCGATGCGGCCGTTCACCATCACGCCGATGCGGTCGGCCACCGACAGGGCCACACCCAGGTTCTGCTCGATCAGCAGCACGGCAATGTCGCCCTCGGCCGCGAGCTCGCGCAGCGCCTGCGCCACCTGTTCGACGATGACCGGCGCCAGCCCTTCGGTCGGCTCGTCCATCACCAGCAGCCGGGGGTTCAGCAACAGCGCCCGGCCGATGGCGAGCATCTGCTGTTCACCGCCGGAGAGCTGCGCGCCACCGTGGGCCTTGCGCTCGGCCAGGCGCGGGAACATCGCGTAGACGCGCTCCACGTCGCGCCTTTTGGCCGCCACCAGACGCAGGGTCTCGTCGACCGTGAGCGACGGCCACACCCGACGCCCTTGTGGCACGTAGGCGATGCCGCGCCGGGTGATCTCCTTCGGCGCCCGGCCCAGGATTTCCTCGCCCGCCAACTTGACGCTGCCGCTGGCCGGCACCAGCCCGGTGATGGCGTTGCACAGCGTCGTCTTGCCCATGCCGTTGCGGCCGACGATGCCGAGCACGCCGCCGGCGATGGTCAGGCTCACGCCCTGAAGCGCATGGGCACGGCCGTAGTAAACGTCCAGGCCCTCGACGACCAGCATCGGCCCCCGGTTCTTCCCGGCCGCTTCGCGCTCGCGTCCGAACCAGGCCATCAATGTTTGCTCCCCATGTAGATCGCCTGCACCTGGGCGTCGTTCTCGATTTCGTCCGGCGTGCCGGTTTTCAGCACGCGCCCGTTGTGCATGACGGTGACCCGTTCGACCACGCGCAGCGCGATGTCCAGGTCGTGCTCGATCAGCACAAAGCTCATGTGCGCCGGCAGCGACTTGAGCAACGCCACCAGCTCGCGCCGCTCGGCCGGCGACAGGCCCGCGGCCGGCTCGTCAAACAGGATCAGCCGCGGCGCACCGGCCAGCGCCATGCCGATCTCCAGCTGGCGCTGCTGGCCGTGCGCCAGGTTGGCCACCCGTTCATCGGCGATGTGGCTCAGGCGGGTGCGCTCCAGCAAGTCGAGGGTGGCGATCGTCGAGGCATGGGTCGCGCGCGACCTCAAAAGGCTGAAGCGGCCGCTGCCCACACCGCGCACCGCGAGGTACAGGTTGTCGCGCACCGTCAGGTCGCGGAACAGCAACGACGACTGGTAGGTGCGCCGCAGCCCCTTGCGGATGCGTTCGTGCGGTGGCAGCCCGGTGATGTCTTCGCCAAAAAATTGGATCCGCCCGGCGGTGGGCGGGAAGTCGCCGGTGATGGTGTTGAACAACGTCGTCTTGCCGGCGCCGTTGGAGCCGAGCACGGCGTACTTCTGGCCGGCCGCGACGGACAGGCTCACATCGTCCACCGCGCGCAGCGCGCCGAAGGCGCGCGTCACGCTGGTGAGCACCAACGCGTCGCTCGATGCCAACGGCGCCCGCACCGCGCTGGCCGCCCCTCGCGGGGCAGCCAGCGGCCGGTGCAATTGCGTGACAGAAGCCACCGCCTTCGATCCTCAGGGGCAACTCGGCACGTCGCGTGTGCCCATCTTGAACTCGTCAGCCTTCATGCCCAGCAGCTGATCGACGTTGTCGACCTTGCGGCTCACCTTGGTGGTCAAGTTGCCTTGTGCGTCCTTCACCACCTCGGTGACGAAGGTGGTGCCGATGGCCTGGCGGTTGGCGTCCAGCCGCACGTCGCCGGTGGGCGTTTTCAGCACCATCTTCGACAAGGCTTCGCGGTACTTGGCCTGGCCGCCGGAGAGGTCGCCCTTCACGGCGTCAAGACCATCGAGCGCCGCCTTCATGTTCTGGTAGTACACGTAGGCGAACAGGCTGGGGCTGGGGAAGCCGCCGGCCGAGACCGGATAGGTCTTCTGGTAGTCGGCGACGAAGGCCTTCCATTCGGCGCCGTCATAAGCATCGGCCACCGGGCCGGCCGAGATCGTGCCCACCAGCGAGTCGCGCCGCTTGCCCTTGTAGTTCAGGATGTCCTGGCTGACGGTGATCGAGCCGCCGATCATCGGCTTGTCGCCGCCGGAGTTTTCGTACTGCGTCAGGAAGTTCACCGCATCGGCGCCGCCCAGCACCACCAGCAGCGCGTCCACGTCTTTCGGGATCTTGGCGATCACCGACGAGTAGTCCTTGCCACCCAGCGGCACCCAGGCCTTTTCGGGCACCTTGCCGCCGAGCCGGCAGTATTCGGCCATGAAGCCCTGCACCTGCGAGTACGGGAACGCGTAGTCCTCGGCGATGATCATCACGCGCTTGTAACCCTTGTCCAGCGCGGCCTTGCCCAGGCCCACCATCCACTGCGCGCCTTCGGTGTTGAAGCGGAAGAAGTTCGGGCTGGGGCTGACCAGCGTGGCCGCCTGCGCGCCCGACGAGCCGTTTATGAAGGTGGTGTTGGGCTGCGTCTTGGAATAGTCCTTGACGGCAATGCCCTCGCCGCCCGACAGCGGGCCGACCATGATGTCGACCTTGTCCTGCTCCACCAGCTTGCGCGTGGCGTTGACGGCCACGTCGGGCTTGGCGTCGGAGCTGGCCTTGATGATCTCGATCTTGCGCCCGGCCACCTCGCCGCCGCGCTGCTTCACCGCCAGTTCGGCGCCGCGCATGCCGTCGGCACCGCCGGCGGCGAACGGCCCTTCCAGCGTGGCCAGCAGGCCGATCTTCACCGGGCCGCTTTGCGCCCACGCCGCGCCCATCAGCGCCGCCGCAGCCGCCGTGGCCAGAATTGAACGTACCCAGAGTCGCTTGGTCACTTTCACGGATGTCTCCTTTGAGGGGAAGTTAAAGCCTGGTTCAGGCTGAAGCGGGCCGTCAGCTTCGCCCACAGTCCGAGCAGGCCGTCGGGGGAAAACAGCACGATGGCGAGGAACACGCCGCCGATCACGAGGTTGAAGCGTTCGCGGTCGATCACGTCGATGGCGAAGGTCTGCAGCAGCACGAAGACGATGGCGCCGATGAAGGCGCCGATCGGATGTTTCACGCCGCCGAGCACGGCGATGACGAGGATGTTGATGAGCCAGCCGGTGCCCACCGAGCCGGGCGACATCAGCGCGTTGTACCAGGCCAGCAGCACGCCGCCGACCGCCGCGAGCAGCCCCGACAGCGCATACGCGGCCACGCGGTGCGCCACCACGTGAAAGCCCAGCGCCTCCATGCGGCGCGGGTTGTCGCGAATGCCCTGCAGCGCGATGCCGAACGGCGCGCGCACGACGTAGCGCACCAGGAAGTAGCCCGCCATGGCCCAGAACAGCGTCAGAAAGTAGAACGGCAATGGGTCGCGCCACTGGACGCCGAACACCGTGGGTGGTTTCAGCTCGCGCAGGCCCTGAAAGCCGTTGAACACGCTGTAGTTCTGCAGCACCAGGTAGTAGAAGGCCACGCCGATGGCCAACGTGATCATGATGGTGTAGATGCCCTCGGTGCGCACCGACAGCCAGCCGATCAGCGCCGAGCAGACAACGGCGATCAACACCGCGAACGGCACCGCCACCCACCAGGGCCAGGCCAGGCTGATCTCGGGCGCGCTGCTGGTGCCCAGCACCGCGATGCCGTAGCCGGCGATGCCCGCCACCGTCATCTGCGCCAGCGACACCATGCCGCCGTACCCGGCCAGGAAGCTGAGCGACAGCGCGATGAGGCCGAGCACCAGTGATTGGGATGCGACCTGGAAGGTGATGAAGGGCGTGGCGAAAAACGGGAACAGCAGCACGAACAGGCCGATGAACACATGGCGCGGGGCGAGCGTGCGCCACAGGTACTTGAGCCACGCCGGTGCTTCGCTGTGGGCGTAGGGGTCGGGCGCGGGCGGCACTGCCCGCGCGCTGGCCGACGCCGCGGACCGGGCCTTCAGCGGCGCCACGCCGGTATTCATGGCGCGCCGCCACTGCGCCGCGCTCATGCTGTCCGCCCCTCGTGCGCGGCGTACCGCGCCCGGTCCCCCGAGGGGACACTCGCTTGCTTGGGGCGGCCCGGCGCGGCGCTCATGTTGCCTTCCCCATGATCCCGCGCGGCCGGAACGCCAGCACCAGGATCAGGATGACGAACGTGAAGACAACGCTGTACGTCGGCGCATACGCCAGCCCGTAGGTTTCGGACAGCCCGAGAATCACCGCGCCGATGGCCGCCCCCACCACGCTGCCCATGCCACCGACGATGACGACGATCAGCGAGGCCAGCAGCAGCCGGATGTCTTCGCCCGGCACCATCGACAACTCGACCGCGCCGATCACACCGCCGAAGCCGGCCAGTCCCGCGCCCAGGGCAAACGTGACGGCGAACACGAGGTTCACGTTGACGCCGGCGGCGGCGAGCATGCCGCGGTCATCGACCCCGGCGCGGATCATCATGCCCACGCGGGTGCGGCTCAGCAGCCACCACAACCCCAGGCCGATGGCGATGCCGAAACCCAGCAGGCTCAGGCGGTAGGCCGAATACGCGTTGATCAGCGGGATGCCGCGGATGGGGCCCTGCAGCAGCGACGGCGCCTCCATCTGGTAGACCTGCCCGGTGAAGGCCCACAGCAGGATGTCGGCGATGACGATGGACAGGCCGATCGTCACCATCGTCTGGCGCAGTTCCTGCCCCTGCATGTGGCGCAGGATCAGCCACTGCATCAACAGCCCCGCCACCGCGGCGGCCAGGAATCCGGCCGCCAGCGCGATGATCCACCAGCCGGTGGCCCCCGCCACCATGTAGCCCACATACCCGCCCAGCAGGTACAGCGAGCCGTGCGCCAGGTTCACGTTGCGCATCAGCCCGAACACCAGCGTGAAGCCGCTGGCGACGATGAAGTACAACGACGCCAGCGTGAGCCCGTTGAGCAAGGTGACGACATACAGCCGTGTGTTGTCCACCATCGCCCAGAGCGAAAAAAGTGCGATCGGGCCGCCGACGAGCAGCCACACGGCGAGCTTCGTTCGGCTCATGCGGCCCTGCCCCAGGCGCGCTGCGGCGCGATGTCCGGATGTTTGGCGAACACACCGTCCTTCATCACCGCGAGCAAACGTTTCGGGTCGCGCAGGATCGACAAACTGGCCAGCGGGTCGCCGTCGACGAGCAGCAGATCGGCCAGGAAGCCGTCTTTCACCAGGCCGAGTTCATGGCCGCGCATCATGATCTGCCCGCCGTACAGCGTGGCGGATCGGATCGCCTCGGCCGGTGTGAAGCCGAGGTACTTGACGAAGAACTCCAGGTCGCGCGCGTTCTGGCCATGCGGCGTGAAGGCGAAGCCGTAGTCGCCGCCGGGCAGCACGCGCACACCCCGCTTGTGCATCTTGCTCAACGATTCGAGCGCGGCGTCCCACTCGATCTGGTAGCCCATGGCGGTGGCCTTGGCGCGCGTGATGCCCCAGGCTTCCGATTCGTTCAGCAGCGCATGGATGATGCCGATGCCCGGCGCCACGAAGACACGGTCTTTCGCGGCTTCGAGCAGGTCCAGCGTTTCGGTGTCGGTGAAGCTGGCGTGGTAGATCAGGTCGATGCCGTGGCGCAGCGCCTGCTTCACGCTCGCGGCCGAGCGCGCATGCGCAATCCCGCGCTTGCCGCGCATGCGCACTTCTTCCATCGCCGCGGCAACCTCGGCATCGGTCATCCAGCTGGTTTCGGCCGGCGAGTCGGGCGTGAAGTTGTCACCCGACAAATTGAGCTTGATCGAGTCGACGCCGTACTTCAGGAACATGCGGACGATCTTGCGCATGTCCTCGGCACCGTTGACGTTGACGCCGAAGCTGAATTCGGGGAACGGCAGATGCGGCAAGGTCTCGTCGCCCAGGCCGCCGGGCACGGTGATCTCCTGGCTCGCGGCCAGGTAGCGCGGGCCGGGAATCTGGCCGGCGTTGATGGCGTTGCGGATCACCACGTCGAGCCGCGGCTTGGCGCATGCGGCGCCCACGCACGAGGTGAAGCCGGCTTCGAGGTACTTTTTTGCGACCTTGGCGCACCACAGCACATGCTCTTCGAGCGGCATGGCCTGGATGCCGGCGAGCGTGGCCGAGTCGTTCCACGAAAAATGCGTGTGGGCCTCGCACAGGCCGGGCATCAGCGTGGCGCCCGCGCCGTCGATCACGGTGGCGCCCGAGGGCGAGATCGGCGCGGTGCCGCGGCCGACCTGGCGGATGCGGTTGCCCTGCACCAGCACGCTGCCGCTGTAGGGGTTGGCGCCGCTGCCGTCGAGGATGCGGACGTTGGTGAACAAGGTGTCCATGTTGGCTCCTCAAGCGGCCCAGCGCGTGCTGCGCGCCGGGCGCACCGGCGGCGCGCGGTGAAACTCGCCGTCCTTCATCACCGCCAGGATGCGCGCCTTGTCCTGCAGCACGCGGATGTCGGCCAGCGGGTCGCCGTCGATCAGCAGCATGTCGGCCAGGCAGCCTTCGCGGATGTAGCCCAGCACCTTGCCCATGCGCATCATCGGCCCGCCCCAGGCGGTGGCCGACAGCAGTGCTTCCATCGGGCTCATGCCCACCAGCGTGACGAAGTTTTCCAGGTCCTTGGCATTGGTGCCGTGCGGCGTCCACGCAAAACCGTAGTCGCCCCCGGGCAGGATGCGAATGCCGCGCTTGCGCATCGCGCGCATGCTGTCGATGGCCGCTTCGAGTTCGCGGTGGTAGCCCATCTTCTTCGTGACTTCGGGCGTGAGGCCCCATTCGCTGGCGTGGTGCACGGTGTTGATCAGCCACGCCAGGCCGGGGGCGATGAAGTGCTCCAGCTTGTGCGCCTCGAGCAGGTCGAGCGCTTCCTCGTCGGCATAGCTGGCGTGGTAGATGACCTCGATGCCTTGTTTGACGCACTGCTTGATCGACCAGGTGGAGCGCGCATGCGCCGCCACGCGCTTGCCCCAGGCCTTGGCCTCCTGCACGCAGACGGTGATTTCTTCTTCGGTGAACTGGCTCATCTCGCTGGGCATGCCGGTGATCGACTCGCCCGACAGGTTGATCTTGATCGAGTCGACACCGTACTTGGCGAACATGCGCACACAACGGCGCATCTCGTCGGTGCCGCTGACGACGGCGCCGAAGGCAAATTCCTTCTGCGGCAGGTGCGGCGCGGTGGTGTCGCCCAGGCCGCCCGGCACGGTGATTTCCTGGCTCGCGGCGAGGAAGCGCGGCCCGACGATCGTGCCGTCGTTGATGGCGTTGCGCGTCACCACATCGAGCCGCGGCTTGGCGGCGGCCGCGCCGACGCAGCTGGTCCAGCCCATGTCGAGATAGCGTTTGGCCACCTCGGCACACCACAGGATGTGCTCTTCGGGCGGCATGCGCTGGATGGCGTCCAGGCTCGGCTGGTCGTTCCACGAGAAGTGCGTGTGCGCCTCCACCATGCCGGGCATCAAAAACGCGCCGGAGCCGTCGATCACCTGCGCCCCCATCAGCGCCGGCGCGCGCTGTCCATAACCCGTCTTGACGACGCGCGAGATCTGGTTGCCCTGCACCAGCACGTCGCCGGTGAACGGCGCTTCGCCGCCGCCGTCGAAGACACGCACGTTGGTGAACAGCACGTCGGCCATGCTCAGCTCCTTGCCTGCGACGCCAGGAAGCCGCGCAGCTCGCGCTGGCACTCGTCGGGCCGCTCGATCGGTGTCCAGTGGCCGCAGCGCGGCAGCACCACCACGCGGGTGGCGCGCGCGCGGTGCAGCTTCTCGGCCATCGAGCGCACCGCCTGCGGCGGCGCGACGCCGTCTTCATCGCCAGTGACCAGCAACACCGGCGCGTCGATTTGCTCGACCGCCGCGGCTTGCGCGTCGGCCAGCGCTTCGCAATTGCGCGCGTAGGCCTCGGCGTCCTGGCGCATCAGGCTCTCGCGCACGAAGGCCACGGCCAGCGGTGAGCGCTGGCGAGTGTCGGACGACAGCGCGGCGTTGACCAGCGCCTGCGTGATCTCGTGCATGCCGGCCGCGCCCTCGCCGCGCGCCTTGGCCGCACGCGCCCGCAACGCGCTGCGCGCCGGATCGGGCGGCGCCATCAACGGCCCGAACAGGGCCAGGCTCCTGACCAGTTTGGGCTGCGCCACAGCAAGGTGCTGGCAGACGATGCTGCCCATCGAGTGGCCGACCCAGTGCGCGGCCGTGATGTTCAGCCGCGTGCACACGCTCAGCAGCGTTTGGACAAAGCGCTCGATCGACAGCGCGCCCTCGGCACGCTGCGAGCGCCCGCTGCCGGGCAGGTCGACACGCACCGTGCGCTGGCGCGCCAATGCCGGCAGCAACGGTGTGAAGGTGTTGGAGCTGCCGCCCAGCCCGTGCACGCAGACGACGGCTTCGCCTTCGCCTTCGTCCTCCACCGCGACCCGGTCAAACAGGTGAAACGCCATGCCGGTCTACTCGAAGCGGTTTTCGATCGCGCCGATGCCATCGATCTCGATGCGCACCAGGTCGCCGGCCCGCAGCCATTGCGGTGGCTTGAGCCCCATGCCCACGCCGGCCGGGGTGCCGGTGGCGATCACGTCGCCCGGGAACAGCGTGATGCCGCGCGAGCAGGTCTCGATGAGCGTGGGGATGTCGAAGATCATGTCTGCGGTGCGCCCGTCTTGCCGCAGTTCGGCCACGCCGCCCCGGGGCGTGACCCAGCCGCGCACGCGCGTGTTGCGGCCGTCGAGCTCGTCGGCGGTGACGATCCACGGCCCCATCGGGCAGAAGGTGTCGAAGCTCTTGCCCAGGTCCCATTGCTGGTGGCGCTGCTGCACGTCGCGCGCGGTCACGTCGTTGACGATGGTGTAGCCGAACACATGGTCCATCGCGCGCGATTTCGGGATGTCGCGCCCGCCGCGGCCGATGACCACCGCCAGCTCGGATTCGTAGTCGATCTGGCTGGAGACGGCCGCGCCCGGCAGGCGCACGGCGTCGTGCGGCCCGACCACACACTCGGCCAGCTTGCCGAAGACGATGGGCCAGCGGTCTTCCTCGGGCAGGCTGGCGCGAAACACCGTGCCGGCCAGCTCGGCCGCATGGGCGCGGTAGTTGCGGCCGACGCAGAACAGCCCGCGCAGCGGCTGCGGCAGCGGCGCGCGCAGCGTGATCGCGTCGACCGGCAGGCGCGCGCCGGACGCCGCCGGGAGCGCCTCCCCGCGCACCAACGACTGGATCAGCGGCAGCGCCCCGGCCGACGCATCGGCCAGCGCCAGCGGCGTGGCCTCGCGCCCGTCGGCCGAAATGCTGCCGACCTGATGCCGACCGCCCCAGCTCCAGCTGGCAATGCGCATGGGGTTCGTCTCCGTTGCAACGCATCCGGCCTCACAATGCCCCGCAGCCGTGAGATGAATGTTCTAGTTTGAGACGAGTGTCTCAAATCGGGATCGTTGCATCATACGTGGCGGCCTCCAACCCTCACAAGCGAAGTCAACTGTTCTTGGCACCGGATTTACCCGAATGGCACGCCTCAAACACAAACCCACCAAGCCCCCCGAGCCGCCCGAGCGCGGCGTGAAGGCCGCCACCTTCAACACACTGCTCGACACCGCGATGGACCTGATCCGCCACGACGGGCACATCCCGTCGGTGGCCGAAGTGGCGGTGCGCTCCAAGGTGTCGCGCGCCACGGCGTACCGCTATTTCCCGAGCCGCAGCGTGCTGGTCACTGCGGTGATCGACGCCTCGCTCGGCCCGGTGCGCAAGCTCTCGTCGGACAACCCGGACGGCCGCGCGCGGGTGCACGAACTGTTCACCACGACCTTCCCGCGATTCAAGGAATTCGAGCCGCAGTTGCGCGCCGCAGCACAGCTGTCGCTGGAGCAATGGGCGCTCGAACGGGCCGGCCTGCTGGAAGAAGAACCGTACCGGCGCGGCCACCGCGTCGGCATCCTCGAACACGCGCTCGCGCCGATGGCGCCACTGCTGCCGCCGGCCCTGCGCGACCGGCTGCACCGCGCGCTGTCGGTGGTATATGGCATCGAGCCGTATGTGATCCTGAAAGACATCTGGGGCCTGCCGGACCGCGAGGTCGAGCGCATCGCGTTGTGGATGGCCGATGCGCTGATCGACGCGGCGCTGCGCGAGGCCGGGCCGGCGCCAGCGCCACCCCCCAGGAAGCGGCGCTGATCGGAGGGGTCAAGCGCGGCGCCGCTGCGATACTCGGTTGGCTGCGGGCCTCCCGTTGAAAGGAATCGAGATGATCAAGCTGGGTTGCTTCGACGCCGGCGTTTCGGACACGGTGTGCAAGGCCTATCTGAAACAGGTCGAGGAACTGACGCGCGTTGCGCTGGGCGAAGTCGCACCGGGCCTGGACAAGCTGGCGCTGGAGGCCTACGCGCCCGACGGGCCGCAGTCGATGCGCATCGCCGAGGTGCAACAGGCGCTGCGGGCGATCGGCTTTTTTCCGGGCGGCAGGGTCGACGGGATTTGCGGCTACCGCACGCGGTCGGCCATGCGGCTGTTCCAGGAATACGTGCGTTCGGTCGAGAAGCTCGTCTGCATTCCCGATGGCCGCTTCGGCCCGGCCTCGCAGCAGCACCTGTTGCGCTGGCTGGACGGTCAACTCAAGCCTGACTGGGCGCCCGCGATCGAACAATGGCGCACCGGCGCGCCGGCGCAGACCGAGTACGCCGAATGGCTGGCGCTGCTGGGCCGCGTGAAGGAGCATTGCGCCGCCAGCCCGGACCGCATGCTGCAGTTGGTCAACGCCTTCGGCGGCACGACCGACACGCGCAGGGTCGCGCAGTGGGACTTCACACCGGCTGGCAACACCCACCTGATCGGCATCCGGCGCAACGAGATGAGCGGCAAGTTCGACGATATCTTCGTGTTGCTGATCAAGGGCCTGGTCTTCAAGTTTCAGGGCTCGACCGAGCCGGGCGCAACCCAGGACGCGCGCGGCCTGCCCTTCCTGGTGCGGGGCCAGCACGACTATCACTTCGGCTGGCACCAGCGCAAGTACCTGGCGCTGCGCCCGCAGGGCAAGGGCGTGCTGGTGGTTCGCTCCCGCAACAACAAGCAACTCGACGACGCAGACCTGGCCAACGGGCTGGAGGCGAACGCGTCGATCAACATCCATTGGGGCGGCAAGGGAATGACGCGCGACGTGAACAGCTGGTCCGAAGGCTGCCAGGTCATCAACGGCAGCGTGTACCTGAATCCGAACGACGAGCTGGTCGATTGTTCGGCGTTCAGCGCCACCAACAACGACGAAGTGGCCGCCGATGCATCGAAGACACGCGGCGCCTACAACCTGCTGCAAGACCTGGTGACGGCGCTGGCCAGCGACCTCGCCCCGACCGTGAAGTACACGCTGCTGGCCGAAGCGGACCTGGCCTCCAGCCCCGCACTGCGGCAACGGCTGGCGGACGCGCGCGCCCGGGTCGGCAAGCTGCTCGGCGGATGAAGCTGTCGCAGCTGATCTTTTCGCAGGGCATGGGAGCGCGCCGTGAATGCGAGGGTTTGATTGCCTCGGGTCACGTCACGCTGAATGGCCAGGCGTGCGACGACCCGTTTGCCGAGGTCGACCCCGAGGGCCTGGTGTTCGGCGTGCGCGGCGAGCCGTGGCCTTATCACGCCAAGGCCTTGATCGTGCTGAACAAGCCCGCCGGTGTCGAGTGCTCGCAAAAACCCAGGCACCACCCGAGCGTTTACAGCCTGCTGCCCGCGCCCTTGCGCCGCCGCGACGTGCAGGCCGTCGGCCGGCTCGACGAAGACACCACCGGCCTGCTGTTGCTGACCGACGATGGCGCGCTGATCCACCGCCTCACCTCGCCCAAGCACCATGTGCCCAAGGTTTATGACGTCGGTTGCAAACACCCGGTCGACGAAGCGCAGGTGCGGCGCTTGCTGGCCGGCGTGAGCTTGCTCGACGACCCGGTGCCGGTGCGCGCCGCCGCGTGCACAGCCACCGGCGAGCACAGCCTGAGCCTGACGCTGCTGGAGGGCAAGTACCACCAGGTCAAGCGCATGATCGCCGCGGTGGGCAACCGGGTCGAAACACTGCACCGCAGCCGCTTCGGCGCGCTGGCCTTGCCGGCCGATCTGGCGCCGGGGCAATGGCGCTGGCTGGACGGGCCGCAGGTGCTCTATCCGGGCTGACTTGCCCGGGCTGACTTGCCCGGGTTGACTTACCCGGGTTGACTTACCCGGGCTGACTCACCCGGGCTGACTACTTTGCCACCGCGGCCGCACCCCAGCCGTTGACGCTGCCGACGTAGGCCCAGACCGCGTCGATCTCCTCGGGCTTGACGATGCCCTCCCACGCCGGCATCGCGCGCACGCCCTTGGAGACCGAGCGCACGAAGCGCTCTTTGTCGTCTTGCGGAAAGCGGCGCAGGTCGAAGGTGCCGGTCACCATGACCAGGTTGAAGCCGTGGCAGCGGGCGCAGTAGCTGGTGTAGGTCTTGCGGCCGATCTCGGTGGGCGCCGGCTCATCGGCTCGCGCGGCCGCAGCGCACAGCGCGGCGGCCAGCGCGAGCACCACCGTTGCGCGCCGGGTTCGCGCGCGGCGCGGCGCCGTCTTCAATCGTCGATCAATGCAAAGGTCCACACCGAGCCGCCGGTGGGCACGTCGGCCAGGTTGGTGTCGCCACCGAGCGCGCCGTAGACAGTGGCCGAGCCGCTCATCACGGTGATGTACTGCTTGCCGTTGCGCTCCCAGGCGATCGGCAGGCCGGCGATGCCCGAGCCGGTCTGAAAGCCCCACAGCTTCTTGCCGGTGCCCGAGTCGTAGGCCATGAACTCGCCGGTCTGCGAGCCGGTGAACACCAGCCCGCCGCCGGTGGACAGCACACCCGACCAGAACGGTGACTTGTTCGGCGCTTCCCACACCGCCTTGTTGGCCACCGGGTCCCAGGCCACCAGCGCGCCGCGGTTGCCGTCGGCCGGGTCGGCCCAGCCGCCCAGGTCGAGCCCCAGGTACCACGCGCCTTGTTTGTATTCGGGCTTCTGATACTTGACCTTCATGCCCATGTTCAAGGTGTTCATGTAGACCAGCTTGCGGCCGGGGTCGTAGCTCATCGGCATCCAGTTCTTGCCGCCGAAGGCGCTGGGCCAGACCTCGATGAAGTCGGCCGCCACCTCGGTCTTGCGCACCGTGGCGGTGAGCGGCGTGTCGATCGGGCGGCCGGTCTTGATGTCCACCCCGCTGGCCCAGGTGATCTTCTTGGCGAACGGGTTGGCGGAAAGCAGCTTGCCGTTGGTGCGGTCGAGCACGTAAAAGTAGCCGTTGCGGTTGGCCTGCATCACGGCCTTGGTCAGCTTGCCGTCGATGGGCAGGTCGGCCAGCACCAGTTCGTTGGTGCCGTCGTAGTCGTACGGATCGCCGGGCGAGAACTGGTAGTGCCAGACGATCTCGCCGGTCGACGGCTTGAGGGCCAGCACCGAGCAGATGTAGAGCGAGTCGCCGCCGCGCGCCGCCGCATTCCACGGGCCGCCGTTGCCGGTGCCCCAGTAGACGAGGTCGAGTTCGGGGTCGTAGCTGCCGGTCAGCCAGGTGGGCGCCCCGCCCTTCTCAAACATGCCGGGCTTCCAGGTGTCGCCGCCTTTTTCATTCGGTGCCGCAGTGGTGAAACGGTGCCATTTCTTCTCGCCGGTTTTCAGGTCCCAGCCGTCGATGAAACCGCGCGTGCCGTACTCGCCGCCGGAGATGCCGGTGATCAGCACCCCGCCGGCAATCAGCGGCGCGTGCGTCATGCTGTAGCCCAATTTGTAGTCGGCCGCCTTTTGTTTCCACAGCGTCTTGCCGTCTTTCATGTCGATGGCCATCACGTGGGCGTCGATGGTGGTGCGGTACAGCACTCCGTCGAGTGCGGCGGCGCCGCGGCTGTGGATGCCACAGCACAAAAAGCCGTTGACGTCGGCGGGCAGCTCGATCGGGGTCTTCCACTTCTGCCGGCCGGTGGCCGAGTCGATCGCAATGGTGTGCGAATGCGAGGTCACGTACATCATGCCGCCGATCACCAGCGGCTGGCTCGACGCGTTGGCCGAGTTGTCCAGGCTCAGGTTCCACACCGGCACGAGTTTTTTCACGTTGCTGGCGCTGATCTGCTTCAGCCCCGAGTGGCGCTGCTGGCCCCAGCCCATGCCGTAGGTCGTCACGTCGCCGGGGGTGCCGGCGTCGTTGCGCAAGTCGGCCAGCGTCTGCGCTGCGGCCAAGCCGGCGGCCAGTGAGAGCAGCGCGGCGAGCGCGGCCTTCGAGCTTGAAAATGTCATGTTGTCTCCTTGTGGATTTGTGCCTGCGGCCAAGCGTCCTGCTCGTGCGAGCGCTCATTTCGGCGACTTGAAAGTTAGCCCGTTGTCGCTGGTTCGCCAATGGAGGTACTTTCCCTAGGGCAGGAATGTTCCGATTCAGCACAAATTCAAGCCCCGGGCAAAGTCGCCAGAACGCCGATGGCCCGCTGCCAGTCTCCAAGGGAAGCCATGAACGCCACCCACGCCGAACCGCTGTTGCCCGCGCAACCGTTTTTCTCGACGCCCCAACAGCGCCTCGCGCTCGCCCGGCAGCGCTACTTCGAAGAAGGCGTGCGCCCGTCGGGACTGGTCAGCGAAGGCGTGATCCAGTCTTGGGCGCGCTGCCTGCAGGCGCGTCGTCGGCCGCACGAGACCGTGGCCTTCAACCCGGTCACCGCGAGCCGCGCGCACTCAGCGCTGGCACGCAGCCGGCTGCTGCTCGAAGCCGCCGCCAACGAGCTGCGCCAGCTCGAATCGACCCTGGCGGGCACCACCTGCACCGCGATCCTGACCGACCCGCAGGGCGTGGTGGTGCATGCCACGCGCAGCCCGCGACGCGACGACCAGGTGCTCATGCCGCTGGCCAGCCGCGTGGGCGTGTGCCTGGCCGAAGACAGCGTCGGCACCAACGCGCCCGGCCTGACCGCGCACACCGGCCAGCCCAGTGTGGTGCTGGGCGCCGAGCACTTCTTCGGCTGCGTGCAGGTGATGCATTGCGCCGCCGCACCGATCCGCGATGTGCGCGGCCAGGTGGCCGGGGTGCTGGATCTGTCGAGCGAATCGCAGCCCTTCGGCTTCGACGCCGCCGCCGTCGTCGGGCTGTACGCCACGTCGATCGAGAACCGGCTGCTGCGGGCGCAATCGCAGGAGCACATCGTCGTTCACTTCCAGACTTGGCCGAGCTTGCTGGGCACGCCGATGGAGGGCCTGACCGGCATTGCGTCGGACGGCAGCGTGGCGTGGGTCAACAGTGCCGCCGCGCGCTTGTTGGGCCATCCGACCGTGGGGCCAACGCTGCGTGCCGACGGTCTGTTCGGGCTCGAGTTGCACCGCCTGAGCGCACTGACGCGCCGGCCCGACGCGTCGGCGCACCGGCTGCCCTGCGGCCTGACCGTGTGGCTGCTCGCGCGAATGCAGGCGCGCGACGGTCCGGGCAAGGCCTTCAACCTGGGCGCTGGCGGGTTGGTTTCACCTGGCCCGGAGTTGCACGCCGCTGCCGCTGGCGAAACACGTCCTCACGTGCCGGCAGCACCGGCACAGCCCGCCAGTGGCAGCGCCACGCTGCGGACCGCAGGCAAGCACCTGATCGAGCAGACCCTGGCGGCTTGCGGTGGCAATGTGTCGATGGCGGCCCGAAAGCTCGGCGTCTCGCGTGGCCTGGTGTACCGGCACGTGAAGCGCGCCCACACCAAGCTGCCGGGCTGAGAGCGCGAGAGTCTTTCGCTCATCCCCGCCCGTCACGCCCAACGACGCCCGCTCGTCGTTGCAAATGCTCGCCATGGCCCGAGCTACAACTGCGCTTTGCGCCTAGATCGGACGCCGTTTGGCGCGCTCCTCGGTCACGCCCGAAAAACTCTCACGCTCTGAGCTGGCCGGCCCGGCGGGATCCGACCGGCACACCACTCGCGGCCTGCCCAGTGCACCCAATGGGGCCGCGGCAGCGGCGCCGATAATGCCGCGATGCAAGTGTTCCGCGGCACCCGCCACCCACAGATCGCGCCGGCCTGCGCGCTCACCATCGGCAACTTCGACGGCGTGCACCGCGGCCACCAGGCGATGCTGGCACTGCTGCGCTCGGAGGCGCAGCACCGGGGCCTGCCCTCGTGCGTGTTGAGCTTCGAGCCGCACCCGCGCGACTATTTTGCGAAGCTGGCCAACAAACCCGAGCTTGCGCCGGCCCGCATCGCCACCTTGCGCGACAAGCTTGCCGAACTGGAGCGATGCGGCATCAACCAGGCGGTGGTGCTGCGCTTCGACGCCGCGTTTGCCGGTCAGTCGCCGCAGGCCTTCATCGAAGACGTGCTGGTGCAGGGCCTGGGCGCACGCTACTGCCTGGTAGGCGACGACTTCCGCTTCGGTGCCAAACGGGCCGGCGACTACGCGATGCTCGACGCCGCCGGCCAGGTGGGCGGCTTCGACGTGGCACGCATGAACAGCTACGAGGTGCGCGGGCTGCGCGTGTCGAGTTCGGCCGTGCGCGCCGCGCTCGCCGCTGGCGACATGGCGCAGGCCGCGGTGCTGCTGGGCCGGCCCTACAGCATCAGCGGCCATGTGCTGCACGGCCGCAAGCTCGGGCGCGAGTTGGGCTTTCGCACGCTGAACCTGGCGTTTGCGCACCCCAAGCCGGCGGCGATGGGCATCTTCGTCGTGCGCGTGAACGGCCTGGCCGGCGCACCGCTGCGTGGCGTGGCCAGCCTGGGCGTGCGGCCGACGGTGGAAGAAGCCGGCCGCGTGCTGCTGGAGACGCACTGCTTCGACTGGCCCGCCTCGCTAGGGCCCGACGGCGGCTACGGCCGCTGCATCCAGGTCGAGCTGCTGCACAAGCTGCACGACGAACTGCGCTACGACGGCATCGAAGCGCTGCGCGCCGGCATTGCGCGTGACGAGGCGGCTGCGCTGGCCTGGTTTGATGCCAACAGCCCGCGGGGTTGAGCCGCCGGACCGAAGCTCCTGCAATATTGCACACGGTGGGCGGGGGCGTGGGCAGGCCGCCCTTGCAGTGCGTGGTTCGGCTTGCGAGCGCGGGCTTGCAAGCGCCGACTGTCAGCGGCTCCGGCTCGGCTCCCGCTGTGCAGCCCGGTAGAATCGTGCGCATGGCAACGATCTTTCTGTCGCCCCCGTCGATACACGGGCACACCTGCACCGGCCGCCAGACCACGCGCGACCGAATTTGACGCGCACCGTCGCAGGCCGGTTCGACTGAACCGCCCTGCGAGCGTCGATGCCGCGCCCGCCGGAGCCGTGTTTCTCCGCCGGGTCACCAGATTCCAGGGGTCGCGCGCCGCGCGCCGAGCCCGCCTTTCGAGACCCGCCATGTCCACCGACACCCCCACCGATAAGTCGTCGCGCAAGCAAGCGCTCGCGAAGCCCGCGGCCGCGACTGCACCCGCGACAGTTCATCCGGACCACCGCGTGAACCTGCCCGACACGCCGTTCCCGATGCGCGGCGACCTGCCCAAGCGCGAGCCCGGCTGGGTGAAGGAGTGGAGCGATCAAGGCATCTACCAGCGCC
>JANORB010000059.1:0-11919 GCA_031415135.1 Methylibium sp.
ACGATGCCGTCCGCGTCAGGCGCGGTTGTGTCGATGCCGTAGCGGACTTGCAGGTTCTCGACGCCCTCGATCAGCTCCTGCTCCAGGCCGTTGGCGTTGTCGCCATCGAAGATGCGGCGGTACAGCGATGTGGTGGTGCCGTTCGAAGACCGCTTCACGTAATAGACGATCGTTTGCAGGGGGAACACTTCGACCTTCTCAGGCGTGTATTCCGGGTCGCCGCCCATGCTGGCCGACAGGGCCAGCGTCGAGGCAGCGGGCGCCGCGCCGGCAGTGATCGAGCCTGCGGCAGTGCCCACCTGAAACACCCGGGCTCGCGAGCAGCTGGCGATCAGGCCGTGGCTGCCGAGGCAAAAGCCGGAAACCTTGTCCGTCGTCCCGTCGCTGCATTTGCCCGTGCTGGCCGCGATGGTTTCGATCGTGAACGAGGACTGGTTCGCGCCGGTATTGGCCTTTGCCGCCAGCCGCACCGGCCGGCCCGACACGGTGCGGATCACCAGCACATCGCTGCCGGGTGTCAAGCCATTGCCGACGCCGGCAATGCTTGCGACGGGGATGGTGGTGATGCCATTCGTCGAGACGTTGATTTCCCAGTTGCTTGCGGTCGTCACGTCGGCCGGCGCGTTGGAGCCCAGCGTGAAGGCGCCCGCGGTGGTGTTCTTGTACTCGTAACCTTCGACGCCGATGGCATAGTTGGTGGCCACGCCGCCCGCGGCCAGAGCCGTGTTGAACTCGGTCGTCGCCAGCGTCGGCAACCCGGTGTAGCAGCCCATGTGCCCGACCATGCGCGCGTCGCCGCTCAGGTATTCGAACGCGATGCGCACACTCTGCTGCAGCGAGCTGAGTTGTTGCTGGCGCGAGAAGGCCGTTTTGCTCGACAGGTAAACGGTCGCCATCGCTATGGTCAGCAGCAGGCCCAGGGCCAGTGCCACCATCAGTTCGACCAGCGAAAAGCCGCGTGCGTTGCGTGCGTTGCGTGCGGCGCGTGCGGGGAGTGTCATGTCGTGCTTCCTCATCGCCGCTGCCTACAGGCCGCTGACAGTCTTGAACGTGGTGTTGGCCGCGGTGTCACGCTCGTTCCACTTGATCGTGACGGTGACGACGCCTGCGGCAACGGCGATGGAAGCCTGGCCGCCGGGCAGCAGGGCCTCGACCTGCTCTTTCCAGTCCTTCAGGTCTTTCTGGGCGACCGTGGTGCCGGTGTAGGTGCTGGCGGCATCCCCCAGCGCGGTGACCCAGGCCGTGCCCTTGGCGTTGGTGCGATCGGTGCGCATGCGGTCCAGGATGTCGTCACTCAGCGCGGTGGCCTGCGAGCGGTAGAGCGACATCTGCCCGAAGCCCAGCGTCTTGTTCTGCAGGCCCACCAGGCCGAGCATGCCGAAGGCGAAGATCAGCAGCGACACCAGCAACTCGATCATGCTGGCGCCGCGTTGGCTGCGCGTGCGCGGCCGCTGGGTGGATGGGTTGTGGTGCACGGTGCTCACTCCTTCAGGGGCAGGACTCGCTGGTGCTGTCCAGCGACACCTTGCCGACCACATTCACTTGCACGATGCGGCCCTTGATCGCGCTGTTGGCGCTGTCGCAGACCTTGAAAAACGCCGGCGCCGTGGGCTTGATCGCACCGCGCGAGGTGAACACCAGGTGCATGCGGTCGGCATCGCTGGCGTTGGTGTAGGTGAACGGGGCCGGAGGATTGCTGCGCGTGACGCGCTTCACCGCGGCCTTGCCCGGGAACGCGTTGGCCTCGCGGAGGATCGTGCCATCGGCGTCGGTCACGGTGCCGGGAATGGCGCCGTCACCGTCATCGGTGAACACCTTCCAGCCGGTGGAAAAGTTGAGGTCGCCGCCGTTCGAACGCAGCGCCACCGGTTGCGCGCGCCGCACCGCTTCGCTGCGCGCCAGGTTCAACGCGCCGATGAACTCACTGGTCTGGGTGGACAAGCGATTGGACGCCAGCAGGTTGCCGAACGACGGCGCCGCAACCGACAGCACGATCGCCAGCACGGTCAACGCGACCATCAGCTCGATCAAGGTGAATCCGCGGCGGCTGCCGGGCGGGACTCGTGAGCGGGAAGGGAGCATGGCGTTCTCGGCGTGAAAGCATCAAATCGGACATCGACGCCATCAGACTATCGGCAGCGGCGCCGCGAAGCGAGTACAAATTTGCAGCAATCCGATGGCGGCTGGACCAGCGGCTTCGCGAAGCCGACGGGCGGTTTTGTAATCAAATGCAAGCCCTCGCCGACCCTGAATTCGCGGCCTGCGCGGGCCGCGCGCGGCAGGCCCTGCGCCGGCCGGAAGAGCGTGCGACAATCCGCGCGCTCAAGCTTTGCCCCGCGCACCCAGCGGTCAAAGGCTCTTCGATGGCGCCATGAACAACCCACCCGCGATGCCGAGCGAAACTCCCCGCGTGAAACCCGACACCCTGATCGAGATCGACCACGTCACGTTCGGCTATGACGCGAGCCGGACCATCCTCAACGATGTGTCGCTCAACTTTGCGCGTGGCAAGGTCACCGCCATCCTGGGCGGCTCGGGGTGTGGCAAGACGACGCTGCTGCGCCTGATCGGCGGTGTGCATGCGGTCACCCAAGGGGTGGTGCGCTTCGATGGTGAAACGGTCGACCCGCGCAACCCCGAACAGCTCTTCAAGCTGCGCCGGCGCCTGGGCATGTTGTTCCAGTTCGGCGCGCTGTTCACCGATCTGACGGTGTTCGAAAACGTTGCCTTCCCGCTGCGCGAGCACACCGACCTGAGCGACGAGATGATCCGCGACATCGTGCTGATGAAGCTCAACGCCGTGGGCCTGCGCGGCGCCGCGCCGCTGCGCATCTCGCAGGTGTCGGGCGGCATGGCGCGACGGGTCGCGCTGGCGCGCGCGATCTCGCTCGACCCCGAAGTCATCATGTACGACGAACCGTTTGCCGGCCTGGACCCGATCTCGATGGGCGTGGCCGCCAACCTGATCCGCACCCTCAACGACACCACCGGCGCCACCTCGCTGATGGTGTCGCACGATGTCCAGGAGTGTTTTTCGATCTGCGACTACGCCTACCTGCTGTCGTCGCAGGGCCAGGTGGTGGCGCATGGCACCGCGCAGGAACTGAATGCCTCCGAGCACCCCGAGGTGCGCCAGTTCATTCGTGGCGAACCGGACGGTCCGGTGCGTTTTCACTATCCGGCGAAGCCGCTCGCTGAAGACTTCGGGATCCGCGCATGACCGCAGCGATTGCAAGCCTCGGCCGCCTTGCGCTGGAGGTCCTGCAGGCGCTGGGACACCACGCCTACTTCTTCGTCGACCTGTTGCGCAACATTCCCGCGGCACTGCGCCGGCCGTTCCTGGTGGTGGCGCAGATCCACGCCATCGGCAACCGCTCGCTGCTGATCATCATGGCCTCCGGCATGGCGGTCGGCTTCGTGCTCGCGCTGCAGATGTACTACGCGCTGGTGGCGTATGGCGCGGCCGAGTCGCTCGGCTTGATCGTCAACCTGTCGCTGGTGCGCGAACTCGGCCCGGTGGTCACAGCGCTGCTGTTCGCCGGCCGCGCCGGCACCTCGCTGACGGCTGAAATCGGCTTGATGAAAGCCGGCGAACAACTGGCCGCGATGGAGATGATGGCCATCGACCCCAAGAGCCGCGTGCTGGCGCCGCGCTTTCTCGGCGGCATTGTCTCGATGCCGATCCTGGCCATCCTGTTTTCGTCGGTCGGCATCCTCGGCGCCTATGTCGTCGCGGTGCAGCTGATCGGGGTGGACTCGGGCAACTTCTGGTCCATCATGCAAAGCAGCGTGGACGTCCAACGCGACGTGGGCAACGGCATCGTCAAGAGCATGGTGTTCGGCGTGATCTGCACCTTTGTCGCGCTCTACCAGGGCTACGAAACACAGGCCACGCCCGAAGGGGTGGCGCATGCGACCACCCGCACCGTGGTGATCGCATCGCTGGGGGTGCTTTGCATGGACTTCATACTCACGGCAATGATGTTTTCGACGCCCTAGGCGCCGAACGGAGGACAAGCAAGATGGGCAAGAAGAGTATCGAAACAATGGTGGGCTTCTTTGTGCTGCTGGGCATGGCGGGGCTGGTGTTCCTGGCGCTCAAGGCCGCCAACCTGGGCAGCTTCAGCAACGCGGACACCTACGCGCTGAAGGCGAACTTCGACAACATCGGCGGCCTCAAGGTGCGTGCGCCGGTGCGCAGCGCGGGGGTCACGGTCGGCCGCGTCACCGGCATCACGCTGGACAAGAAGAGCTACCAGGGTGTTGTGAGCCTGGAGCTGGATCGGAATGTGCAATTCCCCAAAGATTCGTCGGCCCGCATCCTGACCTCGGGGCTGCTCGGCGACCAGTACGTGGGCCTGGAACCCGGTGCCGACGAGAAGAATCTTCAAGCCGGCGATGTCATCAAGCAGACCCAGTCGGCCGTGGTGCTTGAAAGCCTGATCAGCCAGTTCCTGTTCAACAAGGCCGGCGATGCGGGTTCCACGGCGGCGCCGGCTGCCGCGCCCGCGGCGCCACCGGCGGCCACCGGAGCCAAGAAATGAAGCGCAGCGGCCTGGCACGCCTTGGCGCGGTGTGGCTTCTGGTGCTGCTTGCCCTGCTCAGCGGCTGCGCCACGATCGAGACCGCTCGCGGTGGCCCGGGGCAACGCCTGGACCCATGGGAAAACTGGAACCGCAAGGTGTTCGGCTTCAACGAGGCGCTCGACGAAAACGTGCTCAAACCGGTGGCCACGGTCTACGCCAATGTGGTTCCGTCGCTGGTGCGCGAGGGCGTGAAGAACTTCTTCAACAACTTCGCCGATGCGTGGTCGGCGGTCAACAACATTTTGCAGGGCAAGATCGAGCTGGGCATGCAAGACGTGGTCCGGGTCGGTGTCAACACGGTTTTCGGACTCGGTGGCGTGTTTGACGTGGCAACCGAATTGGGCATCGAGCACCACTTCGAAGACTTCGGCCAGACGCTAGGGCATTGGGGATTCGGGGCCGGCGCCTACGTGGTGTGGCCGCTGCTCGGGCCGTCCACCGTGCGCGAGACCCTCGCGCTGCCGCTGGACCGTTCGGTCTCGCCGGCACTGGTCATCAACAACGGCGCCACCCAGGTCGGCCTGACCGGATTGCAACTCGTCAACGTGCGGGCCGGGCTGCTGGGCGCCGGCAAGATGGTGGATGACATCGCGCTGGACAAGTACAGCTTCATTCGCGACGCTTATCTGCAGCGGCGCCGAAGCCTGGTGTTCGACGGCGATCCGCCGGAAGCGCCGGAGCCGGCGGCGCCTGAAGTGAAAAAATAGGTTCGGACCGCGAACCAAGGCCGCCCCCGCGGTGAACCGGGATTCATCCCGACACGTTATGGTGGCGGGCCGCGCGGGAACGTTCTCCGGCGCGGATTCCAAACAGCGGGCCCACCCGGCCTGCGACCAGAAAGGAAAGCAATGTTTTCGAATCGCTTGATGTCATGGGCCTCGGCCGTGGCCCTCACCGTCGTTTGCGCTGTCGCACAAGCCCAGGCGGCCAAGGCGCCGGACGCGCTGATCCGGGAGGTCTCGATCGACGTCATCGACGCCGTGAAGGCCGACAAAGCCATCCAGGCCGGCGATGTCCAGAAGGTGATCGCACTGGTCGACACCAAGGTGCTGCCGTACTTCAACTTCCAGCGCATGACGGCCGGTGCCGTGGGTCGCTACTGGCGCCAGGCCACGCCCGAGCAGCAAAAGGGCTTGCAGGATGAATTCAAGATCCTGCTGGTGCGCACCTATGCCGGAGCGCTGGCGCAGGTGAAAGACCAGACCGTGCAACTCAAGCCCATGCGTGCCGGCGCGGACGACACCGAAGTCGTGGTCAAGACCGAAGTGCGTGGCAAGGGAGACCCGATCCAGCTCGACTACCGGCTCGAAAAATCAGCCACCGGCTGGAAGATCTACGACGTCAACGTGCTCGGCGTGTGGCTGGTCGAGAACTACCGCAACAGCTTCGCGCAGGAGATCAGCGCCAACGGCATCGACGGCCTGATCACCAAGCTGGCCGAGCGCAACAAGGCGGCCAACAAGAGCTGAACGTCGATGTTGCTGCTGCCCGCCACGCTCACCGCGCTCGAAGCCCGGGCCACCTTGCGCATGCTGGCGCAGGCCATGACGGCCGAGCCTGAGGGGGGTGTCGTGGTCGACGCGTCGGCGTTGCAGGAGTTCGACTCCGCCGCGCTGGCGGTGTTGCTGGATTGCCAGCGCCAGGCCCAGGCCTGGGGCCGGCCTTTCAGCGTGCGCCAGGCCCCGGCCAAGCTTGCGGCGCTGGCCAAGCTGTACGGGGTGGATGTGTTGTTGGCGCCGGCGCCACCGGCCGGCGCCGCCGGGCTCGCTTCGAAGCCGCCCTCAGCGGCTTGAAGCGGCTGACCGGGTGCGCCAGCGCTCGCGCAGCCGCCAGCCCAGCAACAGCGCAACGACCGCGGCATAGACCGCCACCTCGGCAAAGTTGTTCTTCGCCGAGCGCATCCAGAAAAAGTGCAGCAAACCCAGCAGCACCACCGCGTAGACGGCGCGGTGCAGCAGCTTCCAGCGCGCGGCGCCGAGCGCCTTGATGGCGCGGTTGAACGAGGTCGCCGCCAGCGGCAGCATCAGCAGCAAGGCCGTGCTGCCGACCAGAATGAAGGGGCGTTTCGGGATGTCGCGAATGATGTCGCCCAGCACAAAGCCCATGTCCAGCCAGCTGTAGCACAGGAAGTGCACACAACCGTAGAAGAACGCGAACAGCCCCAGCATGCGGCGAAAGCGTGCCAGCGCAGCCAGCTTGAGCGCGGTTCGCAACGGCGTGATGGCCAGCGTGATGCACAGGAAACGCAGCGTCCAGTCGCCGGTGGCGCGCATCAGCGCCTCGGCCGGGTTGGCGCCCAGCGTGTTGGCCAGCGCGCCGTAGAGCAACCACCCGAACGGCATCAGGCACACCACAAACAGCAGCGGCTTGGCCGCGCCGTGCATCAACCACGGAGTCGCGTGGACGGAGCGCTGCGGGGCACCCGGGCTGAGCATGGTCGGGTTCATCGGCGTCAGAAGTTCTTCTTCAGGTCCATGCCGGCGTACATCTGGCCGACCTGCGCCTCGTAGCCGTTGAACATCAGCGTCGGCCGCTTCTTCTGGAACACGCCGTCTTCGCCGATGCGGCGTTCGGTGGCCTGGCTCCAGCGCGGGTGGTCCACCGCGGGGTTCACGTTGGAGTAGAAGCCGTACTCGCTGCTGTTGGCCTTGAGCCAGCTGCTCTGCGGCTGGCGTTCAGTGAAGCGGATCTTGACGATGGACTTGCCGCTCTTGAAGCCGTACTTCCACGGCACGACCAGACGCACCGGCGCGCCCGACTGGTTGGGCAGCACCTCGCCATACAGGCCGAAGGTCAGCAGGGCCAGCGGGTTCATCGCCTCGTCCATGCGCAGCCCTTCGACGTAGGGCCAGTCGAGCACGTTCGAGCGCAGGCCCGGCATCTGCGCCTTGTCGGCCAGCGTGACGAACTCGACGAACCTGGCGTTGCCGGTGGGCTCGACCCGTTTGATCAACTCCGACAGCGAATAACCGACCCACGGAATCACCATCGACCAGCCCTCCACGCAGCGCATCCGGTAGATGCGCTCTTCCATCGCACTCAGCTTGAGCAACTCGTCGATGTCGTAGACCTTGGGTTTTTTCACCTCGCCTTCGACGCTGACGGCCCACGGCCGCACCTTCAGCGAGCCGGCGTGCTTTTCCGGGTCGGCCTTGTCGGTGCCGAACTCGTAGAAGTTGTTGTAGCTCGTCACGTCGGCATACGGCGTGGGCTTCTCCATCGTCAGCGCGCCGGCCACCGCGCTGCGCGCGCCGGGCAGCGCGGCCAGCTTGCCCGGCCGGGCCGGCTGCGCCAGCGCATCGCGCGCCGCCCAGGCCGCCAGCGTCGCGCCCGCGGTCCCGGCGGCGAGCCGCTTGAGCAGGTCACGCCGGCCTTCGTACACCGCTTGCGGCGTGATCGCGGACGGCTGGCTGTGGTCGAGGCGGCGGAGTTTGAGGACGTGCATGGCGTGGCTTTCCGGACAAGGGCGTGAACATCGGTCGGCTTGGGCAGCGCGATCCTTACACAGCGCAGCCTGCCACAGACGCCGATTCCCACCCGCCACCGGGGTGGCGCGCACAGGCCGGTGCGGGACCGGCCTGGCCGGTGCGCTGCGCCGGTCAGCGCAAACCGGCGATGTAGTCCGACACCGCCTTGATCTCGCGGTCGTTCATCTTCTGTGCCACGCCGCTCATCTGCGCGCTGTTCTTGCGCGTGCCGGCGCGAAAGGCGATCAGCTGCGCTTCGGTGTAGTCGGCATGCTGGCCCGCCATGCGCGGGTACTGCGACGGGATGCCGGCGCCGGTGGGGCTGTGGCAGCCGGAACAGGCCGGCACGCTGCGCTCGGCGATGCCGCCGCGATAGATCTTTTCGCCCAGCGCGACCAGCTCCTTGCTCTTCGCAAAGCCCGGCTTGGCCTGTTTGCCGGCATAGAACGCGGACACATTTTTCATGTCGGCTTCGCTCAAGGTCGAGGCCATGCCCTTCATGATGGCGTTGTCGCGCTTGCCCGACTTGAACTCGGCCAGTTGCTTGACCAGGTATTCCGGGTGCTGGCCCTGCAGGATCGGGTTGGCCGGGCTGCCGCGCGAGCCGTCGCTGGTGTGGCAGGCCGCGCACACCGCGGTGGCTGAGGCCTGCCCCTTGGCCAGGTCGGGCTTGGCGGCCGCGGGCGGGGCGTCGGCAGCCCAGGCCTGGGCACCCACCGTGGCGGCGAACAGAAGAGCGAGCAGGGGAGCGTAAGACTTCATGAGGGGTGGCGGTTTCTGGTGCAAAACCAGGCGATTTTACAATCATGGCTTTGGGCAATCCGATGGCCGACCAAAACCAGACAAAACCAGCGGCCAAAGTGACCGAGCCCGACAGCACCGATGCGGAAAAACGCGCCCTCGGCTGGACCCACACCGCGCGCTTTCTCACCACCGCGAGCCAGCTCGACCAGTTGCCCCCGACCGAGCTGCCCGAGATCGCTTTTGTGGGCCGCTCGAACGCCGGCAAGTCCACCGCCATCAACCGCTTGACGCAGCAAAGCCGGCTCGCCTTTGCGTCCAAGACACCCGGCCGCACGCAGCACATCAACCTGTTCGAACTCGGCCCCAAGACCGCGCCGAACGCCTTGTTCGCCGACCTGCCCGGCTACGGCTACGCGGCCGTGGCGCGCGGCGCCAAGCTGCGCTGGCAGCAGGTGATGGCCGACTACCTGGAGGTCCGGCGCAGCCTCACCGGCGTGGTGCTGATGGTCGACTCGCGCCTGGGCTTCACCGATCTGGACCGGCAACTGCTCACGTTCGTGGCGCCACGGGTGGGCAACGGCTCGGTCAAGATGCTGGTGCTGCTGACCAAGGCCGACAAGCTCAACCGCAGCGAAGCCACCAGCGCGCTGGCCGCGGCGCAGGCGGCGCTGGGAGAATTCACGACCGACGAGGCGGACGTCGGCATGTGCCTCTTTTCCGCACTGAAAAAAACCGGCATCGGCGACGCCGCCACGGTGCTGCACGGCTGGGTGCAACGATGATCGAGCAGTTCCAGGCCACCTTGGCGCACGGCATCACGCTGAGTTGCCGCGCCGCCGGGCCGCCGGGCGCGCCGCTGCTGATGTTCCTGCACGGCTTCCCCGAAGCCGCGTTCGTGTGGGACACGATGCTCGAACACTTCGGTGGTCGCTACCGCTGCGTGGCTCCCAACCTGCGCGGCTTCGAGCGCAGTTCGGCCCCGGCCGAGGTGCGGGCCTACCGTGCCAAACACCTGGTGGCCGACATCAGCGCGCTGATCGACCAACAGCGCGGCCCGCTGCAGGCATTGATCGCGCACGACTGGGGCGGCGCGGTGGCCTGGAACATCGCCGCGCAGCAGCCGCACAAACTGAAGCGGCTGGTCATCATCAACTCACCGCACCCGGCCACCTTTTTGCGCGAGTTGCAGCACAGCCCCGCGCAGCAAGCCGCCAGCGCGTACATGAACTTCCTGTGCCGGCCCGACGCCGAAGCGCTGCTGGCGCAAAACGACTTCGCGCGAATGTGGCCACTGTTCAACAACATGGGCGCGACCGCCGGCGCGCAGCCCGGCGCCGGCTGGCTCACCGATGCGGTGAAGCAGCAGTACCGCGAAGTCTGGCGCGCCGGCCTGACCGGCGGCTGCAACTACTACCGTGCGTCGCCGCTGCGCCCACCGACCGTGGACAACAGCGCCGTCATGCAATTGCAGTTCGCGCCCGAGTTCGTGACCGTCAAGCTGCCCACCCGCGTGGTCTGGGCCGAGGACGATCTGGCCTTGCCGATCGGCCTGCTCGACGGGCTGGAGGCCTTCGTGCCCCACATGCAACTGGTGCGCGTGCCCAACGCCACGCACTGGGTCGTGCACGAGCAGCCGGCGCTGATCGCCGCGCAGATCGAGGCGGCGCTGAAGGATTGAGCCGCCAGGCCACGGGCGGCTCGGCGCTACCAGCTCTTGCTGCCCCAGGTGCGCTGGCCCTGGGAATTGATCGTGAGGTTGCCGTCCGCGGCCTGGCTCGACCCGGCCACCGGCGTGGCGGTCAACGTGAACGATGCGCCGGCCACCGTGGCGGCAATCGTGTAGCGCGTGTCGCGCGACTTGCCGCTGGTCAGGCCCAGCCCACCGGTCGAGCCGCCGTTGTAGGCCCCGGTCACGCTGCTGGCGTAGGCGTTCGAATTGAGGAAGATCTTGTCTTGCACGCCGGCCAGCTCCACCAGTTCGGCCTGCGCGGCTTCGCGGCTGCTGCGCTTGATGTACTGCTGGTAGCTCGGCAGCGCGATGGCCGCCAGCACCGCCACGATGGCCACCACGATCACCAGTTCGATCAGCGTGATGCCGCGCTGGCGGCCCCCAAGCGGCAAGCGGCCGGCGCTCATCGCACCAACTCGCGCCAGCCCAGGCGGCCGGTCCGGGCGGGCGGCGACGCCTGCACGTTGCCCGTGTCCGTCGTGCCCCACGGGAGCAGGGTGGTGTTCAATGCCAGGCCGCTGGCCACGCCCTTGTTGATGGTCTGCAAGACCCCGCCAGCGGTGAGCGTGCGGGTCAAAACCGCCAGTTCACCGTTGTAGGTCACCGACGTTGTGGTGCTGCCAGCTTGGCCACTCACCGCCGTACCGTTCTCGCCGACCAGGAACTGGCCGGTCGGGTCGGCCGAGTTGGCTGCCGGCGTGCTGCCACCCGAACTGCCCGAGGCGTCGGGCGGCGGCGCCTTGGTCCAGCCCACATCGGCAAAACACTTGCCGTTCGGGTGGTGCCAGAAGGCGGTGTATTGCGCGAGCTGGTTGGACTGCGCGGTGGCGTCCTTCTTCAGGCGATAGCCACCGGCGTCGGCCGGAACGGTGGCCTCGACCGACGCAGCGCTCGTGGTGTCCTTGACGATCTGGATCGTCAGCGCACCGTTCATCCAGGGCCCGGTGGCGCTGCCTTGCCCACCGGTATTGGCGCGAACGCAGCCGGTCTTGGTGGGGATCAGGCCGGCGCGCACATCGCCGGTCCCGCGCCAGTCCTTGTTGGTGAACGCCGTGACCGGCAGGTAGTAGATGAACGTCAAGTTGGTCCGCGTGAACACCAGCGCCGGACCGTCTTTTGTAGCGGCCAGGAATCCCTCGGGCGATTGCTTGAGGTTCCAGAACTCCGTATTGATATCGACCGCGGGCTCAAGCTTGGGGTCGGCGCCGGCGGGGCGTGCGATTCTCAATTTGGCCGCAGGCGACCAGTTCCCATTCACGACCAGGATCTTGAACTTCGTCGCTGTGCCTGCGATTGCATTGCCCAGGTTGAACGCGGGCAGGCTGGCGTTGAGCATGTTGACACCCACCACGTCGTAGGTGTCGTCGTACTCATGTTTGTGCGTGTTCGAGGC
>JANORB010000060.1:0-3445 GCA_031415135.1 Methylibium sp.
ACCGTACTTGCTCCCTCGCCCCTTTGGGGAGAGGGTTGGGGTGAGGGGCTGCGCCGGGCACGATGGTGTTTTGCGAGCCCTCACCCCCACCCTCTCCCAGAGGGCGAGGGAGTCAATTCAAAAAACTCTCAGCCTCTGAGTTGGAGCCGACCGAAGCGCCGGCCACGGCGGCCACGCTGGTCGTCGTGCGCGATGGCGCACGCACCTGGCTGGTGGGCAGCGGCCCCACGCCGGCCCACGGTTGGGCGCTGGCGTGTGCGGTGCGGCGCGCCACCGGCCATGCCGTCACCGATGTGATCAACACCCGCGCGCAGGCCGAGCTGGCGCTGGGCAACGCGGCCTTTGCACCGGCGCGCCTGTGGGCGCTGGGCGATGTGGCGCAGGCCATGCAGCGGCAGTGCCCGCGCTGCCTGGCGCGCATGAAGGAGCGCCTCGGCCCGCGCGCGCAGGACCTGGCGGATTCGATGATCCGCGTGCCGACCTTGCGGGTCGACCGCGGCGCGGCCAGCAGCGGGCGCCTGGGTCCGTTCCGCTGGTGGGCGCTGGAGCGCGCCGCCGGCTCGCGCACGCTGGTGCTGCACCACCCTGCCGACCGGACCGTGATCGCCCAGGGGCTGGTGTGGATGGGCGGGGTGCCCGACCTGCGCGACACCACGCTGACGCATCTGCGCCAGAGCCTGGCCCGGCTGCACCGCATCACACAAGGCCGGGCCGTGCTGGGTGAAGCGGGTGGTGTCGGGTCGCCGGACGATGTGGCCAGCCACCTGGCCTACCTGGATGCGCTGGAGCAAGCGGTGGGCGAGGCGCTCGAGCGCGGCGACCTGGAGGCTGCGGTGCCGGCGCTGGCCGGGTTCGCCATGAAGCCGAACTACGGCCGGCAGCATCCGCTGAACCTGCAGCGGGCCTGGCGCGAACTGGAGCCGGCGGTGTTCAGGTAGCCGGCGCGGAACACCAGCCTATCGGCGCTCGTTCCAGAACAGCTTGCGATAAATCGTGTTGCGGCAGATGCCCAGCCGCCGGGAAGCCACCGAGATGTTGCCGTCGGCTGCGGCCAGCGCCGCGCGGATCGTCTCGCGCTCGGCGTCCTTCATCGTCTGCGGCGGGGCCGGCGCGGCAATCGGCGCGCGCAATACCGGCGGGGCCGGCGGGGCCGGGGCGGCAGGCTCCGGTGCGCGGGCCGGCTCGATCGGCGAACCGCGCTCGGGTGCGGCCGCGGCCGGCGCGGCATGCCCCACTTCTTCGAGAAAGTCGTCCGACAGATGGGCTTCGGTGATGCGCCCCTCGCCGGCGGCCATCACTGCGGCGATGCGCAGCACGTTGGCGAGCTGGCGAATGTTGCCCGGCCAGGGGTAGCGCCGGAACAGCGCCATCACCGGCGCGCTGATCTCCGGCGCGCCGTCCGGGCACTCGGTGAGCAGGATGCGCTGCGCCACCGCGGCCAGGTCAGTGCGTTCGCGCAGCGCCGGCAGGCGCACGCCGAGGCCGTTGAGGCGGTAGAACAGGTCTTCGCGGAACTGGTGCTGTTCGATCATCTCGCGCAGGTTGCGGTGGGTCGCGCCGATCACGGCGATGTCGACCGGTATCGCGCGCTGGCCGCCCAGCGGCTTGACGCTGCGCTCTTGCAGCACCCGCAGCAGCCGGGCTTGCAGCGCCAGCGGCATGTCGCCGATTTCGTCCAGCAGCAAGGTGCCGCCGTGGGCCTGCACGATGCTGCCCGGCGCGCCATTGCGGCGCGCGCCGGTGAAGGCGCCCTCTTCGTAGCCGAACAGCTCGGCCTCGATCAGTGATTCGGGAATCGACGCGCAGTTGACCGCGACAAACGCCTGCCCCGCGCGATGCGAGTCGTGGTGGATCGCGCGCGCCAGGATTTCTTTCCCGGTGCCGGTTTCGCCCAGGATCAGCATCGGGATGTCGCGGTTCAGCACGCGGCGGACCTTGCCCACCAGCGCGTCGACCTGCGCGTCGCCGGTTTGCAGATGGCGCAGGCCGCAGGGCTCGACGGTCGCGCCGCGGGCATGCGGAGCCGCGGCCTCGCGCGGCGCGGGCTGCGGCAGCACGTCGGCGCTGGCGGCTTCGGCGAAGCGGGCACTGAACACCGGGCGCGGCACCCAGTCGAAGCGTGCCGTCACGAACAGCGGCTGGCCGTTGGGCAGGCTCAGCAGCAAGGGCACCGGGTTCGGTGCGCGGAAGTGGTCCATCACCGCGGCCACCGAGGTGCCCAGCAGCGAGGTCACGCTCTGCATGCGCAGTGCCGCGGCGCTGAGCGACAGCTGGTCCAGCGCACTCCGGTTGGAGCCCAGGATCTTGCCTTCCGGGCTGACGACGACGATGCCTTCGAGCAGCGTGCCGATGAAGTCGGCCCGGCTGTGGAAATGCAGGCGCAGGCGGCTGCTGCAATCGTCCGACAGCCAGTGGTTTTCGATCATGCGCGCCGACACGCGCACCAGCCCCATGGTGTGCTGGTGGTACGAGCGCTGGTCGCCCGAGACGTCGAGCACGCCCAGCATGTTGCCGCGCGGGTCGAAGATCGGCGCGGCCGAGCAGGTCAGGAACTCGTTGGCGTGCATGAAATGCTGGCTGGCGTGCACGAGGGTCGGCGCTTCTTCGAACAGCGCCGTGCCGATCGCGTTGGTGCCCTTGGAGTGCTCGGCCCAGCTGACCCCCGGCGTCAACGCCACCTTGCCGGCGCGGTCGAGAAAATCATCGTCACCGACCGAGTGCAGGATCGTGCCCTGTGCATCGGTCAGCACGATCATGCTTTCGGTGCCGGCGATCTGCTCGAACAGCATCTCCATCACCGGCGCGGCGTGGGTGAACAGGCGCTGGTTGCGCTCGACCGCCACCGCGATGTCGCTGCGCATCAGCGGCGAATAGTCGGGCCGTTCGATGCGCGACAGGCCGAGCGCCGCGCAGCGCTGGTGCGAGTGCTCGATCAGCTTGAACTGGCTCGACGGCGGCACGGCATGCAGGCCGGCCTCGTGGCCCAGCAGCGGGGTGCGCATGGCGCGCGGGCGGATCGGTCGGTCGATGATCGTCATCTGCTTTTCGTGTCACCAGTTTGTGCCCGTTCGCCTGCCGGCGCGGTGACGGTTCCGGGGCCGCCGCCTTCCCTGGCCCGCAGGCCCCTGCAGCGCCGCTGGGAGCACCGAATGCTGAGGGTACGGCGCCGGCTTGTCCATTGGCACCAACCTGCGGGAATTGCTCCAACCGGGAGCAACTTTTGCGCTCGGTGATGGCATGGAGTTTGCGGCCTGTGGGTCGATGGAAATTCACCTGGGCGGAGTGCTTTGATGAGACTGTACGGACCTAAGCCGGCAGAGCCGGAACCAAACAAGTAATACGATTTCCGTCGAACCGATGGCGAGGAGAGCGACCATGGCTGCGACGGCACTGACTGAGCGTTATGCGCCCAACCTGCACGGCGTGTTGTCGTGCTACGACCGGA
>JANORB010000061.1:0-11383 GCA_031415135.1 Methylibium sp.
CATCGGCCCGGGCTACACGCCGGGGGGCATCGTCAACCTGGGGCGCAACTGGATCAGCAACGGCTGGGCCGACTCGGACGCCGACCACCCGGTGCAGGGCCAGTTGCTGGGCGCGGCCAACATGATCACCGGCACCACCGCACCGTTCGACTTGGCGACGATGACGCCGCTGGCCGGCAGCACGGTGCTTGACATGGGCCAGGCGTCGCCGAGCGGCGCCAGCGCGGTGGGCGTCACATTCCAGCTCAACAGCGGCTATGCGCCGGTGGCGCGCACCGTCAAGGGTGCCGCGATGGACCTGGGCGCGGTGGAACGCTGAACCGTGGGTTGAAAACCTGAGGGCAGGCTTCCCGGCGCGACCGGGGAGCGGGCTCGCCGGGAGTCGGTCCGATGGCTTGAACCGCCATCGCCGGCTCCTTTTTCATGCGCGTCGCTCAGCGCCCCCCGCTCACATCGAGCAGCGCACCGGTGGTGTAGCTGGCGGCGTCCGACAGCAGCCAGACGATTGCCTGCGCCACTTCATCGGCACTGCCGGCGCGTTGCATCGGCAGTTGCGGACTGATCTGCCGCACGCGGTCGGCCTGGCCACCGGAGGCGTGAATTTCGGTGTCGATGATGCCGGGGCGCACCGCGTTGACCCGAATGCCCTCGGCCGCCACCTCGCGCGCCAGGCCGACTGTGAAGTTGTCGATGGCCGCCTTGCTGGCCGCATAGTCGACATACATGCCCGGCGAGCCCAGCCGGGCCGCCACCGACGAGACGTTGACGATCGCCCCGCCGGCGCCGCCATGCGCCGTGGACAGGCGCTTGACCGCCTCGCGCGCGCACATGAAGCTGCCGAACACGTTGATGGCGAACATGCGCTGCACGCGCCGCAGGCTCATGGTGTCGAGGCGCGATGTCACGTCGACCACCCCGGCGTTGTTGATCAGCCCGCCCAGGCGGGGCAAGTCGCGGTCGACGCTGGCGAACATCGCGAGCACCTGCGCTTCGTCCGACACATCGGCCTGCACCTCCAGCGCCGTGCCGCCGGCCGCCCGGATGCGTTCGACCACGGTGCGCGCAGCACCGGCATCGCTGGCGTAGTTCACCGCCACGGCCCAGCCCTGGCGGGCGCACAGCAGGCTGCAGGCGGCGCCGATGCCGCGCCCGCCGCCCGTGACCACGACCGTGCGGCCGTTGGGGCCAAGCGTTTCATTCTTCATCGCCGGCTCCGTTTGCATCGCCCACCGGCGCTTCCTTGGCCTTCTTGTCCAGCACCGCTTGCAAGGGCTGCAGGCCTTCGAAGAAGCGCTCGGTCGAGACCGGTTTGGCCAGGCGCAGCGCGGGCGGGAACAGGTGGCTCATGTACAACTCGTCGCCCAGCCGGTCGGTGCGCTGCAGGTTGAACCACAACATCACCAGCACACCCGATGCCCAGCCGACCCGCGTGACCCAGCGCAGCAGCCGCGGCCGTGCCGGCTCGACCGCGAGCAGGTGGTAGTACAGCGCGGCCGCACCCACCCCCAGCGTGGCGATGAAGCCGAAACGCGAGAGCGCCGGCCACGACAGCGCAAACGCCAGCAGCCCCGGCACCACATCGACCACCATCCACGCGATGCTGGCCAACAGGAACACTCGCAGGTGCCAGCCGAAGTGGGCCTGGCGCGTGAACGTCTTCGACAGCAGCGACCACAGCCCGCACCAGACCGCCGCGCCGGCGATCGAGGCCAGCAGCATGGCTGCCATCGCGCGGACCAGCCCGTCGGGGTCGCTCTCCAGGTAGGTGGTGAACATCAGCCCGGCCAGCAGCACTGCCGCGGCCGCCGTCACCTGCCACAGGCCCAGGCTGCGCGTGGCCACCACCGCCAACGGCAATTCGGGCGCGAGCGCCTGGCCGGGCAGGCGCAGCCGCAAATGGGTGCGCCCCACGGTGAGGTCGACAGCGTTGCCATCGGCGCGCAGCACGAGCTGCTGGCCCGCATGCCAGCGCCGCGATCCCAGCGTCACGCCGTTCACGCTGTCACCGACCGTCAGGACCAGGCCGTTCTCGCCGCTGTCGACGCGCAAGTGCGTGGGCGCCACATGCGGGTCGGACAGCACCACGTCGTTGTCGAGCGCGCGCCCCAGGCGGAGCGGCCAGGCATGCACCGAGAAGGCCTGGCGCACCTGGCCGTCGCGGTCCAGCACCTCGACCAGCGCCACGCCGGGGGCGTGCGCCGGCCCCGCGACGGCGGGCTGCGCCTGCAGGCTCAGCGTGTCCATGCGTAAGCCTCCAGGTAGTGCTTGCCGAGCCGCAGCGCGTTGGCGAAGCTGACCCCCTGGGCGTCGAAGCGGCCCTGCACGCCGGCGCGCGCCTGGTCGAGCGTGGCCACCAGCACCGACACGTCGTACAGCTGCGGCAATTTTTTGTACGCCCGCAGGCACACCACCGCGCGCAGCGCCAGCCCGGCGCGGTCGACGTAGTCTTCGTGGCATTGCGGCTTGGTCTGGTGCTGCGGGCCCAGGCGCGCAAAGGATTCGTTGCGAAAGCTCTGCGAATGGCGCGCCGCAAACCGCGGCGTGCCGAGCTTGCCGCCGTCGTAGCTTTCGTGGCGCAGCGCCAGCGCGCCGGTGTTGAAGTCGCCGACGAAGATGCGCGTGTCCATCACGCAGTCGGAGCGCTCGATGTCCAGGCCGCCGCTGCGCGACGGCTCACTGCTGCCCCAGCAGCGCATGAACACATCGGGCGGCACCGGCACCCGGTAGATCGGGTGCGTGGCGGACTTCCAGCCCTGCTGGATGAAGCGGTTCGTCATCACCTCCTGGTGGGCCGTGAGTTGCGCGGCCACGGCTTCGAACGCGGGCGTCTTGACCGGCGCGGCGTCGCGCCCGCGCGCCAGCAGCGCGCTGGCAAACGCGGCCGGCACCAGAAAGCTCACCTGTTCGCCGTCGACCCGGCGCGCCACATTGATGCCGATGACCTGGCCTTCCTGGTCCAGCGCCGGCCCGCCGCTCATGCCGCCGCTCAACGCGCCACCGAAAAAAATCTGCGGGTAGAAACTGCGCCGCACCATGCCGTTGTAGTTGCCCTCCATCACCGCGAATCCCACGTCGAGCGGATTGCCGAGCGAGTAGATGCGCTCGCCCTGGCCGAGCGCGACCGACGCCGGCCGGAACGCCAGCGCATCGAAAGAGCGTGTGCCCGCGTCCCCGGCTTTGAGCAATGCCAGATCGTTGAGCACGTCGAGCTGCAGGATCTGCAGCGGCGCTTCGCGGCCGTCGGCGGTGACGTACACCAGATCGTGCCGCTCGGGCTTGAGCGCCGCTTCGCTGATGACGTGGAAGTTGGTGACGATGTGGCCCTCGCGCGTGACGAAGAAGCCCGAGCCCACCGAGGTCTGGCTGGCCCGTCCCTTCAACACCGTGCGAATCTGCACCAGCTGCGAACGCGCCTGTTCGTACACCTTGCGCGCCGACAGGGACAGCGAAACCGGCGCGGCCGGCGCGGAGGCTGCGGACGCTGCGGAGGCCGCGGACGCCGGCATTGCGGGTGGGTCGACCTGAGCCTGCGCGCGCGCCGCGCTGAGCAGCAACACCAACCCGACCCCGAACCACCGGCACATCTTCATCGGAAACGATTCTACGGTTGCGGCTCCACGCGCAGCGCGCGTGGCATGGGCATGAGTCGTCCTAGCGCTAACCCTGTCTTGACGCTGCGCCAGCGGCGGAACCCAATGCGACGCTTCGACGACAGGCCGCGCATGACAGGCAACATGGCGCGGCCCGTGCCACCCCGCTGACTTGCCTCAGGAGACGACGATGGAACACAAGATGACCCGCCCGTGGGCCGGCTGCCTGGCCGCTGCGACCTTGGCGCTGACCGGCGCCGCCGCACTGGCAGCCGACCCGCCCAAGGCGGAAGAAGTGCCGTTCTGGGCGATCGGGATGCCAAAGGCCGGAGCCGGCGCCAAGATGGCGCCGGTGCCGTCATTCCCCATCGCCACGGCGGCCGACAAATTGCCGCTGGCCAAGCTGAAGCTGCCACCCGGCTTCAAGGCCGAGGTCTGGGCCAGCAACATCCTCGACGCGCGCGGAATGCGCGAGGGCGACAAGGGCACGGTGTTCGTCAGTTCGCTGTTCGTGGCCGGCAAGATCTACGCCGTGGTCGACAAGGGCGGCAAGCGCGAAGTCAAGACCATCGCCGAAAAGCTCTTTCTGCCCAACGGCATCGAGTTCCACAAAGGCTCGCTGTACGTGGCCACGCCCAAGGACATCACCCGCTACGACAACATCGAAGCCAACCTCGACACACCGCCCAAGCCGGTGATGATCTACGACAAGCTGCCCGGTGAAGTGCCGCACGGCTGGAAGTTCATCAAGATCGGGCCCGACAACAAGCTCTACGTGCCGACCGGTGCGCCGTGCAACGTGTGCGAGATCAAGGAAGGCTTTGCGCAGATCGCGCGCATGAACCTCGACGGCAGCGGCATGGAAGTGGTGGCGCGCGGGGTGCGCAACACCGTCGGCTTCGACTTCGACCCGAAGAACGGCGACCTCTGGTACACCAACAACGGCCGCGACTGGCTCAGCGAAGACCTGCCCAACGACACGCTCAACCGCGTCGGCCAGCCGGGCAAGGACCACTACGGCTTCCCGTTCTGCCACCAGGGCAACTTTGCCGACCCGGAATTCGGCTGGGGCAAGAACTGCGCCGACTACACCCAGCCGGCGCAGATGCTGGGCCCGCACGCCGGCGTGCTGGGCATGCGCTTCTACACCGGCAAGATGTTCCCGGCGCAGTACCAGGGCGCGATGTTCATCGCCCGCCACGGCCCGTGGAACCGGACCAAGAAATACGCCGCCGACATCGTCGTGGCGTGGCCGGACGGCAGGGGCGGCATCGCCAAGATGGAGCCCTTCATGACCGGCCTGGTCGAGAACAACGAGTACCTCGGCCGCCCGGTCGACGTGCTGGTGCTGAAAGACGGCTCGATGCTGGTGTCTGACGACCACAACGGCGCCATCTACCGCATCAGCTACACGGGTTCGTGAAACAAGCCGCGGCCGGCGCGCTGGCCGCGCTGGGCCTGCTTTGCGCCGCGGCGCCGCAGGCCCAAACTGCGGCGCCGGCGGCCGAGCGTTTTGTGCTGTGCACGGCCTGCCATGGCGAGGCCGGCCGCAGCAGCCAGCCGCTGACACCATCGCTGGCCGGACAGCCGTCGTTCTACGCCATCACGCAGCTGTTCCTGTTTCGTGAGGGGCGGCGCGCCAACGACGCGATGACAGCCGTGGCCAAGGGCATGACTGACGATGATCTGCGCGCCTTTGCCGACCTGATCGGCACGCTGCCGCCACCCGCGCCGCCGGCCACGAACGCAGCCGACCCGGCCCGCATGGCGCGCGGTGAAGCGCTGGCGCGCCAACACCGCTGCGCCTCGTGCCACGGTGACGACCAGGCCGGCGGCAAGCAGGTGCCGCGCCTGGCCCACCAGCGCGAGGACTACCTGAACAAGGCGCTCGCCGAGTTCCGCGCCGGCACCCGGCTGGGCTACACCGGCGCCATGGGCGAGGCGCTGGCCGGCATCGCCCCGGCCGAACTGGCCGACCTGGCGCACTACCTGGCGCATTTCGGCACGGGTCCGCGATGACCATCGGCGCGCTCATCCGCCCGGCTTGCTGAGGAACCTTGGCTCCAAGGCGCGCAACGAAGTGCGCCGCCTGCCGTTGCGGCTGATCGTGCCCGACGATGCCGACGTGACTCTGCGAGCCACCGTCCCCTTTCTCGATGTCGAAGATGCGTCGGTGGGGCGACTTGCGGCGGTGGACGAGCAAGATGGTAATTCTGACCTGCCAGTTTGGTAATATCACATTCCATCCACGGAGACGTTTCACGATGAAAGCCATCACGCTGAAATTGCCGGACACGCTGGACCATCGCTTGACCGACTTTGCGCGGCAGCAAAAGGCCGGCAGCAAGAGCGCGGTCGTGCGCCAGGCGATCGAGCACTATCTGAATGCGTCGCCGAAATCCGCAGAGCCGTCCGGAGCCGTGATGGCGGCCAAATGGCTGGGTCTGCTCAAGGGCCCTGCCGATCTGTCGACCCACCCGAAGCACCTCGACGACTTCGGCCGATGAAGCCCGGCGTCAGTGCCTTGCGCAGCAACGTGCTGGTCGACACTGGTCCGCTGGTGGCCTTGCTCAACGCCAGTGACCGCCAGCATGCGTCGGTAGCCCGCCAACTGGCGCTGCTCAAGCCTCCGTTCATCACTTGCGAGGCGGTGCTGGCCGAGGCCACGCACCTGGTGCGGCACTTGTCGGGCGGGCGCGCCGCCTTGCTGGAAATGGTCGACGAGGGATTCTTGAGCGTCGGCATTCAGATTGCGGCGCAGTCCGCCGAGTTGCTGACGCTGATCAGGCGATATGCCTCCGTGCCCATGTCGCTGGCCGATGCCTGCATGGTTCGCCTGGCCGAATTGCACCCACGCAGTTCGGTGTGGACGTTCGACAGCGATTTCACCGTGTACCGCAGGAACGGGCGCCAAGTCATTGCCTTGATACCGCTGTAGCGGCAATCCCGCCGGGTTCAATCGATCTTGATGCCCACCTTCTCAATGATCGCGCCCCACTTCCTGCTGTCGCGCTCGATGAAGGCCTTGAACTCGGCGGCGCTGCCACCGCCGACGATCAAGCCCTGCTTGACGAACGCGGCGCGCACGTCCGGGTCTTTCAATGCCGCGTTCACATCGGCGTTGATGCGCTCGACGATGGGCGCTGGCGTGCCGGCTGCGGTGAACAGGCCGTTCCATGCCAGCGCTTCGAAACCTGGGAAGCCCTGTTCGGCCACGGTGGGCAGGTCTTTCAACGAATCGCTGCGCTGCAGGCTGGTGGCGGCGAGAAACTTGATGCGCCCGCCAGTGACCAGCGGCAACAAGGCCGGTGCCACCGCGAACAGCATTTGAGTGTCGCCGGCCGCCAGCGAGGTCGCCGCCGGCGGTGAGCCGGCGTACGGCACGTGCACCGCGTGGATGCCGGCGTCGACCTTGAACAGCTCCATCGTCAGGTGCGACGAACTGCCGTTGCCGACCGACCCGTAGCTCAGCTTGTCGCCCTGCGCCTTGGCCCAGCTGATGAATTCGGGCAGCGACTTCGCCGGGTTGGCCGCCGCCACCGCCAACACGTTGGGCTGCGAGGTGGTCAGCACGATGGGCAGCAAATCGCGGCCCGGGTCGTAAGGCATCTTCTTGTACATGAACGGGCCGAAGGCGACCGGCCCGTTGAAGCCGATGGCCAGGGTGTGGCCGTCCGGCGCGGCCTTGGCCGCCACGTCCATGCCCAGCATGCCGCCGGCGCCGGCCCTGTTCTCCACCACCAGCGGCTGCTTCCAGCGCTCGACGAGCCGGGGCTCCAGCGTGCGCACGATGATGTCGAGCGAGCTGCCCGCGGGGGCCGGCACGATCACGCGCACCGGGCGTTCGGGCCAGGCCTGGGCCTGGGCTTGGCTCAGCATGAGGGATGCGACAAGGGCGCTGGCCAGTGCAACGCAGTTCGTTTTGCTCATGCTGTCTCCACAATGGATGGTGACCGCATTCTCGACCAGCCGTCGCGCCTCGGGTCGCGCGCCCCCGGACAAGCACGCAGCCGGGCGCCCCTGGCCCGGCGCTACAGTCGGTGCCTCGTTGTGCCCCCTGCAGGAGTTGCCGATGCGCCGCCGTACCCTTCTGGCCCGTTCCGCCGCAGTCAGCGCGTTGATCGCGGCGCCCGCGATCGTGCGCGCCCAGGCGATCGAAAAACCCAAGACCAGCATCGCCGTCGGCGGCAAGAACCTGCTGTACTACCTGCCGCTGACGATTGCCGAACAACTGGGCTACTTCAAGGCCGAGGGCCTGGAGGTGACGATCGTCGACTTCGCCGGCGGCGCCCGCGCGCTGCAGGCGGTGGTGGGCGGCAGTGCCGACGTGGTGTCGGGCGCGTTCGAGCACACCGTGAACATGCAGCACAAGGGCCAGCGCATGCGCGCGTTTGCGCTGCAGGGCCGCGCGCCGCAAATCGTGCTCGGCGTCAATCCCAAGACGATGGGCGGCTACAAGGACGTGGCCGACTTGAAGGGCAAGAAGATCGGCGTCACCGCGCCCGGCAGTTCGACCAACGTGAAGGTCAACTTCATTCTCGACAAGGCCGGCTTGAAGCCGAGCGACGTGTCCATCATCGGCGTCGGCGCCTCGCAGGGCGCGGTGGCCGCGATGCGCTCGGGGCAGATCGACGCGATGAGCAACCTCGACCCGGTGATCACCTTGCTGCAGCGCTCGGGCGACCTGAAGATCGTCTCCGACACGCGCATCGTGGCCGAGTCCGAAAAGGTCTTTGGCGGCCCGATGCCGGCCGGCTGCCTGTACGCACCGCAGCCCTTCATCGACAAGAACCCCCACACCACGCAGGCGCTCGCCAACGCGATCGTGCGGGCCAACAAGTGGATCCAGGCCGCCGGCCCAGGCGACATCATCAAGGCCGTGCCCGAGAGCTATCTGCTCGGCGACCGCGCGGTCTACGTCGACGCCTTCCTGGCCGCCAAGGGCGCGCTGTCGGCCGACGGCCTGATCGCCGAGGCGGGCCCCGCCACCGCGTTCAGGGCGCTGGCCAGCATCGACCCCGAAATCGCCAAGGCCACGCTGGACCTCAAGGCCGTGTACACCAACGACTTCGCCAGGGCGGCGAACGCGAAGTACCCGAAGGGGTGAGCGTGGACGCGAGCGCGGCGCTGGCGCTGCATGGCGTGTCTTGCACCTTCATCAGCAAAGACGAACCGAGCCAGCGCTACACCGCCGTGCGCGACGTGACGCTGACCGTGGGCGCGGGCGAGTTCGTCTCGGTCGTTGGCCCCACCGGCTGCGGCAAGAGCACGCTTCTGAACGTGGCTGCCGGGCTGCTGGCGCCCAGCAGCGGCGGCGTGCGCGTGTTCGGTGAGCCGCTCGAAGGCATCAACCGCCGCGCCGGCTACATGTTCCAGACCGACAGCCTGATGCCCTGGCGCACCGCGCTCGGCAACGTGATGGCCGGGCTCGAATTCCGCGGCGTGGCGGACGCCAGGCAGCAGGCCGAGGACTGGCTCAGGCGCGTGGGCCTGGGCGGTTTTGGCGACCGCTACCCGCACCAGTTGTCGGGCGGCATGCGCAAGCGAACGAGCCTGGCGCAAACGCTGGCGCTGGACCCCGACATCATCCTGATGGACGAGCCGTTTTCCGCGCTCGACATCCAGACCCGGCAGCTGATGGAAAACGAAGTGCTGGCGCTGTGGGCCTTGAAGAAAAAAGCCGTGCTCTTCATCACCCACGACCTCGACGAAGCGATAGCGATGAGCGACCGCGTGGTGGTGCTTTCCGCCGGCCCGGCGTCCCGGCCCATCGGTGAATTCAGCATCGACCTGGCGCGCCCGCGCGACGTGGCCGAGGTGCGCACCACCCCCCGCTTCATCGAGCTGCACCGGGCCATCTGGGGCGTGCTGCGCGAAGAAGTGCTCAAGGGCTACCAACAGCAACTCGCGGCCTGACGCCGCGCCGCGCACCAAGGAACCTGCATGGCGATCATTGAAGTCCGCACCGCCCGCGACGATGAGTTCGATGTCTGGTACCCGCTGTGGTGCGGCTACCAGGGCTTCTACAAGGCCGACATCGCCGTCGACGTGAGCCGCGGCACCTGGCAGCGTTTTCTCGACCCCGCCGAGCCGATGTTCTGCGACCTGGTCGAGGTCGACGGCGTGGCCCGCGGCCTGGTGCACAGCATCGACCACCGCAGTTGCTGGACGGTCGAGCCCTCGTGCTACCTGCAAGACCTGTTCGTCGATGCCGCGCATCGCGGCCACGGGCTGGGCCGGCGCCTGATCGAGCACGTGTACGAGAGCGCCAAGGCGCGCGGCTGCGCCAAGGTGCACTGGCTCACGCACGAGACCAACGCCGACGCGATGAAGCTCTACGACCGCATCGCCGAAAAGCCCGGCTTCGTGCAGTACCGCAAGGCGATTTGACGGACCTGTCGTCCATCAAGTTGACAATACTTATTAGTTACTTATGATTGCCGCGTGAATGCCATCAACTGGCAGCCGAAGGCGCTGCGCCAACTGCGCAAGATCGACGCCATTGCAAGCAAGCACATCAGAAGTGCGGTGACCCTTGAACTTGTCGATCTGTCGAATGCCCGGAACGTGAAAGCGCTCACAAACCACGAGTACGGCTACCGCTTGCGAGTCGGGAACTACCGCGTGTTCTTCGATTTCGATGGCGCCGTGCGAATTGTCAACATCGAAGAGGTCAGGAAGCGCGATGAACGCACGTACTGAGTTTCAGATCATCGTCGGGGCCGACGGCAAGCCTGCTTTCGTGGTGGTGCCGTATGAACAGTTTCGCCGCATGCGCGGCGGGTTCAGCCAGGGGACGGTGCCCAACGAGGTGGTGAACCTGTCGTATGAACGGGGCATGTCGCCCATGGCTGCGTGGCGCGAGAATTTCAGGCTGACTCAGGCGGAAGTGTCTGCCCGCATGGGAGTGACGCAAGCCGCCTACGCGCAAATGGAACGCGTCAAGCACCCTCGCAAGGCGACGCTCCAGAAGGTTGCAGATGCCTTGGGCATCGAGGTGGAGCAGTTGCGCTGGTAGGTGCTGCGAAGGCGGTTGTCGCCATTCTTTCCGACCCGGCACACGCCAAACCTGAACCCATGTGGCAGCACTTCAAACCCAACCCGCGCAACCTGCGCGTCTGGCAGTTCAGCCTGCTGCTGGCCGTGCTGCTGTTCTGGCACGCCATGACCCAACCCGGCCTGCTGCCGCTGCTGATGTTCGACAACGACCGCCAGGCCGCGTTCTTCTTCGGCGAGCCGCTGAAGGTGGCCGGCCGCATCTGGGCCTGGTTCATCACCGAGGCCGACATCTACAAGCACCTGGCCGTCACGCTGATCGAAACGCTGCTGGCCTTCGGCATCGGCTCGGTGCTGGGCCTGGGCGCCGGGCTGTGGCTGGCGCTCAGCCCGATGGCGTCGGCGCTGCTCGAGCCCTACATCAAGGGCCTGAACGCGATGCCGCGCATCATCCTGGCGCCGATCTTCGCCGTGTGGTTCGGCCTCGGCATCGGCAGCAAGGTGGCGCTGGGCGTGACGCTGGTTTTTTTCATCGTCTTTTTCAACGTCTACCAGGGCGTGAAGGAGGTGAGCCCGACGGTGCTGGCCAACGCCCGCATGCTCGGCGCCAGCCAGCGCCAGTTGCTGCGCCACGTCTACCTGCCCAGCGCCACCGCCTGGGTGTTCAGCTCGCTGCACAACAGCGTCGGTCTCGCCTTCGTCGGCGCCGTGGTGGGCGAGTACCTGGGCTCGTCGCAAGGCGTGGGCTACCTCATCCTGCAGGCCGAAGGCAGCTTCGACATCAACACCGTGATGGC